>DASWRT010000137.1:0-28803 GCA_036403035.1 Allostellaceae bacterium | reverse complement strand
CCAGAAGACCAGCCTGAATGAGATCGGCCTGCGCGACCCCGAGATCCTCGTACTCCGCCTGGAGGCGGCGGTTGTTCAGGAGAGCGATCTGGACTGCGCTGTCCGCCGTCAACGGGCTCTCCAGCAGGCGCGCGACGGCGTCTTGCGCGGCCTTATCCTCCTCCGTGTCCCGATTCCACTTTACCTCCTTGCCGCCGAGACGAGCCGAGACGGTCGTCTGGACGTCCGAGAACGCGGCGTCCGGGTTCACGCTGACGCAAGCGTCGAGAAGGAGCATCCCGGCGGCGCTGCCGAGGAGAATAAATGCCGCCCTCACTGGCTGTCAGCGCCGTGGGGCGCTCCTTCGTGCCGCATGCCGGGCATCGTGGAATGATCCATAGCGCTGCCGCCGCCGTGGCTCATTCCGGGCATCGCGGCATGATCCATTCCATCTCGCTGCATGCCCGCCATGCCGCCGCTGTCGTGGCGCATACCGGCACGGCCGCCCGCCGGAGCGTTGGTGTCCGCCGCCGAACGGGCCATGAAGTCATCGGGACTTTTGTAGCCTGCGATAGCGGTTGGGATGTCGATGAGGCCCGCTGCGGCGGCCGGACTGGCCGGGTGATCGTCAGGAAGTTGAAGCGGCGCGGCGCTGACGCAGGCCGCAAGGCCGACCGTGGTTGCCGCGAGAACGGCCGGAGCTGAAGGAATGCGCATGGCGCGGCTCCGGTCATTGCATGACGCGGAACTTGCCGGCCATCCCGTGCTCGGCATGGCCGGGGATGTCACAGGCGAATTCCACGTTCGTGTCTTGCCCGAAGCGCCATATCAGTTCCTTGGTCTGGCCAGGATCGATGGTCACGACATTCGGGTCCTCGTGGCGCATGTTCGGCATCTGCTTCATCATCGCCCGGTGTTCGTCGTGCTCCCGAGGGGTGGCAATCCCGAACTCGTGGGATTCGTAGTCGTCGTTCGTGACCACGAAGCGGACGGTTTCGCCGGCGCGCACCTGAATTACTTTCGTACTGAAGCTATCGTGGCCGACAGCGATGCGGACGGTGCGCTTGGCGTCGAACGGGTTGCCGGGTGCGCCGTCAGTGCCGGTAGCGCCGTGTGCGGTGCCGCCGTGGCGGTGGGGGTCGCTCCCGGTCATGGCATGATCGTCGTGGGCATGTGCGGGCATCGCCAGCGCGGCGACGACCAAACTCGCTGTGACAGCGATCGGAACGAAGCGAAAAATCACCGTTGATCTCCAGGCCGCAAAGCGGCCGAGTAAGTGTTTGTGCTGAAAAGCGCCGTCTCAGGTGGCGGCATGACGGGACGCCCGCACGGATGCGATCGCGCAGGACGGTTCTGACGCTGTAGACCGACCTAGCCGACAGGCAGGCGTCCGCTCAGGGCAGACGGAGCGTTGCCCTGCGCTCTACCGGAGCACTGGTCTGGGAGGGTGTTCGGCAGGCTGCGCGCCGATGCCGACTGACAGCAATGCCGATAGGGGCGGCATGGAAGGCGACTTCGATCCGGAGAGGTAAGGGATGTCCGGCAACGTCATCGCGATGCTGCACGCGACGAAGCAGCATAGGGGTCCCGCGCAGCAATTCGCGTGGCCGCTTCGGCCAGGATCGCCACCCGGACAGGCTGCATCCGGCCCGGCGCTGCTCAGCCAATAGGCCGGAATCCGGTCTCTCCAGCTGTCGGTTGAACCGGGAGAGGCGGGCGGGAGAGTCAGCAACGACTTGTCGGTCTGGAACGCTTGGTCGCTGAGAACTGATGTCGACGTATGGTGGTGCGAGCCATGAGCTGAAGCAGCGGGCGCAAGGACGACCGACACGATGAAGAGGGCGAGCCCGAATAGGCTCCCTTTCATGCATCGCAAAAGGATGTCCGTTCCAATCCACGTGGCGCGGTACACTGACCCAGCTTTCCCACTACCCGGCAGAAATGTCGATTGTCAGCTTTTGCTCCCTGGCGCCGCTCAAGGCAACTGACACCGGCTTCCCAGCCGTACCATTCGCCGGAGTTGGAATATAGCGCGACGCAGCATGCGACAAGTCCGATACGTTCCGTAATCTCGTCGAACGGCGCTCGCCGCTAAAGCTCGTTGGCGTTGAACGTGTCGCACTGGCGGATCTCGCCCCCCGCGAGGCCGCGCTTGAACCAGCGGACGCGCTGCGCCGAGCTGCCGTGCGTGAAGGATTCCGGCACGACATAGCCGCGCCCCCGCATCTGCAACCGGTCGTCGCCGACCGCGCTCGCCGCCCGCAGTCCTTCGTCGACGTCGCCGGTTTCGAGGATCTGCCGCGACCGGTTCGCCTGGTTGGCCCAGACCCCGGCGAAGCAGTCGGCCTGCAATTCGAGCCGGACCGACAGCGCGTTCGTCTGGGCGCGGTCCGCGCCCTGCTGGCGCATCGCGTCGACCCGGGACGTGATGCCGAGCAGCGTCTGGACGTGATGCCCGACTTCATGCGCGATCACGTAAGCCTGGGCGAAGTCGCCCGGCGCGCCGAACTTGTCGCTGAGGTCGTGGAAGAAGGCGAGGTCGAGATACACCTTGCGGTCGCCCGGACAATAGAACGGCCCGACCGCCGCCTGCGCATAGCCGCAGGCCGAATCCGTCGCGCCGGAGAACAGCACGAGGTGCGGATCCTCGTAGCGCCGTCCCATCCGCTGGAACGCCGCCTGCCATGTATCCTCGGTGTCGGCGAGCACGACCGAGACGAAGTGCTTGAGGTCGTCGTCCGGTCGCGGCCCGGTCGGCCGCGACGTTCCGGAGACCGGCGCCGGATTTCCGCCGCCGCCTGCGACGAGCTGGAGCAGGGTGCTCGGATCGACGCCGAGCAGAAGCCCGACGACGACGATGACGATCGCCCCGATCCCGCCGCCGGCAAGCCCGCCGCGCGATATCGGGAAGCCGCGCCGGTCTTCGATGTTCTCGCTCTCGCGGTCGTCGCCAAAACGCATCGCAGCCTCCTTCCGCGGTTCCGTCTTCAATGAACGCCGGAGCCCGGCAACAAGCGCGCATTCCGCCTCGAACTCGTCGTCGATTTCTCTAAAATTTTCGCCAATCTTTCTAAATAAACTTCAAATACTTATTTGCTATGTGATGAAAAGGTAGGCACGTACTTTAGTGAAATATGACATCTATATGTCACCGAAACGCGGATTTGCTTTTATTTTTTGGAATAATCCTAGACGATTACTACTCCACCGCCAGTGGAATTAATCTCTCTTTAATTCGCAACCGCGAGAACTGATCACGATCGGTGGTCATGGTGCGAGCCATGAACCGGCCCTCTCGGGGCCGGACGGCCTACTGCGGCGGTCACCGCCTTCAATGAAAATAACGACGGGTATCTTTATGGCGACGATTCCTGGCGGTTCTTACGACGACGTCGTTTTCGGCACGAACGGAGGCGACCTGCTGCACGGTCATGACAGCGGCGACTTCATCTTCGGGCTGAACGGCGACGACACGATCTTCGGCGGGACGGACGGCGACCTCGTCCTCGCCGGCAACGGCAACGACTATGTCGACGGCGGCAAGGGCGACGACATTCTGTTCGGCGAGAACGGCAATGACGCGCTCTTCGGCGGCGAGGGCAACGACTACCTCGACGGCGGCAACGGCAACGATCTGCTGAGCGGCGGCGGCGGCAACGACACGATGTTCGGCGGCAACGGCAACGACGCGCTGAACGGCGGTAGCGGCGACGACTACCTCGACGGCGGCAACGGCAACGACAGCCTCGCCGGCGGCGACGGAAACGACCATCTCGTCGGCGGCGCCGGCAACGACCTGCTGGTCGGCGGCGCAGGAAACGACAACCTTGTCGGCGGCGCCGGCAACGACACGCTGATCGGCGGCTCGGGCAACGACACGTTCGTGTTCACGAGCGGCGGCGGCAAGGACGTCGTGATGGACTTCTCGAACGGGGACATGATCCAGATCGCGAAGAACATCAACGGCCTGCATATCGGCAATGCCACGGACGTCGCGTCCCACGTCGGCAGCGACCACGACGGCAACGCCGTCATCAACCTCGGCCACGGCGATACGATCACGCTGCTCGGCATCAAGGCCGAGGACATCCACAACCATCCCGACGGCTACTTCAAGATCGTCTAAACGGTCTGTTAGGCGGCCCGCGGCGATCATCGTCGCGGGCCGCCGCCCTTTTCGACTTCCCTCTTCCGCGTGGCGCAGGCATCGATGATCGTCACCGCCTTCGATTCGGACTTCACCGGCTCGACCATCCATGCCATCGCACAGGGAGTGATCGCCGTCGTCTGGGACGAGTCGGCGACTCAGACGCGCGGCGGCATCAGCGCGGTGCATGTCGACGGACGGCTCGTCGCGCGGCCGTATCTCGCCGCGTCGATCCCGACGGAGAACGGCGGCGCACGGCGAATCCTGGCGCTGCGCTGGCCGGCGACCGATGCGACGAGTGGCGCCAGCGCCGGCATGGTGGTCTCGGTGACCGCCGCGGGTGGTCGCGAGATCGCCTCCGCGACGCTGCCCGGCAATCCTCCCCGTCTCGATCCCGCCGCGGTGCTCGACGGACTCCCGGTGCCGGGCCGCATCCGGCTGCTGCGCTTCCTGATCGATTCCTGCCGCGCCGCGCATCGGCTCGGGGACGACCCGGCCTTCGCCGCGGTCTGCCGCCGGTTCGCCGCGGCGCTGGTCCCGGAGCCGTCCGATTCGGTGCGCCTGTGCCGTCTCTGGCCGGGGGCATCGCTGTATGGCGGCGGTCTCGCCGACTCGTTCGGCGCGATCGAGCATATCGCGATCATCGGCGCGGCGTTCGTCCGTCCCTCGCCCCATGCCGCGCTCGTCCTCGTCGACGAGGGCGGGGGAGCCGAATCGTTCGTGCTCGCCGCCGAGGACCGGAACCTCGCCGCCGCCGCAGGCGGCGAAAGCGCGCCGCCGCAGCTGCTGCTGTTCGGCGCCAACGGCTTCGCCGTGCGCCGCCCAGTGCCGCGCGCCGATGCGCCGGTGCTCGTCGATTATCTCTCACGGAAGCCGCGCCCCGACCTGCGGATCCGCGAATACGCGCTGTTCGTGGCGCGGAACGCCTCCAGCACCGGTACGGAAGGCGCCGCGTCCGCCGAGGAGGCGCAGATCCGCGCGCCGCTGCCTGCCGCCGCGGCGACCGCCGCCGATGCCGCCGTCACAGGCGCCGTCGAGCTGGCGATCGGCAGGGATGCGGGCGGTCTGTTCCTGCGCGGCTGGGTGCGCGACCCGCACCGCCTCGTCGTCGCGGCGGAGGTCCGGGCGTTCCTCGATCGGCACGACCTCCTCGCGGCGTCCCACCGCTTCCCGCGCAACGACCTCGACGCGCAGTTCGTCAAGAGCGCGCATTCGTCGCCGAAGGGCGAGCCGGTCGGCTTCGTCGCCTACCTGCCGCTTCCCGACGGCGCGACCCTGCACCAGCCCGTGCTGGAGCTGGCGACCGCCGCCGGACTGACTCAGCGCCTCGTCCCGTCCGCGACGATCCTGCCGCCGGCCCAGGCGCGCAACGCCGTGCTCGGCAGCGTGCCTGCCGGCCTCGTCACCGACGCGATGCTCGATTCCTGCATCGGACCGGCGGCGGCGCATCTGCATGCAGCGGCGCTCGCCGCGCCCGGCGAACCCGACATCGTGACCTACGGGACCGCCCCGGTGCGCCCGGCGGTCTCGCTCGTCATCCCGCTCTACCGGAACCTGAGCTTCCTGCGCTTCCAGATCGCCGCCTTCGCGGTCGACGCTGCGATGCGCGAGTCGTCCGAGATCGTCTTCGTCCTCGATTCGCCCGAGCAACGCGCCGACGTCGAGCACATGCTCGCCGGCCAGCACGCGCTGTACGGAATGCCGATGACGCTGGTCGTGATGCCGGCGAACCTGGGCTATGCCAGCGCCAACAATTTCGGCGCCGCCGTCGCGCGCGGCCGGCACCTGCTGCTCCTGAACTCCGACGTGATCCCGATCGAGTCCGGCTGGCTGCCGCGGCTCGTCGCGCGGCTGGAGGCGGAGGACGGCGTCGCCGCGGTCGGTCCGAAGCTGCTGTTCGAGGACGGCTCGCTTCAGCATGCCGGCCTGTTCTTCGGCCGCGACTTCAGAGGCGACTGGTACAACAACCACTTCTACAAGGGCTACCCGCGCGACTACGGGCCGGCCACCGTCGAGCGGTCGGTGCCGGGCGTCACCGGCGCGGCGATGCTGGTCCGCCGCGCCGTCTACGAGCGGGTCGGCGGCTTCACCACCGACTACATCATCGGCGACTACGAGGACAGCGACCTCTGCCTCAAGATCCGCGCCCGCGGGCACGACATCCGCTACGTGCCCTCGGTCGAGCTGTACCACCTGGAGCGGCGCTCGATCGAGCTGCACGCCGGCTACACGCGCACCGTCGCCTGCCAGTACAACCGGCGGCTGCATCAGGCGCGGTGGGCCGGCGCGATGGCTGATGTGATGGGCGAGAGCCAGACGGTCCCGGTCGAGCCGGCGGCTGCCGTCCCTGCCGCCAAGCCGCGCCGGGCGGCCTGACGGCCATGACCGCGAACCCGCTGCACGCCACGCCCGCCGCCACCGCTGTCGCCGCGGACGCGCGCCTCGACTGGCTCCTCGACGCGATCCGCCGCAACCGCTTCCTGCCGGTGCCGCCGCCCGAGAAGCTGTTCATCGGCGACGGCGACTATCTCGCGATCGGCGCCGAGTTCCTCGGACATTTCGTGCGGATCGGCGGCCTCGCGCCGGGCGAGCGCGTGCTCGACATCGGCTGCGGCATCGGCCGCATGGCGGTGCCGCTGACGCAGTATCTGGACGAGAGCGGCAGCTACGACGGGGCCGACATCGTCGCCGACGGGATCGGCTGGTGCCGGGAAGCGATCGGCAGCCGCTATGAACGGTTCCGCTTCCACCACCTCGACCAGCATCACCCGCTCTACAACCCGCAAGGCGCCGTACCCACCGCCGAGGCCGCGCTGCCCTTTCCGGACGGCGCGTTCGACTTCGTCTTCCTCACCTCGGTGACGACGCATCTGGAGGCCGACGCGCTCCGCCGCTACGCCGAGGAAATCCGCCGCGTCCTGGCGCCGCCGGGCGGGCGCTGCTTCGTCACCGCGTTCCTGATGAACGGCCCGGCGCGCGACGCGCTGCGCGCGACGGACCGGAGCGCGCGGCGGCTGCCCTTCGATCCCGACGCCGCCGGCCCGGTCTTCTACGCCTATCCCGAGCAGCCGACGGCCGCGGTCGCCTTCGACGAGGATTTCTTCCTCGCCTCGTTCCTCGCGGCCGGCCTGCGCCGCAAGCGCCCGGCCGTCTACGGCCACTGGAGCGGCCGGCGCACGCCGGTCTTCCAGGACATCTGCGTCCTCGACATCGCCGACCGCTGAGACGGAGGGTTCCGATGCGCCTCCTCTACATCTGCCACAACCATCCCGACCTGCATGCCGGCGGGACCGAGATCTTCGCGCTCAACCTGTTCCGCGAGCTGAAGGCCGCGCACGGCGCGGAGGCGCTGTTCGTCGCCTGCGTCGACGATCTGCACCGCGAGCGCCGGCCGGGGACGCTGTTCCAGGCGGTCGGCGGCGGCGGTCGCGGCGGACCGGCCGACGAGATGCTGATGTGGACCGGGCATTTCGACCGGTTCTACCTGTCGCAGACCGACACGCACGCGATCGTGCCCGAGTTCGAGGCGCTGCTCCGCGACTTCGCGCCCGATGTCGTGCACTTCCATCACGGGCTGATGATCGGCCTGGAGGCGATCGCGCTGGTGCGCCGCGTCCTGCCCGCGGCGAAGATCGTCTTCACGCTGCACGACTACTACCCGATCTGCGCGAACGACGGGCAGATGGTGACGACCGATGCCGGCGGCGGACGGAAGCTCTGCGGCCGGGCGAGCCCGGATTCCTGCCGGCGCTGCTTCCCCGAGATCGAGCCCGGCCGCTTCGTGCTGCGGGAGATGCACGCGAAGCACCTGTTCGGCCTCGTCGACCGCTTCGTCGCGCCGAGCGAGTTCCTGCGCCGCCGCTATATCGATTGGGGCCTCGCCGCGGAGCGCATCGCCGTCCTGCCGAACGGGCAGGTGCCCGAGGCGCCGGTGCCGCACCGCGCCCTTTCCGGCGGCGCCGACGGGCGGCGCAACCGGTTCGCCTTCTTCGGCCACATCAACCGCTTCAAGGGCGCGTCGGTCGCCGTCCAGGCGGCGCAGCATCTCGTCGCCGACGGGTTCACCGAGTTCGCGCTCGACATCCACGGCAGCGCAGATTTCCAGACGGAGGAGTTCCGCGCCGGCTTCCTCGACGCGGTCGGCAAGGCCGGCCCGGCGGTCCGCTTCCATGGCGGCTACCGGCGCGACGAGATGGCCGCGCTCGTCGCCGGGTCGGATTGGGTCGTCGTCCCGTCCGTCTGGTGGGAGAACGCGCCGCTCGTCATCCAGGAGGCGTTCCTGCACAAGCGGCCGGTGATCTGCAGCGGCATCGGCGGCATGGCGGAAATGGTCCGCGACGGCGTCAACGGCCTGCATTTCCGGCCGGGCGACGCCGCCGCCCTCGCCGCGCTGATGCGATCGGCGTCGCTCGACCCGGCGCTCTGGGAGCGTCTCGTCGCCGGCATCCCCCCCGTTCGGACGATTGCGGATGCTGCGCGCGACCACGAGCAGCTTTACGCATCGCTTACGGGTCCGCCGCCAGAATCGGCGGCGTCGGCGGATACGGCGGCCGGCGGCAGCCGTCGCCGTGCCCGCAAGGCGTCGGCGTCGGGCCGCTACGCCGCAGCCTGACCTCCTCTCCTCCTCCAGCCGCTTCCCTCCAGGTCCTCGGGTCACCGTCCGCCATGCCTGCCCATCCGAACGCAACCGAGCCTTCCCCCGCCCCCAATCCGGTCGGCGACGTCATCGCCGCGTACAAGCTGTCCGACGACTGCCTGCTGCTGCTCGGATGGCTCGACGGCCGCGTGCCGGCCGAGGGAACCGCGGCGCTCAAGGACAAGCCGGGCGAGCGCGGACGCTTCCGCACCGTCGCATGGCCGCAGCCGGCCGAGGGGCGTCCGGCGACGGCGCTCGGCTTCCTCGCCGCCGTCCGCGTGCCCGGCATCGCCGCCGCCGCGCCGGGCGACCTGCTCGGCCTCCAGGAAGCGCAATCGCGGCGGCAGACGATCGCACGCCTGCCGGAGCCGGTGCCGGAGGCCGACCGCTTCGCGGCGATGATCGGCCCGGAGATCCGCGAGCACTCGGCCGCAGCGATCGGGCTCGCCCGCGCGCTCGCCGCCGACAAGGCGCTGCGCGGCACCCCGGCGGCAGGCGCCTTGCTCGCCGCGATCCTGCGCGCCGTCGCTCCCCATGACGGGTTCGTCGAGATCATCGGCGGCCTGCCGCGTCTGGGGGCGATGGTGCAGGGCTGGTGCAACACCGCGCCCGGCGACACGCCGGAGATCCTGATCGACGTCGGCGGCGTCGTGCAGGAGCGCGCCGCCGCGATCGGCCGCTTCGCGCGGGACGACATCGCCGCCCCGGCCTGCGGCATCGTCGGCCTCGTCGGCGGCGGCGACCTCGACCCGCCGACCGTGCAGAACATCTACGTGCTGGCCGCCGGCGGCGGCAGCGGCGAGTACCGCCGGCTGGAGGTGGTGCAGAACCGCACGCTGCTGGCGCCGGCCGAGACGCCCTTCCATCTCCGCGACATGCTGCCGAAGCTCCAGGCGTCGCCCGAGGTGATGCGGACGCTGCGGCGGGCGACGCGCCCGCGCTATGCCGGCCACGACACGCTGACCGAGTCGGAGCGGCCGATCCGCGTCGCGATCGACGTCGCGGTGCGGATCGACGGCGCCGGATTCTATCTCACCGGCTGGATGCTCGACCCGCGCCGCCTCGTTTCGGCGGTGCTGCTGCGCAGCGTCGGCGGCCTGTCGGTGCGGCTCGACGAAACGTGGACGCGCGTGCCGCGCGCCGACGTCACCGCGGGCTTCCGGCAGGACCCGATCTTCGCCGCGTCCCTGGGCGAGAACGGCGACCGTCCCGACATGCACGGCTTCACCGTCTTCGCGCCGCTGCCGGAGAAGGTGAGCGGGATCGAGCATTTCTATCTGGAGCTGGAGATCGGCGCCGAGGACTGCGCCTTCGTGCCGCTCGCCGTGGCGGCCGGCGACATCCAGGCGAACCGCCGCAAGATCCTCACCAGCTTCGACATCCACAAGCCGACCGCGCACGCGATCGTCGAGCGCCATATCGGGCCGATGTTCCACGCGCTGCGCCATGCCGCGCAGCCGCCGACCGGCTTTCACGAGCGCCCGGTCGCGGCGGGCGCGGCTGCGGCCACGGCCGGCAGCCGCGACATCGACACCTCGATCATCGTGCCGATCGTCGGCGACGGCCACGCGGCGAAGCCGGTGCTGGCGCAGTTCGGGATCGACGCGCTGTCGCCGGACGAGGAGCTGGTGCTGGTCTGCTCGGCGACGGTGCCGGACCGGACGCTGCGCATGATCGCCGGCCATCTCGGCTTCTACGGCATCGCCGGCCGCGTGATCGTCGCCGACGAGGACGTCGATTTCTGCACCGCCTACGACATCGGCGTCCGCGCCACCAGCTCGGACAATCTGCTGTTCCTCTCGCCCGCGGTGTTCGGCCGCGAGTTCGGCTGGATCGGGCGGCTGCGCGCCGAGTTGGCCCGGCTGCCGCATCCGGCGCCGCTCAGCCCGACGCTGCTGTTCGAGGATTTCTCGGTGAAGTTCGCCGGCATCGAAGGGATCGAGGAGATGGAGGGGCCGCCCTACGTCGCCCCCGCGATCCGCTATGCCGGCTACCCGATAAGCTGGCTGGAGTGCGAGCGCACCGAGGCGGCGTCGGTGCTCGCCGGCACGCTGGAGTGCTGCCTGATGCCGCGCGCCGTGTACGAGACGGTGGGCGGCTTCTCCGGCGGCTACGCGCTCGGCACGCTGAAGGATCTCGACTTCTTCCTGCGGCTGCGCGCCCGCGGCGTCCAGGCGGTGTGGACTCCTTCGGTCACCGCCTACGCGCTCGACGAAGGCTCGACCGGCGATCCGGACTACTGGGTGCAGACCGGCCAGCTCGTCGATGGCTGGAGCTTCCGCGAGAGCTGGCGCGCCGCCATCACGACCGCGGGCGGCGCCGCCCCCGCCGTGCTCGCCGCCGAATAGACCGGAGCAGCAGAGCAGCACCATGCGCGTCCTCGTCATCTCCCACGGCCACCCCGCCTTCTCGATCGGCGGCGCCGAGATCGCCTCGCACAACCTCTTCCAAGGGCTGAACCACCTGCCCGGCTGCGAGGCGTACTACCTCGCCCGCGCCGCGCACCCGCTGAAGCGCCACCGCCATACGCCGCTGATGAGCCTGCGGCAGAGCGAGCGCGAGGCGTTCCTGTTCTGCGACGATTACGAGCATTTCTGGGTGTCGAACGGCGCGACCAGCGACCTCGCCGGTGCCTTCCGCCGCTTCGTCGAGGACGTGCGGCCGGACGTCGTGCATTTCCACCACGTGTTAGGGCTTGGCGTCGAAGCGCTCTTCGCGGTGCGTAAGGCGCTCCCCGGCGTGCCGATCGTCGTCACCTTCCACGAATATCTCTCGATCTGCCTCAATCACGGGCAGATGGTGAAGACCTCGAAGAACCGGCTCTGCTCGCGCGCCACGCCCGCCGAGTGCGGCGCCTGCTTCCCCACCATCTCGCCCGCCGAGATCTTCAAGCGCGAGCTGTTCCTGAAATCGCATCTCGGCATCGCCGACTGCTACGTCAGCCCGAGCCACTTCCTGATCGACCGCTATGTGAAATGGGGCCTGCCGGCGGAGAAGTTCCGCATGCTGGAGAACGGCCTCGAAGCCTTCACCCCGGCGCCGCCGCGCGAGCTGCCGCCGAACGGACGCCGCGGCCGCTTCGGCTTCTTCGGCCAGGTCACCGAGTTCAAGGGCCTGCCCGTGCTGCTCGACGCCGTCGGCCGCGTCCCCGACGAGGTCTGGGGCGACGATGCGGCGCTCTGCATCTTCGGCGGCAACCTGGAGAGCCAGCCGGAAGCGTTCCAGAAGCGCTTCAACGAGCTGGTCGAGAAGGTCGGCCGCCGCGCCAAGTTCTACGGCGCCTACCGCTCCGACGAGATGCCGAACCTGATGAAGCAGGTCGACTGGGTCGTCGTGCCGTCGATCTGGTGGGAGAACTCGCCGCTGGTGATCCAGGAGGCGTTCGCGCACGGCCGCCCGCTGATCGCCTCCGACATCGGCGGCATGGCCGAGAAGATCGCGCACGACGTCAACGGCCTGCATTTCCGCGTCGCCAGCGCCGAGGATCTCGCCGACCGGCTGACCCAGGCGCTGACCACGCCCGGCCTCTGGGACCGGCTGCGCGCCGCAGCCCCCCGGCCGATCACCTACCGCGAGGCCGCCGAGCAGCATCTCGACCTTTACCGCGAGCTGATCGCCCGGCGCGACGTGCCGGCCGCCGTCGACGAAGCGCCGAAGCCGCCCCGCCGCAAGCGCGACCCGCGCAAGGCGAAGCTCGCGGCGTAACGGGAAGACGCATGAATACCCCTCTCCCCGAGGGGAGAGGGTGTGCTGAGTGACTGGGTAGGGTTTACGGAAGGGACACACACCATGGCGGAAGCGGCAACGGCCGAGGCGACTGCAACGACGGCGGCGGCGACGGGAGCGCCAGCTCCGCTCCTCGGCTTCGTCGATGCGATCGAGGGCGGGCGCATCTTCGGCTGGGTGTGGGACCGCGAGGCGCCGGACGCGCGGATCGAGGTGATCGTGCACGGCGGCGGGCGGCATCTCGGCACCCTCGTTGCCGACCTGCCGCGCGAGGATCTCGCGAGCGGCGGCGTCGGCGACGGCTGCCACGCCTTCGAGTTCGAGCTGCCGCCCGGCATCGAGCCGGTATCGGTGAAGGTGACGGCGCGGCGGCCGGGCCGCGGCGAGATCGTCTCGCTGCGCCCCCGTCCGGCCGCGCCCGACGCGCCGGCCGCCGCCGGGGTCGGCCTGTCGGTTGCGCGGCTGGAGGAGACGGTGCAGTCGATGGCGTCGTCGCTGCGCATCCTGCACCGCACGATGCAGGGCGTCGTCGCCGAGGTGCGCCGCGCCCGCGCCGAGTCGGACGGCTCGGACGCCGAGCTGCTGGCCGAGTTGCGCGAGACGCAGCACCGGCTGAAGCAGCAGGTGGACGGGCTGGAACTGGTGATGACCCGGCTCGACGGCACGCTCGCCGATCAGGGAGCGGTGCTGAAATCGTTGAAGGACCGCAAGCGCGACCGCGCCCTGCTCGGCGGCATCGTCGTCCTCGGCGTGCTGACGCTGCTTTCCACCGCGGTCAACCTCGTGCACATGCTGGGCTGAGAGCCTAATTCAGGAGGCCGGCGGCACGCCCGCCGTCAGCCGGAAGGCCCGCCGCCGCCGCGCTTCACCGCCTGCCGGTCGAAAGCCCGCGCAAGGTCGTCCAGGATCTCGGCGACGCCCTCGTCCCTCGCCTGCTGCGCGAGCCGGTGGCACTGGCAGGCCTTGGTGCGGAAATAATTGGCGTCGTCGACGATGAAGTCGCTTTCGAGTTGCGGTGTCGGGAACTTGTCCAGGGCGTCTCTCCCTCTTCGGTACATTCCTCCTATGAATGCAAACCGGACAAGTGACCGTAGGTTTCGCCGACCCCGGAAAACGGCAGGGGGATCGCCTCCCGTCAACCCGAGAGTGCCGCGGTCGGCCCGGATCTGTCTTGCCCGCCTACCCCGTCGTGCGGGTGAGGAGGCGCGCGGCGCGGAAGCGGGTCGGCGTCGGCGCACTGAAGGCGGCTTCGGCAGGCTCCGCCGGCTCGCCCTTGGCCACCGCCGCCGGTGCGGCCGGCGCTGCGTCATGCGGACGAGCCGGCGCGGGCGGCCCGACCCTCTCGTACAAGGCTCCGGCCGCTCGGCCGACCTGCACGGGCGGACGTTCCTTGCTCCCGCTCTCCCCGAAATCGCCCTCCTCGAAATCGCCGTCCTTGAAGTCGTCTCTCTCGGCGCGGCCGGCCGATGCCTCGGTGGCGTGCGTCGCCGCCGCCGCCGGCCGGTCGAGCACGAGCAGCGTCCGCTCGGCGCGCCGGTACTGGTCGCTCGCATCGTCGAAGGCGGCGCGCAGCATCGTCATGTCGGCGACGGCATCGTCCTCCTCGGCGCCGCCGAGAAGCTGCATGAGCTCCGTACGGCCGACCTCGTTGTCGCCGAAATCCGCCGGCAGAAGCGTCGCTCCCGGTCCCTTGCGCAGCAGCGTGCCAAGCATCGCCGTCACAGCCTCCAGCGTGCGGCGCGCCTCGTCGAGGTCGCTCTGCGCACGCCGCCGGCGTTCGCGCAGCGCGTCGAGGAGGAGGATCTCGACGAGCTCGTCGACGGTCCGCCCGTCGCCCTCCGCCCAATCAGCCAGGATGGCGCCGAGGTGTTCCGGAAGGTGCATGGAAATGATCCTGCTCACGACTGCGTGCTCCAGACAATAAAGGCGACGACGCCATCCGATAACGGTCAATCTCCGATCGTCATCCGGCAAATCGAATGTGGCAACGGCACCAGCCGTGGTCCATACCTTAAATCACGATCCTGATTTCACCGTAACATGAAAGCTACGTCGCTCTGATTTAATCACGCCGATTACTTTTCATTCCGGGTTGTGCTCCCAGTCACCGTTTCGGCAAAAAAACCCCGGCGCAGGGGAGGCGCCGGGGCTAGGGTTGGGAGGTGCGAAAATGAGAAGCCGCACGTCCGCGATAATCATCGTGTCCGTGCCGGCCGGCGATCATTGATCTCGATCGAACCCGCAGGAGTTGCGTGCTTTTTTAAACGGATTCGATTCCCTCTACGCCAGCCGCCGCTCGCAATCGACCATGTAGTCGCGGGTGAGCGGCGCCGTCCCGACGTCGCGCGCGAGCTGCATCTGGAAAACCATCATGTTGCAGTAGCGGAACTGCATCTCGCTGCCGAGCAGGTACAGCTCCCACATTCGGCAGAACCGCTCATCGTAGAGCTGCGCGATGCGGCGGCGGTTGATCTCGAAGCGGCGGTGCCACTCCTTCAGCGTCTCCGCGTAATGCAGCCGCAGGGTCTCGATGTCGGTCGCCCACAGGCCGGTGCGCTCGACATGCGGCAGCACCTCGGACAGGGCCGGCGCATAACCGCCGGGGAAGATGTACTTGCGGACCCACGAGTTTGTCGTGCCCGGCCCGTCCATGCGGCCGATCGAGTGCAGCAGCGCGACCCCGTCCGGCCGCAGCCGTTCCTTCAGCGTCGCGAAGAACGCGCCGTACTGCGGCGCGCCGACATGCTCGAACATGCCGACCGAGACGATCCGGTCGTAGGTGCCCTGCTCCTCTCGGTAGTCGCGCAGATGGAACCGCACCCGGTCGGCCAGCCCCTCGGCGAGGGCGCGCTGCGACGCGCACCGGTGCTGCTCGGCCGACAGCGTCAGACCGGTGACGTCGGCGCCGGTCGCCTTGGCGAGATAGATCGCCAGCCCGCCCCAACCCGACCCGATGTCGAGCACGCGCATGCCGGGGCGCGTCAACAGCAGCTTCGCCGCGATGTGCCGCTGCTTGTTGCGCTGCGCCGCCTCCAGCGTGTCGGCCGGGTTCGCGAAATAGGCGCAGGAATATTGCCGGTCGTCGTCGAGGAACAGGTCGTACAGCGTATCCGACAGGTCGTAATGGTGGGCGACGTTGGAGCGCGAGCGGGCAAGCGGATTGTGCTGCTGCGCGAACCGTTTCAGCAGCAGCAGCGCTGCCGCCGCCGCTGCGGTCGCCGGCGCGCCCTGGCCGTTGCCCGCTGCCCACGGCGTCATCCGCGCGCCGGTCGCGTTGCTGGCGATGATCTCCAGGAAGTCGCGCAGCGAGCCTTCCTCGATCGTAATCCGGCCGTCCATGTACGCTTCGCCAAAGCGCAGATCCGTATCGGCGAGGAGCGTCCAGGAGAGCGCCCGGTCGTGCAGCCGGATCGCCGCACGCGGCGTGTCGCCGGGACGGCCGAACTGGTGCGCCGTGCCGGCTGCATCGACGATGGTGAGATCGCCCTGCCGGATCACCCGCCGCAGCGGCACCGCGAGCGGGAAGAAACGGTCGAGGAACCGCGCGGCCCCGGCGCCGTGTCTCGGCCGGGCCTCCAGGCGCGCGGCGCTCTGACGGCTGCGGCGGTCGGTAACGTCGAGCATCGGCGACAACTCCATCGTCCGTTCTCGCGGCGCGATGCGCCGTTCAATGAGTCATAACAACCGCCGCCTTTTCTCGTTCAGGCATGTCAGGCAGTCCCAAATGATTGATCTTGATCAACATTTGAGCAATTGCCCACTCCCGCCGCATGGCGTGGTCCGACAGGTGCTTCACCCTGCCGCCCTGGCGAGAATCGCCGCATCCGGCGCCAATCCGCCATGGATGCATGACCGTCAAACGGCGGACGCCGGATCATCTGCGCCACATGCTGAAACTTCGGCGCCGCCGGCCTGTTCCCACCAGTAATCCGCGACGCCGCCGATGCCCGGCCCGCCCGATGCCCGGCCCGCCATGCACCGGCTGTCGGAGCGCCGCTCAAGCACGGCGTAATGCAACAGGAAGGGAATCGCTATGGACCGGAAAGACGTAATCGACACGCTGAACGACTTGATTGAAACCAGCAAGGACGGCGAGGCGGGTTTCCGGACGTGCGCCGACGGCGTCAAGAGCGCGCAGCTCAAGGAGATGTTCAACAAGGCCGCGGAGCGGTGCGCGCAGGGCGCGGCGGAATTGCAGGCGAAGGTGCGCGAGCTGGGCGGCGACCCCGACCGGAGCGGCTCGGCCAGCGGCTCGCTGCACCGCGCCTGGGTCGACATCAAGTCGAGCATCACCGGCATGGACGAGAAAGCGGTCCTCCAAGAGTGCGAGCGTGGCGAGGATGTCGCCAAGCGCAGCTACGAGGACGCGCTGAAGAAGGATCTGCCGGCCGACGTGAAATCGATCGTCGAGCGCCAGTATCAGGGCGTGAAGCAGAACCACGACCGCGTCCGCGACCTGCGCAACGCCGCCACGGCCTGATCTCTGAGCGGCGCGAAGCGCGGTGCTGCATTGACGGTTCCGCGCTTCGCCGCCGGGCGATCGGCTCGTATCGTCGCGCCGATGAGGTTTTCTTTTCCGGGACCGGCGGCGTGGGTCGACGCTTAGCGCTCGTTGTCATCGGGATCGTGGCGGTGCTCGCCGTGGCGTGCTTCGTCACGATCTGGCATCCGGTGCTTGAGCCGATCGCGCCGCCGCCGCCGTCGTCCTTCGACAAGAAGCTGGTCGCGCGCGGCGAGGTCCTGGCGCGCGTCGGCGATTGCCTCACCTGCCATACGGCGCCGGGGGGCGAAGCCTTCGCGGGCGGCCGGGCGCTCGCGACGCCGTTCGGCGCGATCTACGGCACCAACATCACGCCCGATCCGGAGACCGGGATCGGCGCGTGGTCGGAAGCCGCGTTCCGGCGCGCGATGCGCGACGGGATCGACCGCGGCGGGCGCGACCTCTACCCGGTCTTTCCCTACGAGCATTTCGCGAAGCTCACCGACGACGACATCGCGGCGCTCTACGCCTACATGATGACGCGCGAGCCGGTCCGCCGCGCGACGCCGGCCAACCAACTCCCCTTCCCCTACGATGTCCGCCCGCTGCTCGCGGGCTGGAAGCTCCTCTTCCTCGACCGTCGGCCGGTCGCCCGCGACGCGGGCCGCAGCGACGAATGGAACCGCGGCGCCTACCTGACCGAGGCGCTGGCGCATTGCGGCGCCTGCCACACGCCGCGCAACCGCTTCGGCGCGGAAGAGGCGGCCGACCACCACTTCGCCGGCGGCGAAGCCGAGGGATGGTGGGCCCCGCCGCTCGACGCGAGTTCGCCCGCGCCGATGCCGTGGAGCGAGCGGACCATGGCGGCGTATCTCCGCTCCTGGGAGCCGCTGCACGGCGGCGCGGCGGGGCCGATGGCGGAGGTGGTCGCCAATCTGGCGCACGGCGTCCCGGACGCCGACGTCCAGGCCATCGCAACGTACGCCGCGTCGTTCATGCCGCCGGAGTCGCCGGACCGGAAGGAACGCGCCGAGGCGATCGTCGCGCGGGGCGACCCGCCGGGCGCGCAGCAGCGGCAGCAGGCGAACGGAGATCACGCCGCCGGCGCGGCGGTCTATGCCGGCGCGTGCGCGGTCTGCCACGAGAGCGGCGGCGCGGTGCCGTACACCGTCCGCTCGCTCGCGCAGCACACCGTGATCGTCGCGCCCGATCCGCGCAACCTCCTGCATGTCGTGCTGGACGGCGTCCATCCGCCGGAAGGCGCGGCCGGTCCCATCATGCCGTCGTTCCGCGATATGCTGACCGAGCCGCAGGTCGTCGACCTCGTCGCCTATCTGCGCGCCCGGTTCAGCGACGCGCCGCCATGGACCGACACGCCGGCGATCGTGCATCGCCTCTATTCCGCCCGGAGCGCGTCATGAACCCCGCTCCGGCCGCCGCCGCCACGCCCCTTCGCCGGAGCCCGCCCGCATGATCACGCTGACCGTGAACGGCCGCGACCACCGGATCGACGCCGACCCGCGCACGCCTCTGCTCTACGTGCTCCGCGACGACCTCGCGCTCAACGGCGCGAAGTTCGGGTGCGGCCTCGGCCAGTGCGGCGCCTGCACGGTGGTCGTCGACGGCAAGGCGGTGTTCTCCTGCCTGACGCCGATCTCCGTGCTGGAAGGGCGCGCCGTCACCACCGTCGAGGGACTCGGCACGGGCGAAGAGCCGGGTCCGCTGCAACAGGCCTTCATCGCTGAGCAGGCGGCGCAGTGCGGCTATTGCATCGCCGGCATGGTGATGCGCGCCCACGCCCTGCTGTTGGAGACTCCGTCGCCATCCGAGGCGCAGATACGCGAGCATCTCGCCCCGAACCTCTGCCGCTGCGGGACCCACATGCGCATCCTCGCCGCCGTCCGCCACGCGGCGGCCCAGGGAAAGCAGGCCAGCCGATGAGCGCCGCCGCTACCACGCTCTCGCGCCGGAGCCTGCTCCAGGCCGGCGGCGCGCTCGTCCTCTCGTTCTCGCTGGTCCGGCCGGAGCTTCTATGGGCGCAGGAGGCGCAGAACGCCGGCAAGCAGCCGAACCAGCAGCCCGAGCTGCCGGGGAGCCTCAAGAGCGCGAAGATGCTGGATTCCTGGATCCGCATCGACGCGGACGGGACGATCACCGTCTTCACCGGGAAGGCGGAACTCGGCCAGGGCATCAAGACCGCGCTGATCCAGGTGGCCGCGGAAGAGCTGGACGTCGCGCCCGGCGCGATCCACCTCGTCACCGCCGATACGGAGCGGACGGCGAACGAAGGCTTCACCGCCGGCAGCCATTCGATGCAGGACAGCGGCACCGCGATCAAGAACGCCGCCGCGCAGGTCCGCGCGATCCTGATCGGCGTCGCCGCCGGGAAGCTCGGCGTCCCGGCCGAACGGCTCCAGACGCGCGACGGACGCATCGTCGCTGACGACGGCAGGAGCCTCGGCTACGGCGAGCTGGTCGCGGGCGACGCCGTGCTGCATGTCGAGGCGCAACCGGCCTCGCCGCTGAAGGATCCCGGCGCGTATACGGTCATCGGCAAGAACCTGCCGCGCGTCGACATCCCGGCGAAGGTGACCGGCGGCAGCGCCTACGTCCAGGACCTCCGGCTGCCGGGGATGCTCCACGCCCGCGTCGTGCGCCCGCCGAGCTACGGCGCGACGCTGCGCGATCTCGATGCGGGCGCAATCGAGAAGATGCCGGGCGTGGTCAAGGTGGTCCGCGACGGCTCCTATCTCGCGGTCGTCGCCGAGCGCGAATTCGAGGCGATCCTCGCGATGCGGGCGCTCGCCGCGGCGGCGCGCTGGGACGAGCGGCGCGACGTCTTGCCGCTGCGGGACGACCTCTTCGCGTCGCTGGACGCGCTCCCTGCGGAGCCGCACGTGATCCGCGACGAAGGCTCGCCGCCTTCCGGATCGCCGCCAGCGCGCACGGTCGAAGCGTCCTACCGGCGGTCCTATCAGCTTCACGGCTCGATCGGCCCGTCCTGCGCGGTCGCGCAACTCGGTAATGCGGACAACGGCGGCAAGCTGACCGTCTGGAGCCACGCCCAGGGCATGTTCCCGCTGCGTCAGGCGATCGCCGAAATGCTGCGCATGCCGCCGGAGCAGGTGCACTGCATCCATGTCGAGGGTTCCGGCTGCTACGGCCACAACGGCGCCGACGACGCGGCGGCCGACGCGGCGCTGATCGCACGCGCCGTGCCCGGCCGGCCGGTGCGGGTGCAGTGGATGCGCGAGCAGGAACACATTTGGGAGCCCTACGGCTCCGCCATGACGACGCGCGCCCGCGCGTCGCTCGACGGCGGCGGCAAGATCGTCGACTGGGACTACACGGTCCGCAGCGCGACGCACTCGACCCGCCCGCCCGGCGCGGGGCAGTTGATGCCGGCGTGGCATCTGGCCGAGCCGTTCAAGCCGGCGCCTCCCAAGCCGCTGCCGCAGCCCGAAGGCGGGGGCGACCGGAACTCGGTCCCGCTCTACGCGCTGCCGCGCGTCCGCGTCGTCTACGACTTCGTGTCGGAGATGCCGCTCCGCGTGTCGGCGATGCGCGGCCTCGGCGCATACATGAACGTCTTCTCGATCGAGAGCTTCATGGACGAACTCGCCGCCGCGGCCGGCGCGGATCCGGTCGAGTTCCGCCTTCGGCATCTGACGGATGATCGCGCCCGCGCCGTCGTCCGGACGGCCGCCGAGCGCTTCGGCTGGTCCGGCCGGCAAGGGCGCGGGCATGGTTTCGCCTTCGCCCGGTACAAGAACCTCGGCGCGTATCTCGCGCTGGCCGTCGAGGTCTCGGTCGACCGCGATCTCGGGCGCATCCGGCTGCGCCGCGCCGTTGCCGCCGTCGACAGCGGCGAGGCCGTCAATCCCGACGGGATCCGCAATCAGGTCCAAGGCGGCATCGTGCAGTCGGCAAGCTGGACGCTGTACGAGGCGGTGAACTTCGACCGGACGCGCATCCTGTCCAAGGATTGGAGCACCTACCCGATCCTGCGCTTCCCTGCCGTCCCCGACAGCGTCGAGGTCCACGTGATCGACCGCCCCGGCCAGCCCTTCCTCGGCACCGGCGAGGCGTCGCAAGGCCCGACCGCCGCCGCGCTGGCGAACGCCGTCGCCGACGCGACCGGCGTCCGCCCTCGCGACCTGCCGTTCGGCGCGCTGCGGCCCGAAGCCGTACCGGCATAGCGCAAGACGATTAGATCGGTTTCTGATCGAGCTTGGAATTCGGCGCCCGGCATTGCGCTATTCCCCCACCCGACCCTCCCCCGCAAGGGGGGCTTTGAATGCGTTCAGCTTTTCCCCGCCCCCTTGCGGGGGAGGGTCGGGGTGGGGGGCGGCGTGATGCCGTTCCGTGAGTCCCCGACCTGCGACCGACGCGCGGCGGCAGGCGAAACACTTCATCCGGTAGATTTTCTACTGCATCGACGCCGATCATCTCCGTAGCCCTGCGCCCTGCCCGATGCCATAGATGCTCGACACGCGGGCGCCAAGGACAGCGCACGCCCTCGGTAAGGAGCCGGATCATGAGCGAAAAGGTTGCGATCGTCACTGCGGGCGGCAGCGGCATGGGAGCGGCGGCCGCACGGCGGTTGGCGGCCGACGGGTTCAAGGTCGCGGTCCTGTCCTCTTCCGGCAAGGGCGAGGCGCTCGCGACGGAACTCGGCGGGTTCGGTGTGACCGGATCGAACCAGTCCGCCGACGATCTGAAGCGGCTCGTCGACGGCGCGATGCAGCGTTGGGGACGGGTCGACGTCCTCGTCAACAGCGCGGGCCACGGACCGCGCGCGCCGATCCTGGAGATCACCGACGAGCAATGGCACGCCGGACTCGACGTCTATCTGATGAACGTCATCCGGCCGACGCGCCTCGTTGCGCCGATCATGCAGGCGCAGAAGGGCGGGGCCATCATCAACATCTCGACGGCCTGGGTCTTCGAGCCGAGCGCGATGTTCCCGACCTCCGCCGTATTCCGGGCGGGCCTCGCCGCCTACACCAAGCTTTTCGCCGACGCCTACGCCGCCGACAATGTGCGGATGAACAACGTGCTGCCCGGCTGGATCGACAGCCTGCCGGCCACAGAGGAGCGCCGGCAGAGCGTGCCGATGCGCCGCTACGGCCGCGCCGACGAAATCGCCGCGACGATCGGCTTTCTCGCCTCGGAGGGCGCCGGCTACATCACCGGCCAGAACATCCGGGTCGACGGCGGCCTCATGCGCTCGGTTTGACCTATAGGCGCACGTCCGGCGCGGCCGTCTCCCTTGCGAGCCTGGATCGAATCGCTGCATCGCCGAGCCGCAGAGCACACGAACGAGTCAGCGCCTCGGCTCGACGGTTGTTAATTGCCTATGGCACCCCGGTAGACAAGCGGGACGCCCGCGCCCGGACGGCGTTCCCGTAGGAAAGATCACGGGAGGAGCATCATGCCGCCGGGCCGCAGCAGCGTCGACGTCCAGACCTTTTTGAACGAACATCCCTTCTCGGCCTTTCAGTGGCTGATCTTCGCGCTCTGCTTCTGCATCGTCCTGCTCGACGGGTTCGACACCGCCGCAATCGGCTACATCGCGCCGTCGCTGGCGACGGAGTGGCACGTCTCGCGGCCGGAGCTTGCGCCGGTGCTGAGCGCGGCGCTGTTCGGCCTCGCCTTCGGCGCCCTGTCCTCCGGTCCTCTCGCCGACCGCCTCGGGCGCAAGCTGGTGCTGGCCGGTTCGGTGCTGATCATCGGCGTCGCATGCCTATGCTCGTCCTTCGCGGGTTCCCTCGACCAGCTCGTCGTCTGGCGCTTCGTCACCGGCCTCGGCCTTGGCGCGGCGATGCCGAACGCGGTCACGCTGATGAGCGAGTACTGCCCGGACCACCGCCGCGCGACGTTGACCAACGCGATGTTCTGCGGCTTTCCGCTGGGCGCGGCGTTCGGAGGCTTCCTTGCGGCCTGGATGATCCCGCATTGGGGCTGGCGCAGCGTCCTGACGCTGGGCGGGATCACGCCGCTGGTCCTGACCGTGCTGCTGTTCCTGCTGCTGCCGGAATCGGTGCGCTACATGGTCGCCAAGCGGCAGCCGGTCGAGCGCATCCGCGCCGTGCTGCGCCGCATCTCGGAGACGGCCGCCGACGCGGCCTCGTTCGTGATGACCGAGAAGTCGCCGGCCCCGGCCGGCGCCAAGAGCGGCGTCGGCGTCGTGCTCTCCCGCGCTTACGCGGTCGGCTCGGTGATGCTGTGGCTGGCCTACTTCATGGGGCTGGTGATCTTCTATGCGCTGATCAACTGGATGCCGATCCTGTTCAAGGACGCCGGGATGGCGCCGCAGACCGCCGCGCTGATTTCCGCCCTGTTCCCGCTCGGCGGCGTCGGGGCGATCCTCTTCGGCTGGCTGATGGACCGCTTCAACGCCAACGTCATCATCGCGGCCGGCTCCGCGCTGACCGCCGTGGCCGTCTACATGATCGGCCAGACCGCCGGCAGCCTCGGCATGCTGATGCTGACGGTCTTCGTCGCCGGCACGCTGATGAACACCGCGCAGTCCTCGCTCCCCGCGCTCGCCGCCGCCTTCTATCCGACGCAGGGCCGCGCGACCGGCGTCGCCTGGATGCTCGGCCTGGGCCGGTTCGGCGGCATCGCCGGGTCGTTCCTCGTCGCGGAGTTGTCGCGCCGGCAGCTCTCTTTCAACGGCATCTTCGCGACCGTCGCGATCCCCGGCCTGATCGCCGCGGCGGCGCTGATCGTCAAGCAGATCGCCCACCCCGAAGACAGGGCGGCGCGAGCCGCGGCGGCGGCGTCGAGGAGCGAGGCGCTGGGCCACTGAGGGCGCGCAGCGGCGCGCCGCCCTGCCGACGAAGGAGAACCCCATGCCGCGAAACGGCTCGGCTGCCGCCGCTGCGGCGGTGACGACGAATATCCCGGCGCGTCTCGACCGGCTGCCCTGGAGCCGCTTCCACCTGCTCGTCGTCGTCGCGCTCGGCATCACGCTGGAGACGCGCGCCCTCGCGATCGCCTTCTTCTACGCGCTCGGCACCGCGATCGGCGGGATCGTCGCGCCCTGGCTGTTCGGGCACCGGGTCGCGCTGGTACGTTTTCATCGGCTATGCGGTCGCCGCGCTGCTGATGCTCGGCGCCGCCGCGACGGAGTGGAAGTTCGGCATCGACGCCGAGAACCAGTCGCTGGAGAAGATCGCCGATCCGCTGTCGAGCGGGGGAGAGTGAGCGGGCGCGAGCGGCGGATGCCGCGTCCGCGGCGTGGCGCGGAAATTGCCTAAGGGTTCTGCGTGCATCAAGATGCGGTTCCCGACGGCCCGCGACAGTCCGCGCGTCCGCGACATGGAGGCATGATGTTGAAATCCGCCGCTGCTGCTTTCGCCCTGGCCCTGGGCATTGCCGGCCCCGCGCTCGCCGCCGACCCCGTGCCGTTCACGAAGCAGGCCTTCGCCGAGGCGCAGTCCGCCGGCAAGCCGATCCTCGTCGAGGTGACGGCGCCGTGGTGCCCGACCTGCGCCAAGCAGCGCCCCATCCTGGCGGACCTCGAGAAGACCCCGGATTTCGGGGATCTCGCCGTCTTCGACGTCGACTACGACAGCCAGAAGGACGTGCTGAAGGCGTTCAAGGTGCAGAAGCAGAGCACGCTGCTCGTCTTCCGCGGCGCGGACGAGAAGGGACGTGCGACCGGCATCACCGATCCGGCGGCGATCAAGGACCTGCTCTCGAAGGTCAAGCCGGCCGCGTAGCCCTCGCCGGACGGCGCGATGGCAAGCGGCAGCTACGCGCTGGCCTTCGTCGCCGGCGTGCTCTCCATCCTGTCGCCGTGCGTGCTGCCGCTGCTGCCGATCGTCCTCGGCAGCGCGCTGACGGCGCACCGCTTCGGTCCGCCCGCGCTGGCGGCGGGGCTGGCGCTCTCGTTCGTCGGCATCGGCCTGTTCGTGGCGACGGTCGGGTTCTCGCTGGGCGTCGACGAGGACGTGTTCCGGATCGCCGCGTCCGTCCTGATGCTCGGGTTCGGCTTCGTCCTGCTCGTCCCGCGGCTTCAGGACCGGATCGCGGCGGGCGCGTCGCGCCTCGCCGCGTCCGGCGGAAGCGGACGGCTGGCCTCGTTCAGTCCGCAGGGAGTCTCCGGCCAGTTCCTCCTGGGGCTCCTGCTCGGCGCGGTCTGGAGCCCCTGCGTCGGCCCGACGCTCGGCGCCGCCGCGACGTTGGCGGCGGGAGGCGAAGCGCTCGGCGACGTCGCCGGCGTGATGCTCGCGTTCGGCGTCGGCGCTGCGCTTCCCCTGCTCGCCATCGGGCAGCTGCTCTCGAAAGGCGCCGCGACGCGCCAGCACGCATGGCGGTCCAAGCTGCTCTACGCAGGCGCCGCCGGCAAAGGCTTGCTGGGCGCCGCGCTGGTGCTGCTCGCCATCGTCACGTTCGCGGGATGGGACAAGCGGATCGAGGCCGCGCTGGTGGCCCGTTCGCCGGACTGGCTGACCGACCTCACGACCCGGTACTGACCGCCGAAGCGCCCGCCCGGTCGCCGCCCGCGCGTCAGTGGGCTCCGGCTGCCCGCTTGAAGAGCACCCACAAATTCGCCTGACGCGCCGTCGCGACGTCGTCGTTCCGGACGGATGCGCAGATCCGCTGCTCCGCCTCGGCGGCTCCCGCATCTGCCGGAGCGTCGCGCTGGACCGCCTTGAACGTGAGGCCGCCCCAGCACCCGCCCTCGCCGACCGCGCAGCCGTGGCGCGGATAGGGCGGACCGGCGGCGACGTCGATCGCGCCGCACCAGATGCCTTGGACGGTGGCGCTTGCCGGAACCGAAAGGCACACCTGTCCCTCGGACGCCGGGGATATTTCCGCTCCGTCCGCCGCGATCGCGATCCCGGCGGGCGGCAGCACCGTCGGGTTCCAGGCGGGGACGCTGGCGACGGGAGCACCGGGCGAGGTGGCCGGCGTCCAGCCCTTGGTGCAGTCCGGAATGTCCGAGGCGGGCGCCGCCGCAACCGTGGTCGCCTCGGCGGCGGCCGTGCGTATAACGGGCGCGGCGAGCCACTGTGCGGCGCCGGCAAGCCCGCAAGCGAGCAGCGCAAAGGCGGAAATCAGGGTACGGCGGCGGCCTCGCATCTTTTCTCCCCAACTGGACGAGCCGATCGGCCCGGAAAGCGAAAGCGGACGCACCGCTGCTCGCCGGGACAGTGGAATGTCCGAGCAATGTGCGTGCCACGCAACCGGCTGGTGCGGATTGCGTTCGGGCTCGCAAACGCGCGACGCAGGTTCCCCAAACCCAATCTTCCCCGCAAGGGGGAAGGAGGAGGCCGAACACTTTCAACACCCTCCTCCCGTGCCGGGGATGGCCGGGGTGAGGGAGCCCGGCGCGATGCCGGGCTAACGCTCAGGCAAGTCGCGCTAGCTAGAACGGCGCGGGTCCGGCCTGGAGCAGCCTGAGATACTCCAGCCGCGCGGCGTCCTGCCTGGCTTTGGCCGCCCCGGCCTGAGCGTCGGCGGACCTCGCCTGCGCATAATCCTTCATCATGGCCGCGTTCGCCCGCACATCCTCGGCCCGCCGCCGCCGCTCCTCGGCGGTGACGTCGGAGATCTTGTCCGTGATCCGGACGGCGGCTTCCGCCTCCGTGATCTCGCCCTTGTCGATCTGTTCGGCGGCGCGGAGGCGCGTCGCGGATATTGCGTAGACCAGGTCCATGTGCGGAAACCGCGTCTCCCGGAAACCGCGCTCCTGCGCATCGTTGATGCACGTCGCCGACGCGACATAGTCGGGCAGTTCGCCGGCCTTTCGCCTCTCGACGCAGCGCCGCGCTTCGTCGTTAGCGGCCTCGATCCGGCGGTTGCGCTGCTCGGCGTCGTCCGCCTGCCGCTGGTAGACGCCCTGATAGGAGAGCTGCGCCGGCGTCCCCCGGTAGCCGGACGTTCCGGGCAGGCAATCCGCCCAGGCGATCCCGATCGCGCAGTCGAGCGGGTGGTTTTGGAGGCCGGGGCCGACGCTCGAACAGGCCGTCAGGCTGACGAGCAGCACGGCCCCGGACATGATCGACGCGACTCGCATGATCTCCACTCGCCCGCTTTGCACGCAGAAAGTTTGTTGAGATCCGAAGCCTAAACCATCGCGCGCAGAACCGTCCATGCGTTTTCGACCGGCGGTCTCTCGCCGTTCCAGGCCCGGCCGCAACCCGCTTGGACGTTGCATTCCGCGGCGTCGTTCAATAAGCGATACCGGACCGCGCCGTACCGCCGGGACGGCGGCAGAAATTTGGGAGGAGGCGCGATGACACGGTTCCGCATTCTGACGCCCGACGCGCAATACGCCGACGACGCCACGGTCGAGCGGGAGACCGCCGGGCCCGACTACGCCTTCGAGATCCACCGCGTCCGCGCTCCCGCCGAGCTGCCGGCCGGGCTGCTGGAGGCGGCGGACGCGCTGCTGGTCTGGCACGAATTCCCGATCGAC
This sequence comes from Allostellaceae bacterium, assembly GCA_036403035.1. GTDB lineage: Bacteria > Pseudomonadota > Alphaproteobacteria > ATCC43930 > CGMCC-115725 > DASWRT01. The sequence goes on along the minus strand of DASWRT010000137.1, from coordinate 1,400 downwards.
GCCGCCGTCATCTCCCGGCTGAACAAGTGCCGGATCATCGTGCGCGGCGGTGTCGGCTTCGATCATATCGATCTGCGGGCGGCCGGCGCCGCCGGCATTCCGGTGTGCAACACGCCGGATTACGGAACCAGCGAAGTCGCCGACCACGCGATCGGCCTGCTGCTCGCCCTGGCGCGCGGCATCCCGCAGTTCCAGGACGAGCTGCGCGCCGACATCGCCCGGCCCTGGCGATATCCGGAGACGGCGTGCATGCGGCGGATCCGCGGCACCACCTTGGGGCTGGTCGGGCTCGGCCGCATCGGCACGGCGACGGCGTTGCGCGCCAAAGGCTTCGGCCTCGACCTCGTCGGCTATGACCCGTACCTGCCGCGCGGCCAGGAGATCGCGCTGGGCGTGCGCCGCGTCGAGAGCCTGGAGGAGCTGCTGCAAGCCGGCGACGCGGTCAGCCTGCATTGTCCGCTGAACGACGAGACCCGCGGCATGATCGGCGACGCCGCGTTCGCGGCGATGCGGCCGCACGCCGTGCTGATCAACACCGCGCGCGGCGGCATCGTCGATCTCGGCGCGCTGCACCGGGCGCTGGAGACCGGGCGGATCGCCGGAGCGGCGCTCGACGTTCTCCCGGAGGAGCCGCCGTCGCCGGAGGAGCCGCTGATGCGCGCCTTCCGGGAGCAGCGGGAGTGGCTGCGCGGCCGCTTCCTGCTGACCCCGCACGCCGCCTGGAACAGCCCGGAGAGCCGCCATGACGCCCGCCGCCTGTCGGCCGAAACGATGGCGCTGTATCTGCGCAACGGCACGCTGCGCAACTGCGTCAACGCCGAGCTGATCGACCGGAGCCGCCTCCGTCCGGGCTGAGGGGCCGAGGTCGCGTTGAAGCCCGGAATGGGAGGACCAGCAATGTACTTGGCTCGCTTTTCCTATGACGTGCTGCCCGTCAACCGCCAGCGCGCGGTCGACTTCATCCGGCGCGAGGTCGCGTCCGCCAGGGGCAACGGCCTCAACGCCCGGATGCTGGTCCCGCTGACGCGCGGCCAGGGCGGCGCCGCGCTTCAGTTCGAGATCGAGCTGACCAGCCTCGACCAGCTCGACCAGTTCCGCAACCGCGGCGTCGGCTCCGACCAGGAAACCCGCGACTGGATGCACGCCTTCAGCGAAATCCTCACCGCGCCGCCGGGCGTCGAGATCCTGCGCGTGGACGAGCCGACGCAATCCTGACGACGCCACGAAGCGCCCGGCAATACCCTTCCCTCTCCCCTTGCGGGAGAGGGCGGGGCCCATGCGCAGCATGGGAGGGTGAGCGACTGTCTGGCCTGTCAAGTTGCACTGACGAAATTTCTGCGCGCGTCGCGAGCTTTGGCGTTGAGGACGACGAGCAGCTTTCGGGCGAGCGCGACGCGGAT
>DASWRT010000136.1:0-23713 GCA_036403035.1 Allostellaceae bacterium | reverse complement strand
GAAGGTCACCGCCATCGTCTCGCCGAGCGCGCGTCCCAGGCCGAGCAGAATGCCGCCGGCGACGCCGATCCGCGAAAACGGCAGGACGACCTTCCACACCATTTCGGCCGTCGTCGCGCCGAGCGCATAGGCGCTCTCCTTCAGCACCGGCGGCACGGTCTCGAACACGTCGCGCGTCACCGAGGCGATAAACGGCAGCACCATGATTGACAGGATAAAGCCGGCGGTCAGGATTCCGATGCCGAAGGGCGGGCCGGCGAACAGCAGGCCGATGCCGGGTATGTTGCCGAGCGTGTCGATCAGCGCCGGCTCGACATAGGCTTGCAGAAACGGCGCCAGCACGAACAGACCCCAGATGCCGTAGATGATGCTCGGGATCGCGGCGAGCAGCTCGATCAGCGTGCCCAGCGGCCGCTTCGCCCAGACCGGGCAGAGTTCGGTGATGAAGATTGCGACGCCGATCCCGACCGGGATGCCGACGAGCATCGCGATCAGCGACGTGACCAGCGTGCCGTAGATCGGCGCGAGCGCGCCGAAGCGCTCCTTGACCGGGTTCCACGATTCGGTCGTCACGAAGTCGAAGCCGAACCGCTGCAGCGCCGGGAGCGCGCCGTGCACCAACGCCGCGATCACGCCGAACAGGACGATCAGCACCAGCGCCGCGAACAGCGCCGTGAGATTACGGAACAGGACGTCGGCAACCTTGTACCGCCGTGCCTGCGTCACCTGCGCGGTCGGCTCGCTGCGGATGGCGATATCGGCCATTCGGCCCTCCGGATAGCAGTGCGGGGAGGGGTGAACCTCCCTCCCCGCCAAGCGTCGGTCAAGAGGCCGGTTACGAGCCCGAGCCCGTCCAGACCGGCTGGCCGTTCGGCCCCTTGATCTGCTTCCAGGCATCCTCGACCAACTTCACGACGGCGTCCGGCATCGGCACGTAGTCGAGCGACTCCGCCGTCTTGTCGCCGTTCTTGTACGCCCAGTCGAAGAACTGGAGCGCCTCCTTGGAGTTCTCCGGCTTGTCGGCCATCTTGTGCATCAGGATGAAGCTCGCCCCGGTGATCGGCCAGCTCTTCTCACCCGGCTGGTTCGTCAAGATGACGACGAAGCCCGGCGTCTTCGCCCAGTCGGCGCTCGCGGCGGCGGCCTGGAAGCTCTCGGCGCTCGGCTCCACGACCTTGCCGGCGCTGTTCTGTAGCAGCGCGTAGCTCATCTTGTTCTGCTTGACGTAGGCATATTCGACGTAGCCGATCGCGCCCTCGGTGCGGCTGGCGAGCGCGGCGACGCCCTCGTTGCCCTTGCCGCCGAGGCCGGTCGGCCACTCGACCGAGGTGTTGCTCCCGATCTTCTCCTTGAACTCGGGGCTCACGGCCGAGAGGTAGTTGGTGAAGAGGAAGTTCGTGCCCGATCCATCGGAACGGTAGACCGGCGCGATCGCGGTCGCCGGCAGCTTGAGGTCCGGGTTCAGCTTGGCGACCGCCGGGTCGTTCCAGGTCTTGACGTCGCCCATGTAGATCTTGGCGAGCGTCGGCCCGTCGAGCTTGAGCTTGCCGCTCTCGATGCCCTTGACGTTGATCACCGGCACGACGCCGCCCATGATCATCGGGAACTGAATGAGGCCGGACTTCTCCAGATCCTCGACCTTGAGCGGCATGTCGGAGGCGCCGAAATCGACTGTCTTCGCCTGGATCTGCTTGATGCCGCCGCCCGAACCGATCGACTGGTAGTTCATGCTGTTGCCGGTCTTCGCCTTGTAGGCCTCGGCCCACTTCGCGTAGACCGGATAGGGAAACGTCGCGCCCGCACCCGAAATCTCCGTGGCGGACGCGGCAAAGCCGGCGAGCCCGAGCGAGCCGGCGACCAGCGCCGCGAAGCGGATTTTCCCAAAGGCAGTCACTTGAGCACTCCTCATTGATTCTGCGAGCGGCGGACTTTCGGCCCGCCGCTCTTGCGGGCGACTTGTAGCGGCGCCGCATAACGCCCTCGTGACGGTTTTGTTTCGGTTTCGTGACAGCGTCGCCCGGCAGGCGATCCGCGGAGGCGTCCGGTGTCGCGCCGCGCTTGGCGTCAGGCGGATGCCGCGGCGCGGAGATAGACGGTGAACGCCGAACCGCTGCCGACCTCGCTCTCGATGTCGAGCTGGCCGCGGTGCCGGTTGACGATGTGCTTGACGATCGCGAGCCCGAGGCCGGTGCCGCCCATCTCGCGCGACCGCGCCGTGTCGATCCGGTAGAAGCGCTCGGTGAGGCGCGGCAGGTGCTCGCGCGGGATGCCGTCCCCATGGTCGCGCACCGAGACGGCGATCGAGGGCGGCGGCACGGCCGCGGCGGCGGCGGGACCGAGGCGACGGTCGGCGATACGGACCGCGACCTCGATCGGCGTGCCGGGCCGGCCGTACTTGATCGCGTTGTCGATCAGGTTCTGGAACACCTGGGCAAGTTCGTCCGCCTCGCCCTGAACAGGCGGCAGCCCGTCCGCCGCCGTCAGCTCGATCCGCATGCCGCGGGCCTCGGCCCGCAGCTCCAGCGTGTCGGCGACGCCGCGCAGCAGCGGCCCGAGCGCCACCCGCCCGGTCGGCGGCTGGTGCTCGTTCATCTCGATGCGCGACAGCGACAGCAGATCGTCGACGAGCCGCGCCATCCGCGACGCCTGCTGATGCATGATCCCGAGAAAGCGGCCCTGCGCCTCCGGATCGTCGCGCGCCGGTCCGCGCAGCGTCTCGATGAAGCCGATCAGCGTCGCCAGCGGGGTGCGCAGCTCATGGCTGGCGTTGGCGACGAAATCGGCGCGCATCTGCTCGGTGCGCTTGACGCCGGTGATGTCGTGCAGCGTCAGCACGGCGGCGATGCCCCCTGCCTCGCGGCCGGTGTCGGCGGCGGCACCGACATCGCCGCCGCCCTGGGCGCCGCGGTGCTCGATCGGCGCGATGCGGGCGGTAAGGTGCCGCTCGACCGACAGGGCCAGCATGAAGTCCGCCGTGCGCCGTCCTTCGCCGCGCAGCACCGCATCGGCCGCGGCGAGCACGGCGGGGTTGCGCAGCACGGCGGCGAGGTCGCGGCCCTCGACGTTCGGGCCGAACCACTCGGCGGCGAGACTGTTGGCGCGCACCACGCGGCGTCGGGAGTCGAGCAGGAACAGCGGGTCGGGCAGCGCCGAGAGGATCGCCTCGGCGGTCGCGAGCTGCGCCTCGCGTACCCGGATGCGCTGCCGGGTGGCGCGGGTGAGGCGGGCGACGGCGAGCCAGAGCGCCTCGACCGTCCGGCTGGCGCTGCGCACCGTCGGCGCGGCGGCCTCGTCGTCGGCCAGCGCGTTGGCCGCGCGCCCGACCGCCGCGATGCCGCGCAGCAGCGGCTGCATCGAAAGCCACGTCGCCGCCATCACCGCGGCGGCTGCGAGCAGCGCCGTGCCGGTGTCGAGCGCGCCCGTTGCGGCGAGGACGACGAGCATGGCGACGCCGGGGAGCGCGGCGAGAACGGCGTTCAGCATTCCTGTGTCCTATGCCGCCGCCGCCGTCGCCGTTCTCCGGATCGCCCCGCCGCGGCCGATGCCGACGGTCAGCGCCGCTGCTGGCCGAGCGCTTCGTGCGCGGCGATCGCGGCGATGTTGACGAGGTCCGATACGGTCGCGCCCATCTCGACGATCTGCACCGGCTTCGAGAGCCCGATCAGCAGCGGCCCGACGACCGTGCCCCCGCCCAGCTCGGTCAGGAGCTTCGCCGAAAGGTTGGCGCTGTGCAGGCCCGGCATGATCAGCACGTTGGCCGGTCCCGAGAGGCGGCAGAAGGGGTAGAGCCGCCGCCTCAGCGACTCGTTGAGCGCGACGTCCGGGCTCATCTCGCCGTCGTACTCGAACGCGACCCTGCGGCTGTCGAGCAGGGCGACCGCGTCGCGCACGCGCTGCGCCTTCTCGCGCATCGGGTTGCCGAAATTCGAGAAGGAGAGCAGCGCAACGCGCGGCTCGTGGCCGAACTCGTGCGCCTTCGCCGCGGCCTGCACCGCGATGTCCGCGATCTTCTCGCCGTTCGGCTCCTCGTGCACCGTGGTGTCCGCGATGAACACGGTCTTGCCGCGGGTCAGCAGGAGCGTCAGGCCGAACACCAGGGCGTCCGGCTCCGGGTCGATCACATGGCGGATGTCGTCGAGCGCGACGGCGTAGCTCCTGGTCTTCCCCGTGACCATCGCGTCGGCGTCGCCGCAGGCGACCATGCAGGCCGCGAAGACATTGCGGTCCTGGTTGATGAGGCGCTGGCAGTCGCGGTGCAGCATCCCCTTGCGCTGCAACCGCTTGTACAGGAAGTCGGTGTACGACCTGTTCGCGTTGGACAGGCGCGCGTTGTGGATCTCCAGTCCGCTCGACGCGGTGATGCCGATCGTCCGCATCGTCTCGCGGATCCGCTCCTCGCGCCCGACCAGCACCGCCGTCCCGAGGCCGCTGTTCTGGAAGGCGAGCGCGGCACGGATCACCTGCTCTTCCTCGCCCTCGGCGAAGACGACCCGCTTCGGATTCGCGCGCACCTCGTCGAAGATCACCTGCAGCGCCGCCGAGGTCGGGTCGAGCCGGCCGCGAAGCGAGTCGCGGTAGGCGCCGAGGTCCGGGAGCGGCTTGCGCGCGACGCCGCTGTCCATCGCCGCCTTGGCGACCGCCGGCGGAATTGCCCAGATGAGGCGCGGATCGAACGGCGTCGGGATCAGGTAGTCCGGTCCGTAGCGCAGCCGCAGTCCCGAATAGGCCGCCGCGACTTCGTCCGGCACGTCCTCGCGCGCCAGCGTGGCGAGCGCCTCGGCCGCCGCGATCTTCATCCGGTCGTTGATCTCTTTCGCGCGAACGTCGAGCGCGCCGCGGAAGATGTACGGGAAGCCCAGGACGTTGTTGATCTGGTTCGGGTAATCGGACCGGCCGGTCGCGATGATCGCGTCGGGGCGCACGGCGCGGGCGTCCTCCGGCGTGATCTCCGGATCGGGGTTGGCCATCGCGAAGATGATCGGCTTCTCGGCCATGGCCTTCACCATGTCCTGCGTCACCGCGCCTTTGACCGACAGCCCGTAGAACACGTCGGCGCCCTCCATCGCCTCGGCGAGGGTGCGCGCCCTGGTGGCGACGGCGTGCGCCGACTTCCACTGGTTCATGCCTTCGCTACGGCCCTGGTAGACGACGCCCTTGGTGTCGCAGAGCAGCACGTTGTCGTGCGGCAGGCCCATCGTCTTCAGCAGCTCGACGCAGGCGATCGAGGCCGCGCCGGCGCCGTTGACGACCATCCGGATCTCCCTGAGGTCGCGCCCGGTGAGGTGCAGCGCGTTGATCAGCCCGGCGGTCGCGATGATCGCGGTGCCGTGCTGGTCGTCGTGGAAGACCGGGATGTCGAGCAGCTCCTTCAGGCGCTGCTCGATGATGAAGCATTCCGGCGCCTTGATGTCCTCCAGGTTGATGCCGCCGAAGGACGGGTGCAGGAACCGCACGCAATTGACGAACTCGTCGACGTCCTTCGTGTCGATCTCCAGGTCGAAGCTGTCGATCCCGGCGAACCGTTTGAAGAGGACCGCCTTGCCCTCCATCACCGGCTTCGCCGCCAGCGCGCCGAGATCGCCGAGCCCGAGGACGGCCGTGCCGTTCGAGATCACCGCGACCATGTTGCCCTTGGCGGTGTAATCGAACGCGGTCGCCGGATTGCGCTGGATGTGCAGGCACGGGAAGGCGACTCCCGGAGAGTAGGCGAGCGACAGGTCGCGCTGCGTCATCAGCGGCTTGGTCGGGGCCAGCTCGATCTTGCCGGGCCTGCCCTGGGAATGGAACTGGAGCGCCTCCTCTTCGGTGACGCGAATCGGACCGTCTTCCATTCCTGGCGCCCTCCCCTCACGATCTGACGGGCAGAGGGGATGCAACCGCCTCTACTTCCCGGTTTGGGCGCCGATGATAGTGAGGCTGCCGCGGGCCGTCAAAGCACCGTCCGGTATAAAATTATAAGACCTCAAGCCTCCGCGTCGTGTTGATGTCGCATTCGTGACGATGCCGGCCGTTACGATGTCGGGGACGGCGCCTGCCGGGCATGCATGTGGGCGTGACGGCCGCCCGCCTCTTCCAGGATGCGGATCGCGGCCGGCTCCAGCTCCGGGTCGTCGACGCGCGCCCACAGCAGCAGTGCGCCGGCATCGAGCGCTGCGGCGAATTCGTCACTGTGCCCGCTGGAGAAGTGGTCGAGCAGGTCCTTGATCGCGGCGCCGCCGAGGCCGGCGCCGACCAGCGCGGCGATGCCCGCGGCGACCGGCCCGCCGGACAGCACGATGATGCCGGCGATGGTCAGCGGTCCCAGGTAGCCGATCTCGTCGAGGAACGCCTCGCCGCCCGGCGTCTCGGCGGCCTCCAACGACTGGTGCGAGGCGAGGGCCGAGATGTCGCTGCGCCGGAACCCCGCCGCGAGCAGGTCGCCGACAGCTTTCTCGAAGCTCCCGCGGTCGCGGAAGGATGCTACGGCCTCACGGATAAGCGGGAATTCCTGTTTCTGGGGCGCCATGGTCAGCCTCTTTATTTATTGCTAGGTTCAGCATGCTTCATCCCGGTTCCAAACATCCCACTGCGGTCCCGAGTTCGCCCCGTCATGCCCGATGATACCGCCGCCCTTCGCGACGACGACACCGCGCGCGGGACGCCGCCAGCCGCGCTCGGCGCAGCTCCCGTGGCGGCCGATGTCGCGACGACGCCCGCGATGGCGCAGTATCTCGCGCTGAAGCGCCGGCATCCGGAGTGCCTCCTGTTCTACCGGATGGGCGACTTCTACGAGCTGTTCTTCGACGACGCCGTCGCCGCGTCGCGCGCGCTCGACATCACGCTGACCAAGCGCGGCAAGCACGACGGCGACGACATCCCGATGTGCGGCGTGCCGGTGCACGCCGCCGACACCTATCTCGCACGCCTCATCCGCCAGGGCTTCAAGGTCGCCGTCTGCGAGCAGATGGAGGATCCGGCCGAGGCGAAGAAGCGCGGCGGCAAGTCGGTGGTGCGGCGCGAGGTCGCGCGGATCGTGACGCCGGGCACGCTGACCGAGGACACGCTGCTCGACGCGCGCCGCCACAACTACCTCGCGGCGCTGGCGGAGGCCGGCGGCGGGCTCGGGCTCGCCTGGATGGATCTCTCGACCGGCGACTTCCAGCTTCAATCGGTCGAGCGCGGCACGCTCGGCGCGGCGCTGGCGCGGCTGGAGCCGGGCGAGGTGCTGGTGCCGGAGCGGCTCATCCAGGCGCCGGACCTGTTCGAACTGTTCGCCGAGTGGAAGAGCGTGCTGACGCCGCTCGGCAACCCGCGCTTCGACAGCGAGAACGGACGGCGGCGGCTCCACGATTTCTACGAAGTCGCGACGCTCGATGCGTTCGGCGCCTTCAGCCGCGCCGAGCTGGCGGCCGGCGGCGCGCTCGTCGACTATGTCGAGCTGACGCAACAGGGGAAGCGCCCGCGGCTTCAGCCGCCGCGCCGGCTCCCGGCCGGCGCAGTCATGGAGATCGACGCTGCGACGCGGCGCAATCTGGAGCTGACCCAGACGCTGTCCGGCGAGCGCCGCGGCAGCCTGCTCGCCGCGATCGACCGCACCTCGACCGGCGCCGGCGCGAGGCTCCTCGCCGAATGGCTGGGCGCACCATTGACCGACCCGGCGCATATCCGCGCCCGGCTCGACATGGTGCAGTTCTTCGCCGAGGACGACAGGCTGCGCGAGGATCTGCGCGGCGTGCTGCGGCGCTGCCCCGACATCGAGCGCGCCTTGTCGCGCCTGACGCTCGGCCGCGGCGGTCCGCGCGACCTCGCCGGCATCCGCGACGCGCTCGCCGAGACGGCGACGCTGAAGGCGATGCTCTCGGCCGACGGGCTGACAGGGACGCCGCCGCTCCTCGTCAAGAAGGCGGCGCGCGACCTCGGCGAGCACGGCGCGCTGGTCGACCGGCTCGCCCGTGCGCTCGCCGCGGAGCTGCCGGTGCTGACCCGCGACGGCGGGTTCATCGCGGCGGGCTACTCGGCCGAGCTGGACGAGCTGAAGACGCTGCGCGACGAGAGCCGGCGCACGATGGCGGCCTTGCAGGCCCGCTACGCCGCCGCGACGGGGGTGGCCTCGCTGAAGATCCGGCACAACAACGTGCTGGGCTACTACGTCGAGGTCGGGCCGAACCACGCGTCGAAGCTCGGATCGGAGTTCATCCACCGCCAGACGATGTCGAACGCGATGCGCTTCACGACCGTCGAGCTGGGCGAGATCGAACGGCGCATCGCGAGCGCGGCGGACCGCGCGCTGGCGCTGGAAATGCAGCTCTTCGAGGATCTCGTCGGCGAGATCGCGGCCCGCGTCGAGCCGATCGCCGCGGCGGCGCGGTCGCTGGCGGCGCTCGACGTCGCCGCCGCCCTCGCCGAGCGCGCCGTCGAGGGACGCTACTGCCGCCCCGAGATCGGCGAGGACACTGAATTCACGATCAAGGGCGGCCGGCATCCGATCGTCGAGGCGGCGCTCGGCGCGTCGGGCGGCGGGCCGTTCATCGCCAACGACTGCGATTTCAAGGGCGGACAGCGGCTATGGCTCCTCACCGGGCCGAACATGGCCGGCAAGAGCACGTTCCTGCGGCAGAACGCGCTGATCGCGATCCTCGCCCAGATCGGCTCCTTCGTCCCGGCTGAGGCGGCGCATATCGGCGTCGTCGACCGGCTGTTCAGCCGGGTCGGCGCCGCCGACGACCTGGCGCGCGGCCGCTCGACCTTCATGGTCGAGATGATCGAGACCGCGGCGATCCTCAATCAGGCGGGACCGCGCTCGCTCGTCATCCTCGACGAGATCGGCCGCGGCACCGCGACCTTCGACGGGTTGTCGATCGCCTGGGCCTGCGTCGAGCACCTGCACGACGTCAACCGCTGCCGCGCGCTGTTCGCGACGCACTACCACGAGCTGACCGCGCTCGACGCGAAGCTCAAGGACCTCGCCTGCTTCACGATGCGGGTGAAGGAGTGGCAGGGGGACGTCGTGTTCCTGCACGAGGTCGCGGCGGGCGCCGCCGACCGCTCCTACGGCATCCACGTCGCTAAGCTGGCCGGGCTGCCGTCGGCGGTGGTTTCGCGGGCCGGCGAGGTGCTGGAGACGCTGGAGAACGGGCAGCAGGGCGGCGCCCTTTCGCGCCTCGCCGACGACCTGCCGCTGTTCAGCGCCGCGGCGGCGCGCCGGCCCTCCCCTGCTCCGGCGACGGCGGCGCTCGCCGAACCGGCGGCGCCCTCGCCGGTCGAGACCGCCCTGGCCGAGGTGCAGCCGGACGAGCTGACGCCGCGTCAGGCGCTCGACATCGTGTACCGGCTCAAGAGCTTGTCCCGGTAGGCTCGCCTCGTCCCAAGGGCCTCGCGGCGCCGACGGTCTGGAATCCGATCAGGTTGCGTTCCGCGGTGCCAGGAGTCATGTTGGTCGGCCATTTGGTCAGACCAACATTTCACCTGGATTTCCTCCCATGCCGTCGCCTGCGCCGCCGCCGCGAGTCGGCCTCTTCGTCACCTGTCTCGTCGATTTGTTCCGGCCGAGCGTCGGCTTTGCGGCGGTGAAGCTGCTGGAGCAGGCCGGCTGCACGGTGGAGGTGCCGGCGGCGCAGACCTGCTGCGGCCAGCCGGCCTACAATTCAGGCGACCGGGCGGACACGAAGGCGATCGCCCGGCAGGTCATCGCCGCATTCGAGACTTTCGACTACGTCGTGGCGCCTTCGGGCTCGTGCGCCGGGATGATCCGCGAGCATTACCCCGAGCTGTTCCGCGACGAGCCGGCCTGGTACCAGCGGTCGCAGCACGTCGCGAAGCGGACCTACGAGCTGGTTTCGTTCCTCGCCGACGTGATGGAGGTGGAACGCGTCGCCGCCCACTACGACGGCACCGTCACCTATCACGATTCCTGCTCCGGGCTCCGCGAGCTGAGCGTCAAGGCGCAGCCGCGCAAGCTCCTGCGCGGCGTCGAGGGGCTGGCGCTCAAGGAGCTGCCGGACGCCGAGCGGTGCTGCGGCTTCGGCGGCACGTTCTGCATCAAGTATCCCGCGATCTCGGACAAGATGGTGAGCGACAAGGCGGACGACATCGTGCGAACCGGCGCCGACACGGTGCTGGCCGGCGACATGGGCTGCCTCCTCAACATTGCCGGCAAGCTGACGCGGCGCGGCGAGGCCGGCATCCGCGTCCGCCACGTCGCCGAGGTACTGGCTGACATGACCGCGGAGGCGCCGCCGATCGGCGCTGCCGACCCGGTACGATGAGGAAAGGCGCCGCCCGATGCAGGTGACCAGCCCCGACTTCAAGCGCAACGCCGGCAAGGCGCTCGGCAATCCGACCTTGCAGCATGCGCTGCACAAGCTGGGCACCGACTTCCCGGCGATGCGGCTTGCCGCGGTCGAGCGGCTGCCGGAGTTCGAAACGCTGCGCGAGGAGGCGCGGCGGATCAAGGATCACACGCTCGCCAACCTCGACTTCTATCTGGAGACGTTCGAGCGCAACGCCGTCGCGCGCGGCGGCAAGGTCCATTGGTGCCGGACGGCCGAGGAGGCGCGGCAGACGGTCCTGGAGATCTGCCGCTCGGTCGACGCGAAGACCGTCACCAAGGGCAAGTCGATGGTCGGCGAGGAGATCTCGCTCAACGGCTTCCTCGAAAAGGAAGGGATCACGCCGGTCGAGACCGACCTCGGCGAGTATATCATCCAGATCCGGAACGAGGCGCCGAGCCACATCATCGCGCCGGCAATCCACCTGCTGAAGGAGCAGGTGGCGGAGAGTTTCCGCGCGGCCCACACCGAGCTGCCGCCGGATCGCGTCCTCGACGAGACGGAAACCATGACCGACGAGGCGCGGCAGGTGCTGCGCCCGAAATTCCTGAAAGCCGATGTCGGCATCACCGGCGCCAATTTCCTGATCGCCGAGACCGGCTCCAGCATCATCGTCACCAACGAGGGCAACGGCGACCTGACGCAGCTCCTGCCGAAGGCGCATGTCGTGCTGACGACGATCGAGAAAGTCGTTCCGACGCTGGAGGACGTATCGACGATCCTGCGCGTCCTCGCCCGGTCGGCGAGCGGTCAGGAGTTCTCCAGCTACACGACGGTTTCCACCGGGCCGCGCCGCCCCGGCGACCTCGACGGGCCGGAACAGTTCCACGTCATCCTGCTCGACAACGGCCGCAGCGCCATGCTCGGCACCGAGTTCCAGGACATGCTGCGCTGCATCCGCTGCGCCGCGTGCATCAACCATTGCCCGGTCTACGGCTCGGTCGGCGGCCATTCATACGGCTGGGTTTACTCCGGGCCGATGGGTTCGGTGCTGACGCCGCAGCTCGTCGGCATCGACAAGGCCGGGCACCTGCCGAACGCCTCGACCTTCTGCGGCAAGTGCGAGAGCGTCTGCCCGATGAAGATCCCGCTGCCGAAGATGATGCGGCACTGGCGGGAACGCGAGTTCGAGCGCAAGCTCCAGCCGTCGTCCTACCGCGCCGGGCTCAAGCTCTGGGCGTTCTTCGCGCAGCGCCCACAGCTCTACCGCACCGCCGCCGCGGTCGGCGCCCGCCTCCTGGGCGCCTTCGGGCGGAACCGCGGCCGGTTCCGGTCGCTGCCGCTGGCGTCCGGCTGGACCGGCGTCCGCGACATGCCGGCGCCGCAGGGCCGCAGCTTCCACGAGATGTGGGCGGAGCGGCAGCGCAACCGCGGCTTCGCCGGGCCGGCAGCACCGCAATGAGCGGCGACGGCAGCAACAGCGGCGGCGGTTCCTCCTCGGCCCGCGACCAGATCCTCGGCGGCATCCGCCGCTCGCTGCGGCGCGGACCGCTCGGCGAGGCGGAGGCCGGCGCGCTCGCGGCGCGGCTCGCGGCGCCGCCGCGCAACACGATCCCGGCCCGCGCCGCGGCGCTCGACGATGCCGGGAAGCTCGACCTGTTCGTCAAGCAGGCCGAGGGAGTGCAGGCGACGGTGCACCGCGTCGCCTCGCTCGACGACGTGCCGGAGGCCGTCACCGCCTACCTCGCCGCCAACAACCTGCCCAGCGAGGTCGTGATGGCGCCGGACCCGGCGCTCGACCCGATCCCCTGGGCGGACCGGCCGCTGCTCCAGATCAGCCGCGGCCGGCCGGCGCTGGCCAGCGACGCGGTGAGCGTCACCAGCTGCTTCGCCGCGGTCGCCGAGACCGGGACGCTGATGCTCGCTTCCGGCGCCGAGCATCCGTCGACGCTCAACTTCCTGCCCGACACGCACGTCGTCGTCGTCCGCGCCGACCAGGTCGTCGGCAGCTACGAGGATGCCTGGACGAAGCTGCGCGAGCAGCGACCGGGCGCGATGCCGCGCACCGTCAATTTCGTGACCGGCCCGTCGCGGACCGGCGACATCGAGTTGCGGCTCCAGCTCGGGGCGCACGGCCCGCGGCGGCTGCACCTCGTCGTCGTCGACCCGGCGGCAGAGACGGCCGACGCTGCCGTCAAGCCGCCGCCGCGGCAGCAGGCCAAGCGGCGGAACCGCAAGAGCGACACTGCCGCCGGCGACGGCGGCACGGAATGAGCGGCGGCGATGGCGGCGGGCGACGGCAGCGGCAGGAGGCAAGGCATCGGCACCGCCGAGGCGGCCGGCCGGCCGTCACCGCGGCCGCAGCGCCGCCATCGCCCGACCGACGCCGAGCTGGAGCTGTGGCGCACCGTGGTGCGCGGCGTCCGGCCGCTGCCGGGACGGCGGCATCCCGCGGCGCCGGAGGAAGAGCCGCCAGCGACGGCAGCGGCCGCGCCGCCGGCTCCTGACTCCGCGGCGCCGCCCTCCCCTCGCCCGCCGCAGCCGGCGCCGCCCCCTGAGCGCCGGCCGATCGCGCTGCCGGACCTTTCCACCCACCGCGCCGCGCCGGGCCTCGACAAGCGCAGCGCCGAGCGGCTGAAGCGCGGCCAGTACCCGATCGAGGCGCGGCTGGATCTGCACGGCATGACCCAGGACGAGGCGCACGGCGCGCTGGGGGCGTTCCTCGCCCGCGCCGAGGCGCGCGGGCTGCGCTGCCTGCTCGTCATCACCGGCAAGGGCTTCCGGCGCGCCGCCGATGACGGCGGCCCCGAGAACGGCGGCGTGCTGCGCCGGGCCGTGCCGCGCTGGCTCAACGAGGGGCCGAACCGGGCGCGGGTCCTCGCCTTCACGCCGGCGCAGCCGCAGCACGGCGGCGGCGGCGCACTCTATATCCTGATACGCCGCCATCGCGGCGCCGGCAACGGCAGTCCCTGACCCTCTCTCAAGGGAGAACCGATATGCAGAACCGCCTGACCGAAGAAGCCCTCGACGCCGCCGAGGCGCTGTGCCGGGATGCCGGCTGGCCGGTGGAGCGGGTCACCGTCGCCGCCGACACGGTCGAGCTGCTGGCGCGGGTGCCGTCGAACTGCCGCCTGCCGCCGCTGGAGGTGTGGCTCGCAGTGCAGGGCACGCGCAAGCCGCGGAAGTATCGCGGCGAGGACGGGCGGCTGCACGTGCCGGTGACCGTCGCCGACGTCCGCCGCTGGCTCGACCGCCGCGCGCCGACCTTCTTCGTCTTCTGGGATCTCGACCGGAAGCAGGGCGCCTGGGCGCTGCCGAAGGTGCAGATCCCGGAATGGGACCTGCTGACCGGCGGCGGCGGCGCCGCGACGCAGGCGACTCTGCCGACCGAGCCGGACGACCCGGTGCAGTCCATGTTCATGCCGGTGATCGCCGGCATGACGCGGGTGCTGCATTTCGAGGCGATCGCCTCGCTCTCGGAGGAGCGCGACTACAACACCCCGGACGCCTATGCGCTGTCCGGACCGGACGAGGCGACGCCGCGCTGGCCGCTGATCCTCGCCGAGTTCCTCGCCGCGGCGGAAGCCTATGACGGCGAGGCGCTGTCGGAGTCGGTGCTCGCGCAGTTCCGCGTCCAGCGCCGCGCCGCCGAGAACGAGGTCACGGCCGAGAACGAGGAAGACGAACTCGAGGAAGACGAGGTCGACGGCGAGTCGGACGCGATGGAAGCGATCGACCGCGCCATCGAACGCACCGTCGAGACCATCATCGGGATGGAAACCGGCGGCCGCTACCAGCCCCGCCACCTCCAGCGCTACGGCGCGCTGATGCTGCTGAACCTGCTGACCGAGGCCGGCGAGATCCCGGACCCGGCCGCCCTCCTGTTCGGCGGCGAGGACGAATGACGCCGTTCGGCGCACGGCTGCGGGCGCTGCGCGCCGAGCGCGGGCTGACGCTGCATGCGCTGGCCGACGCGCTCGGCGTCTCGCCGGCCTACCTCTCGGCGCTGGAGCACGGGCGGCGCGGCCGGCCGACGCACGCCCTGGTCGTCGCGATCTGCGCCCAGCTCAACATCATCTGGGACGACGCCGACGAGCTGGTCCGGCTGGCGCGGCTCTCGCACCCGCGGATCACGGTCGACACCGCCGGCCTGTCGCCGAAGGCGACGGAGCTTGCCAACCTGCTGGCGGAGCGGATCCGCAAGCTGCCCGAGGCGACGGTCGACGGCATGCTCGACCTGCTGCGCAGCACGCCGGCGGCCCCGCCGCCGCCCCGGCGGCGGCGGGCGCGGCCGGCCGCGGCGGCAACGAAGACAGCGGCGGCATCACCGGCGGCTGCACCGGGCCCGTTAGCGGCTCCTTAACGGACGGGCGGCGACGATGGGCGCCGCGATGAAGAACGACGATCTTACCCAGGCCGACCTGTCGCATCTGCGCGTCCAGGACATGACCGACGCGCAGCGCGCCGAGCTGCGCCGCCGCTTTGAGGATTTCGTCACCCGCGTCGTCAAGCGCCCGCTGCCCGGAGCGGCCGAGAAACCGACGCGGGTCGAGAAATGGACGCCGGGAATGAAGCGGTAGCGCCGCTTTATTCTCCAAACGGACACGTCCGGCATCCATCCTGAACAGTCGGCGGAGGAAACGGCCGCAAGCCGTTCACTCTGCTGAGCATTCCGCGCCCGGCGCGCGTACCGACCACCCGCGGCCGACAAAAATACAGGCGGCGGCTTTGGTTTAAGCCGTTGAAGCAGAACGACTCACGTTCGGGAAAAACAGGTTCTGGCGCCTGTTTCCCGCCTGTTCTTTTCCTGTTTTCCTCCTGTTGATGTCCTGTTCCGCGATCCCTTGCTCGGCAGTGTGGAGATGAGGGTCGTTTTGGTGGTGCGACCGTTACCGTTCCCACTGCCGCCCGCCGCACTGTGGCGGGACGGTCAGAACGATTCACGATGTCAAAGAGCGGCCGGCATCATATGTCCTATCGGGACATGCCGGCAACCGCCATCATGCCCCTTCGGCCGCCGCTTCGAACGGCCTCCGTCCCGTCCCATAGGCGAAGCGGGGAACGTGGCTCCGGCGACACTCCTCGCCGAGACCGGATCGACGGCAGTTCTCATAAACTCTGGGTTAATCAATATGACTCATTCTTCTCCCAACGGGCGAGATAGAAGTAATCGGGGTTTCCGGTAAAAGGAAACGATCGGTTCCGCCGCCCGGAAGACTTCACGAGCCATGTTCCGTGCGGCTGTCCGTCGGGTCGATTCAAGTAACCCGCCCGGCTGCCCGGAGTCGAAAAAGGCAGAGCATGAGCAGACCGGTTGCCGCCGCTTCCCCTTCCGACATCCAAGCCTTCGATCGCGCACCCGCCGCCGATGCCGACGCCGCTGCGAGAGCCTGGATGCCGCGGCGGCTGCTCGGCGGCCTCGCCGCGCTGTCCGCCGCGGGCATCGCGTCGGCGTTTCCCGGCGGCGGGCTCGTCCCGCCCGCGGCGAGCGCCGCGGCGGCGCTCGGCGGCATGCTTGCCTTCGTGCTCGTCCTCGCCGCGGCGACGGCGCATCGCCGGTTCGGCAAGCGCTGATCCGAAGCAACAGCGTTTGAACCACCAAGATGCCGAGGAAATCCAGGCGTGCGGCGCGCGGCGACACTCATCTCGGTGCTCCTAGTACCGCTGCACAGGGGTTTTGACAGGTTGGCTTTGCAGCACCGGCAGGGCTTGGCCAGGTAAGATCGCATTGACCAGGCGCGTTCAACGATTATCGCCGACTGTACCGAGTCAGCGCTCGGGCTGGCGTCGCAGGATCGCCTTCAGATCCTCGAACCCGATCGGCGCCGAGGTATGCTCGTGCACGATCTTCCACGCGTGCTCGCGTCGCGCGAGCGACCAAGTCACGCGGTTCTCCAGCGATCGCAGCTCCTCGCCCTTTGCTGAAACGGCGGCGTAGGTCGCGACCGCGCTGACGACGGCCAGATCCGATCCTCCATCGGTCCTGATGTCCTCCAAGCCAACCTTGACGGTTTCGTCCTGCAGCGACCCGAACCACCGCTCGACTGCCTGTCGCCAGGCCGCGGCGCCTTGGTAGGTCCACACGCCCCATGCGTCGAAAACGCGCACGTCGTCGGCGTAGAGGGCCATCATGCCGTCGACATCCTTGTTGAGGATAGCTGTCCGGTACCTGCTCAGAACATTCGCGGCCTGAACTTCGATGTCGCTCATTCGCAATCTCCCGACGCCACTCGAAGCGGCATCTGCCGTTCTCCGCCCGCCGTGCGCCGATCGGCAGCGATCAGGACGCGCCCACAGTCGAACCGAACACGATCATCTCGGCGGATTCCGCCACATAGCGGGCGTGCCGGAAATCGCGGATGCTCGCGACGTCGTCTTCGGCCCATTCCAGTAAGACGAAGTAAGATGGTGGTGCAGCCGCATCATTCGGGTCGACCACCAGAAGCGCCGGCCGCCGATCCACCAGGCCAGGGACGAAGCGCCAGTCGTGGACGCCGGCATAGTTGTGGAAGTATCTGGAAACCTGCTGGCGGCCGTCCATCCGAGTCCGGCCGACCAGCTCAAGTCTGACGTCGTTTGCCAGCATGTCCCGCACGGCGTCGAAGTCCCGGGCGTTGAAGCGATCGACGTATTTCGCAAGACGCCTGAGGTCCTCCTGGCTCAACGCCGGGGGGACACTGTCGTCAGGCTCGTTGGCGAGATCGCGTATCCGGGTTCGGCCGCGATGGAGGGCAGCCTTGACCGCCGGGACGCTCAATCCGGTGATATCGGCGACTTCCTGAAGGGAGTAGCCGAACACGTCCATGAGGATGGTGCACCCGCGCTGCGCGATCGGCAGGTGCATGAAGGTCCTGAGGCTCGCCGCGGCGACGTGCCGTACCGCGGCGTACGCGGTGTTGTCGACGGTCATGTCCGGGTCTTCCTCCGACCACACGGCCTCCAGTCGCCGACGGCGGCGCAGGAAATCCACTGCAGCGTTGTGGGCAACGCGGAAAAGCCAGCCTTCGAGACTGTTGATCTGCTTCCCCGGGAAGGCCTCAAGGGCCTTGACGAGCACTTCCTGTACGATGTCCTCTCCATCGATCACCGAGCCCGCCATCCGTGAGCAGTAGCGATGGAGCTTGGGGCGAAACTCCGCGAGCTTTGTTTCGAAGCCAAGGCGATTTTCAGTGTCGTCAGGGATCGATCGCATCATATGCCGCAATGTTCAGGCCGCATCCGGCATCATGCCGTACGAGCCCACCACAGTAACCTCACTCACCTCGGGCCGGACGAGCCACCGCTCGCTGGCACTTTTCTGGAAAGCGCGGAACGCCTCGAAATCCGACAGCGACGGCGCCCCGTCGGGTTGCTCGACCACGTGCACGGAGCGTCCTTCACCATATCGCAGGACGAGGTAGCGGAGCCCCTCAGGCGCATGGGCCTGCAATTCATCGAAGACGCTACCGATCAGGCGGGCGTTCTCCTCGGTATGCTCCGGCTTGGTCGTATAGATCACAAGTGTCCGTTTCATGAGCCGTTCCTCGATCTAAGGGAGCAGGGCGCTCGATGTTCAGGCCGCGGTCTCGTGGGTCGCGGTCTTGTGGAAAGACCCCCTCCATTCCTAGGACGAATGGAGGCGGCCCAGGATTCGCTCGGCTCCCAGGTTTTTCGCCAACGGTAAAAGCGGATCGCTTGGTGGCAGCAGTCGGGAACCGCCGAAGCTCGGCTGGCGGAGACCGGCACGGTCGCGATGCGCGACCCGAATGCGAAGTCCGGCGTGTCGCCGAGCCTCAGCGCGATGTCCGCCCAGTGCGCGACATAGCCGGCCGCCATCGGGCGGCTGAGCAGGATGCAGTCGATCGTCTCGAAGAACTCATTGAACCGACCCCGCAGATCGGCGTCCCAGGGGCAGGCATCGCTCCAGTCCCAAAACTGCCATGCATCTCCCTCGCCGCGGCGACCGATGAAGCCGTCGACCGAGACCTGCATCTGGAGCACCAGCTTGCGCCGCTCACGCGCCATCGCGACGCCTCCGCGCAACGTCGTGCCAACGGGCCATGGACCGCGCCTGATAGCTTGGCCGGTTCCTCATGACCAAGGGTCGGTCGCCACGAAGCTCGGGCGCGCCGAATGCCGCTCGAGGTACCGCGCAAGGTTCGGCGCCGCTTCGATCGCACCAGCTCCCTCCGGGTAGAGGCGGACGGCGGCGAGCGTGGAAAGCAGAAGCGCATCGGCGAAGGTGAAGTGACCGGCGGCGAGGAATCCGGTGCCGGCGACCCTCGCGTCCAGCATCGTGATCAGCGCCTCCATCTTCGGCAGCGCCGCCTCCACCGTAGCCCGATCGACGAGACCATCGGGCGTGTCCGGGAAGAGGTAGGCGAAGACATACTTCCTCACCAGGACCGGATCGACCGACGTGCCCACGATCGACACCCACTGCTCGACCTCCGCGGTCAGCGCCGTCGTGCCGGTCCGGATCATCGGCGCCTCGGGAAACAGCTTGTCGAGGTAGGACACGATCGGCCAGGACTCCGCGAGCGTCAGCTCGCCATGACGCAAGGCGGGAATCTTGCCCAAGGGATGGATGGCGACGACATCGGGCGAGTGCGGCCGTACCGGATGGTAGTCGTATGCGATCGCCTTCTCCTCGCATGCGATTCTGACCGCGCGCGTGAAGTTGCTCTGCGGCACTCCGAATATCTCAATCCTGGGCTCATCCATTTCCACGATACGCTCCTCATTGTCAGTTGAAATCTATACGGTTGCCGGTCCCGCGGCTGCGCCACGCCGTCCTCGCGCAGGCGCGTGTCCCCACATCCGTTTGCGCGGCGAGGCGGCGGCGGATCGCCGCGCCTCCCACCGCTTCAGCGGAAGATCAGACGCAGTGCGATCGACATCTTCTGCTTCCTTAGACGTTCCCGAAGGAGCAAAGGATTTGCGGACCGCTGAAATTCCGGTCGCCCCTTCCCGACGGACGGCGTCCGCGATCCGGCATGTGAAATGGAAGCGCGGCGCCGCCGATGCGTGCGGGCAACGGCAGCTGGCTGCCGTCCGGCGACCAACCTTCGGCAACCATGGGAGGGTATCCGCCACCGAGCGCGTCGGACCCGCACGCGAACTGATCGCGCAGGACGTCCGCGATCCTGACCAGGTTGAAGGATCTTCAGGTTACGGGCGCGCGGGCCACCGGGTCGTCGACGTCCAGAGGAGTGCGGTCGGCCAACGCGCCGTCGCCCATCAGGCCGCCGGCCGGCCGCGGAACACATCCGCGTGGCTTTCGGCGAACTCCGCGAACGTGGTTGGCCGGACGCCGAACGTCTCGTGCGTGCCGAGGTACACCCTCGCTTCCGGTCTCTTGAGACGTTCGGCCACCTGCTCGTCGAGTGCATCGGCGAAGCCCGCGGGCACGCCGCTCGCAAGGAGGGCCTCGCGGCGCTCCTCCCGGTTGATAGCTTCGTAGTGGACCTGCCGGCCTATCGCGACCGAGATGCGCGCGGCGACCTCGGCCATCGTCAACGCCTCAGGGCCCGTCATGTTCAGGCTCTCGCCCTCGTGGCCACCGTCGCGCAGCAGCCGGTAAGAGACCTTCGCGATGTCCCCGACGTCCACGGGCGACAGCCTGATGTCCGCGAACGGCAGGCGCAGTACGCCCCGCGCAGCGATGTCCGGCGCCTCGCGCAGGTAGACCTGCATGAACTGCGAGGGGCGGATGTGCGTCCAGGCGAGCCCGGAACCCTCGAGATAGTCCTCGATCTCCTCGTGCATGCGCGTAAATCGGAACTTGGACGGGTCGAACCCGACCCCCGACTCCGCCCCCGAGAACTTGACGACGTGACGGACCCCGGCGAGCCTGCACTCGTCGATGAAGCGGCATTGCGTCTCGACCATGTCGGGGGCCGCCGACGAGATCATGAGCACCCGCTCCACCCGAGCGAGCGCCACTCGAAGCCCTTCGGACCGGCCCATGTCCCCTTCCACGAGTTCCACGCCCGGCATCCCAACGAGCCCGGCCTTGGACGCCTTGGCGAGATTCCTCACCAGGGCCCTTACCGGATGTCCTTCGCGGGCGAACTCGCCGATCGTCATCCGTCCATTCAGGCCGGTCGCGCCGGTCACGAGTATCATGGCTTCTCCCTTCGCAGCTTTACCGAGCGAGAGGTGCGCGCCTCCCTTCACTGCTTCTAAGACGTTGCGGACGGCGGAAAGGATTCGCCGAGGCCGGGAGAGTCGGCCAGGGGCCCTAGTACCGCTGCACAGGGGTTTTGACAGGTTGGGTCATTTGGCGTCGGCCCGGCTTTCGGGCCTACGTCGGCATTCCCAACCCGTCAAAATCCCTGTGCAGAGACACTAGTGGTTCGACAGTTACCCCCTGACCCGTGAGGCCTTCATCGGCGGAATGGCGCGCATTGGTCCGGTCCGCCGCACGCACGCACCCACGCCTCACGCGGCCCGCTTGTCGAGGGCGAGCCGCAGGGCAAGTGCCGCCAGCACGCTCGCCATCGCCCAGCGCTGCGCCTTGAGCCATAGCGGGCGGGCGGCAAACCATCGGGCGACCGAGCCTGCCGCGAGCACGATGGCGAGGTTCACCGAGAAGCTCACGGCGATCTGCGTCAGCCCGAGAGCAATGCCCTGCAAGAGCACGTGCCCCCTCGCCGGATCGACGAACTGCGGCAGCAAGGACAGGTAGAGGACGGCGATCTTGGGGTTGAGCAGGTTGGTTACGAACCCCATCGCGAACAGCCTATGCGGCCGATCGACGGCCAGATCCGTCCGCGGTTCGAGGACCGAGCGGGCGCCCGGCTTGATGGCGCTCCACGCGAGATGGAGCAGGTACGCCGCCCCCGCCCACTGGACGGCCTCGTAGGCGAAGGGCACGGCGAGCAGGATGGCCGTGAGCCCGAAGGCGGCGCACAGCATGTAGAACACGAAGCCGAGGATCACGCCGAGGAGCGAGACGAACCCGGCCCAGCGCCCCTGCATGATCGAGCGCGTGATCAGGTAGATCATGTTCGGACCGGGCGTCAGCACCATGCCGAGCGCGATAAGGGCGAAGGCCGCCAAACTGCCTGCCGTGATCATGGATGCGACGCCGCTCCGGGTGGTCTTGCCTCGCGACAGTGCCGCGGCCACTATGTCGGAGCAATCTAAACATTGCTCTCGGAGCAATTTCCGACATGAACGACTTCCGCACCATCGCCGACACCCTGGCCGCGGATATCCAGGCCGGCCGGCTGAGCCTGGGAGAGCGTCTGCCGCCGCAGCGGGAGTTCGCGTCCCGGCAGGGAATCGCCGTTTCCACGGCGAGCCGCGTCTATGCCGAACTGACCCGGCGCGGGCTGGTGACCGGCGAAGTCGGGCGCGGCACCTACGTCCGATCCGCCCTGGGGGCGCCGCCGGGCCTCGCCCTGGCCGATCCGCCCGTCGCGCCGGTGGATCTCGAACTGAACTTTCCCCTGCTGCCGGATCAAGGGGCCGCGCTGGCCGAAGCGCTCGCGGGCCTGCTCCGGCCCGGTACGATGAACGAGGCCCTCCGGCCGGTCGGAGCCGGCGCGACGGCGCACGCCCGTTCGATCGCGGCCCGCTTTCTCGCTCGCGGCGGTGGCGGTGGCGACAGCGGTGGTTGGGCGCCGGAGCCGGACGGCATCCTCTTCACCGGCAACGGACGGCAGGCCATCGCCGCGTCCATGGCGGCCCTGGCGCCGCCGGGCGAGCGGATCGGGGTCGAGGCGATGACCTATCCGGTGGTGAAAGGGATCGCCGCCCGGCTCGGCATCACCCTCGTCCCGCTCCCGCTCGACGAGGAGGGCGTGCGCCCCGAGACGCTGGCGCAGATCCACAGGACGACGCCGCTTCGCGGCATCTATCTCCAGCCGACACTCCATAACCCGCTCGGGATCACGATGGGGTCGGTCCGCCGGCGGGAAATCGCAGCGCTTCTCGACGAAACCGGCCTGTTCGCGATCGAGGACGCGATCTACGGTTTCCTCGCCGGCGAGCAGCCGCCGCCCCTGGCGGCGCTGGCGCCGGACCGGGTGGTCCTCGTCGACAGCTTCTCCAAGCGCATCGCGCCGGGGCTGACGCTCGGTTTCGTGGCGTCTCCCGCTGTTCTCGCCGACAGGATCGCGGCGGCGGTGCGCTCGGGCGCGTGGTCGGCGTCGGGGTTCCCGCTCGCCGCGGGCCTGCGCTGGATGGTCGACGGCACGGCGGAGCGGATGGCGGCGGCGAAGCGGGAGGACGCCGCCGCCCGGCAGAGTGCCGCGCACGAGGCCCTGACCGGCCTAGCGGTCAAGGGCGACCCCCGCGCCTACCATCTCTGGCTGGAGTTGCCCGACTCGTGGCGCGCGGAGGCTTATGCCGCCGCCGCCGCGTCCCGGCACGGCATCGCGATCACGCCCGCGAGCGCATTCGCCGCGAGTCCGGGCCATGCACCGAACGCGGTGCGCATCGCCCTGGCCTCGCCGCCTCGGGACGTGCTCGTCGCGGCATTGCACGCCCTGCGGCGCCTCGCCCTTGCCGGAAGCGACTATCAGGTGGAATGAAAGCGGCCGAGGCAGGCAGCCCTGAGCCGGCGGCTGCGATCTATACGCCATCCGCCGGCATTTCCGGCTGCCGCCTTCATGGCTCCGCTTCGGCGCAGCTTTTGGCTGCCGTGATGCGAATGATGATGGAAAGGCGATCCGGTCGATATCGATTTACCCCGACGGTCTGTTCCGCATGGCATCGTGGGGCGGGTCTATGCCGATTTGACAGATTGTTCCTGTTATGTTCCGACATTACCATTGTCGGATGACGGATGAACCGCTCGACCCGAAGGAGGTGCTGCCGGAAATCGAGTATGCCCTGAGACGGGCGCTGCCGCTGGTCGTCCGCGCGCACCGGCCGCTGAACGCCCGGATGCTCGCCGAGAAGGTCGCCGAGCATCTGGAGCTGTGCGGCATCCGGTTCCGGCGCCGCTCGCCGGCGCCCAAGCACAGCTCGGACCGCTATATGGGGCCGCCGAAAGTGAGCACGCCGGCGCTTCGGCAGATCGCGCGGGCGGCCTACGAGCGCGCGCTGGCGATGCCCGGCACCGACGAGAGCGTGGCGATCGGGGCGGCGGTCAGCGCCACCCGCGAGGCCGCGCCGCCGGACTGGACGACCGCCGACGCCCTGGAGCATTTCCGCCGGTTCGTCGCCCCTTACGTCGCACGGCCGGGCGGCGGGCCGGACGGCGCGCCGGCCTCACGCCGCCCGCGGCGGAAGCGGAAATAGCCTGCCTCTCGAAAGCGGCTGATCGTTCCCTCGCCCCTCGCGGGCCTGTTGCATAATGCGCATGCCGGGTTCCGCGGGTCTCTCTCCCGCAGGCGGGAGAGGGAGTTCCGCGACAGGCCCTCGCGGAAGAGGAGATCCGCTCCGGCTGGACCGCCGATCACGGGCTGTCCGGCCGTCCGAGCGCGCGCTCGATCTCGGCCCTCAATTTGGGCGCGCGGAACGGCTTTCGGATG
>DASWRT010000135.1:0-7140 GCA_036403035.1 Allostellaceae bacterium | reverse complement strand
CTATCTCGGCGGCGTCCAGGTGGCGCGCGGCTATTGCGGCCGGCCGGACCTGACGGCGGAGCGCTTCGTGCCGAGCCCGTTCGGGGATGGTGCGCGGTTGCACCGGACGGGCGATCTGGCGCGCTGGCGCGGCGACGGGTCTCTGGAAGTGCTCGGGCCGCGGGATCGGAAGGGTCTGCCGGCGGCGCCGGACGGCAGGTCCGAAGCGGTGGAGTTCGTGGCGCCGCGAACGCCGACCGAGGAAGCGCTCGCGGAGATCTGGCTGGAAGCGCTCGGGGTCGAGCGGATCGGTATCCACGACAACTTCTTCGATCTGGGCGGCCACTCGCTCCTGGCGACGTTGGTGCTGGCGCGTCTGCGCGAGGTATTCGGCATCGAACTCTCGCTGCGGGCGCTCTTCGAGGCCCCGACCGTCGTCCGCCTTGCTGAACGGCTGGAGCGGACGGTCGGCAAGGACGAGGCCGACTCCCTCGCCATTCTGCTGCCGCTCCGGCCGCAGGGCAGCCGGCCGCCGTTATTCTGCATCCATCCCCTCACCGGCTTCGCCTGGCGCTACGCGGGCCTTCTCCCATATCTGCCCGACCGCCCCCTCTATGGGTTGCAGGCTTCCGGCCTTTCCGGCGCGGCGCCCCTCGCGACCTCCGTGGAGGCGATGGCAGCCGACTACCTGGCCAGGATCCGTTCGATCCGACCTGCCGGCCCCTATAACCTGCTTGGCTGGTCGTTCGGCTGCCATGTCGCTCATGCGATTGCAACAAAGCTGCAGGATCAGGGTGAGGAGGTTGCCCTCCTTGCGATGCTCGACGGCTACCCGCCCGACCCGCACCGGCCGTTGCTGGACCGGCGCCAGTTTCTCGCCGAGGTCGCGTCGATGATCGGCTATGACCAGCCGCTGCCCGAGAACGAGCTGCCGGCCTGGGAGGAAGTCGTGGCCGCGGCGCGCCGTGCGGGCCATGCGGTGCCGCAGACCATCGTCGACAACCTTCAGTCGGTGCTCGACGTCCTGCAAAACAATTCGCGGCTCCAGGCAGCGTTCCGACCCGGCCGCTTCCATGGAGACATCCTGCACCTCGTTGCCACCCGCAACCGCAGTGAGTCGTCTCGGTTGCCCGAAGAATGGCGGCCATTTGTCACCGGCGCCATCGATTGTCACGCTGTCGATAGCGCCCACGCTGAAATGACCGAACCTCCGGCGTTGGCCCAAATAGGCCCGATCCTGGCCGACGCACTCGACCGCACCGAACCGGCGTTGCCCCGCTCAGATGCCGTACGGGTTTGACCGCCGGCCGGCAAGTCAAGGTCAACGGCCGCCGCCGTCACACGTCGTCGAGCGCTGTCGCGGAGTTCCGATCTCCCGCCGTCGTCACGCGACGGTCTGCACGACCTCGAACCCCTCGAACTCGGGGTGTCCCGCATAGAGCGGCCGGTTACCTCCGGCGGAACGGTGCGCCAGACGGAAAGCCTCCGAGCGCGTCCATTCCTCGAAGTCGGCGCTGGACCGCCATATCGTGTGGGATGCATAGAGCACGTGGTCGTCCCGGACCGGCCCGCGCAGGAGGTGGAACTCCACGAAGCCCGGCACGCCGCGCAGTTGGGTGTCGCGCGACAGCCAGACTTCCTCGAACTCCCGCTCCGAACCCAACGCGACCTTGAAGCGGTTCATGGCAATGAACATCCGGATGGCTCCTTCTTGTCGAATAGACATAGGGTCAAATCGCCGTTCGGCAGCCCGCCTTCGACACATCATCGGCACGAGCGAACGTCGGCACCGGCTTCAGCGCCGAACTGACCCTGTCAGTTGAGTGTGACCGCAAATGGACGTGGCACATCGGGGCGTGCCGAGGAAATCGAAAGTATGGCGCGCGCTCGTATTGAGCGCACGCTGTTTCCGGCGGCGAAATCGACAGATCGGCCGGGCGGGCGCACGGTTTTGATCAAGACAAACAAAGAGGAAGAAACGGCATGATGGGACGCAGCTTCGGCGTGTTCGCCGGTGCCGTCGTCCTTGTCGCGACCGCGGCCGCCGCCTGGGCGCAGGCGGCACCGACGCCAGCGCAGCCCGAAGAGGTCGGGTTGTCCTCGCCGCGGCTGGAGAAGATCGGCCTCGTGTTCAAGCAGGCAGAGTGTGGGCGCCGGGTTCTTCTTCATCCCCGGCGCCCCGCATCGGTCCCTCGCTGCTAATTCGTCCTGTTCCACATGTTCGTATCGATCAGCCATTCGTTGCCGACCTTCTTCCAAACTGCGACGTACTTGCCCTCCACGGGTTCGTTGTTCATCTGCGCGGTGAACGTGCCGACCTCTCGGATATGGGTGGTGCCGATCTGTTCCCGGCTGACCGGCGCCAGCTTCAGGCCCTTGACGCCGTCCTTCTGCGTCGCCTCCCAGATCTGCCGGGCGCCGTCCCGCCCCCGCAGGATCGGGCTCAGGTTCGGCAGGATGTAGGCGTCCGGCGCGTAGGCCTGGATGATCGATTCGAGATCTCCGTTCTTGTAGAGATCGACGAGGTTCCGCTCCATCTTCTGGAGCGATTGATCCGCTTCCGCGGCGGCAACGGGAAGCGCGGTCAGAAGGACGATTGCTGAAATCAAGGCGTGTGAGATAGAGCGGCGCATGTTTCCTCCAATAATTGCTCCTGATCCCTGTCCTCCCGCTGCTCCGGACGCGAAGCGTCCTTGATGAAGGCGTCGAAGACGGGACTGGTGCGTTACAAGGCACGATCGGCGTCGCCTCTTGCCGCGTGGCGTCCGGTCGGGACGCGCGGGGGTGGAAGAGGCAGCCGTACGCGCTAGCCAACGTTTCGGGTTGGCGAATCTCCTGTCCGCGCTCGGGCGCGGCCCGGCGCGGCTCCGTCCGCGCAGTCGCCGAGCGGAACAGCACCGCCGCGGCGCCCGACCACAATTCACGGGACCTTCGAAGGCTTTGGCCGCAAGCGGAGACTGCTCCCCAGACGCGCTGACGCCGCAACGGTCTGATCAGTAGCGGGCGCTGTCCGTCGGGGGCGCGTCGGGAGCGGCCTGTTCCGTTCCGCCGCCGACGACGGAGTCGTGCGGCGATGTGCGCGCGGACGAGGGCAGGGCGGGAGGCGGCTCCGACGCGGGCGGGCTGGTCATGGCGCTCGGCGTCGCCGCCGGATCGGCGGACGGCTCGGCCGGGGCGGCGCTCTGCGGCGTGGCCGCGGCGGCGGGGGGAGCGGAAACCGGCTGCGGCTGCGTCGCCGCTGCCCCCAGCTCGGCGGGCGTGGCCATGGCGGCGGAAGGGGGAGTGGATACCGGCTGCGCCGCCGTCGCAGCAGTAGCAGCAGCCGGTTCGGCGGAGGGCGCGGGTGGCGTCTGGGGCGCTGCGGCGGCGCTCGCGGCCGGCGTTGCCGCCGCCGCCGTCCCGGTCGCGGCAGGCGTCTGCTTCGCGTCCTTCTCGGTCCGGTCGGCGCCGCCGGATGGCGCGGCGGGTGGCGGGTCGACCGCGACGGAGTAGTCCGGGATGATGCGGGCCTGATTGCCGGAGATGACGAGGACCTTCTGCCCGATCGCCAGCGGCGTCGGCTCCCGCTGCGTCACCGACAGCATGTCGCCGCTGGACTTGCGGACGATGTACTCCCAGCCTGTCGTGTCGCCGGTGACGCGCTCGACCGTCGTGCCGACGATGGTTCCGACGAGGGTGCCGCCGACCGCGCCGAGCGCCGAGCTGATGCCGCCAGGCCCCGCTTGCGCCCCTAGGACGCCGCCGGCCGCGCCGCCGGTCACCGCGCCGACCGTACCGTCGGCGCTGATCGCGACCTGCCGGTAGCCGACCACGACGGCCGGCTCGACCTTGTTCGCTTGCTGGACGGCGTTGCTGGAGTACGTGTTCGGCGAGTAATCCCGCGTGCACCCGGCAAGGGCCGCGACGAAAACGGCGAGCCGGCAGAACCTGAGGAGCGACGGCAACGGGGCATCCCAATGTCTGTGACGGACGCGGCGTTATAGAAGACTCGACCGGACGTGTCACCCTGCGAGACTTGCCGTCCGGTTGACTTGCATCTCGGTCACGCCGCAGGCCGAGTTCATGAAGCGGATGGTCGCCGACGTCGCGGTGGTCCGGTCTACGCTATGGAGCCGATCGCCGAAATTCGCTCCGGTTGTGATAGTTTCCCGTAGAGACCCGGTCAGTCATTGCGGAAGGGGACGTATCAGTGTTCATGCCGTGCGGGCGGCGCGTAACGCAGTCGGCGTCGCAACAGCGCCTCGAACAGCTCATCATGGAGCGCCTGAAGGCCGGCGCCGATAAGGCGGCGATAGACAAGCGGATCTGGGATCTGCTCGGCGAGACTTGGGCCGTCATGTACACGGATCTGTCCGGCTTTTCGCGCCGGGTGGCGGAGTTCGGGATCACCCACTTCCTCCAGACGATCTACGAATCGATGCGCATCTTCATCCCGTGCATCGAGGAGCATGACGGCATCCTGCTGAAGGCGGAGGCGGATTCGCTGCTCGTGATCTTCCGCCGGCCGGAACTGGCGATGGCGTGCGCGCTGACGATGCAGCGCGAAGCGGAGATCTACAACCGCGACATGCCGCCTGAGGAGCAGGTGCTGCTCTGTGTCGGCCTCGGCTACGGGGAGATGCTGCGGATCGGCGACGAGGACGTGTTCGGCGCCGAGGTCAACGCCGCGAGCAAGCTCGGCGAGGATACCGCCAAGGCGTGGGAGATCCTCGTCACCGAGAATTTCCGCGACAATCTCCCCGCCGACGCTGCGGAGGGGCTTCGCTTCGACCGGCTGCCGGCCGCCCCGCCGGGAGCCGTCGCCGCCTATTCGACGGTGTATCTCCGGCAGCCCGCCGCGGAGTGACGATCGGTCCCGCCGCTATTGCGGCTGCTGCGGCCGCGGCGCATTTGATGTAAGAGGTCTTCACATCGACCGATCCGGAAACGGGAGCGGAATGGGGCGCCGCGGCTACCACCACGGGAATCTTCGGGAAGCGCTGATCAGGGCCGCGCTGGACCTCATCGCCGAGAAGGGACCGTCAGGGTTCACCTTCGCCGAGGCGGCGCGCTCGGCAGGCGTCAGTCCGGCCGCGCCGTACCGGCATTTCCGCGACCGCGACGACCTGATGGCCGACGTCGCGCGGCAGGGGTTCGAGCGGTTCGAGGCGATGCTCGGGCTGGCCTGGAACAAGGGGCTTCCCGATCCGCTCACCGCGCTCGGCAACATCGGCAAGGCGTACCTCGCCTTCGCGCGGACCGAGCCCGCCTACTACTCGGCGATGTTCGAGGCGGGACTCCCGCTCGACACGCACGCGGATCTGCTCCAGGCCGGCGACCGCGCCTTCGCGATCCTGCGGACGGCGGCGGAGGCGGTCTGCGCGCGGTTGCCGAAGGAGGGGAGGCCGCCGGCGCTGATGATCGCGCTGCATCTCTGGTCGCTGTCGCACGGCATCGCCTCGCTGTTCAGCCGCGGCGACGCGGCACGCCGCAAGCTGCCGATGCCGGCCGACGACCTGCTGGAGGCCGGGCTCCTCGTCTATCTCCAGGGACTCGGCCTGGGCGGCGACCACGGCCCGTCCGGCAAGCTCTGACGCGAGACGATCCGAAGCATCTTTCGGGCGCTTGACAGGAGCGCAAGCCGAAGCCAACTATGTAAATGTAAATCACATTAACATGAGGCTCACATGGGCATCGCAGCGAAACTCGACGAGTTCGGGAGGCCGGCCTGGATTGCGCTGACGATCCTCGGCTTCATGACATGGTGGCCCCTGGGCCTCGCGATCCTCGCCTTTGCAATCGGGAGCGGACGGATGGGAAGCAGGAGAAACGGCCGCTTCGGCCGCTGGTACAACTGCGCGACCGAGACGGCCGAGCGCTGGTCCGCCGGCTCGCCGTCGTGGCGGAACGGGTCGAGTGGCAACCGCGCGTTCGACGAATACCGCGCCGAGACGCTCCGCCGGCTTGAGGATGAGCAGCGCGAGTTCCGCGAGTTCCTCGACCGGCTGCGCATGGCCAAGGACAAGGCGGAGTTCGACCAGTTCATGGCCGACCGCCGCCGCCGCGCCGAAGGGGCGGGGCAGGCCGAGCAGGGCTGACGCTTACGCGGGCGTAGAGTTAAAGAAAGGCGTGACGGTGGGGTGCCTTCACGCCTTTCTTATTCGGAAAATATAACGTAGGTGCGCCCCTTGGGGCGCCCGCCATCACGGCACTGGTGCGGTGATGATCCGCTGCGGGCGGCCCAAGGGCCGCCCCTACGTCATTATCCGGTCGATGACGGGGCGAGGGACGAGCTGTGCGTCAAAGCCCCTGATAGATTGGGAAGCGGCGGCACAGCGCGGTGACGCGCTCGCGGACGCGGCGCTCGGTCTCCGGATCGCCCTCCGCGCCGCGGCCGGCGACGGAATCCAGCACCTCGACGATCAGTCCGCCGATCTCGCGGAACTCCGCCTGACCGAAGCCGCGCGTCGTCCCGGCCGGCGTGCCGAGCCGGATGCCGGACGTCACCATCGGCTTCTCCGGGTCGAACGGGATGCCGTTCTTGTTGCAGGTGAGGCCGGCGCGCTCCAGCGCCTTCTCGGCGTCGCGCCCGGTCACCTTCTTCGGCCGAAGGTCGACCAGCATCAGGTGCGAGTCGGTGCCGCCCGACACGATGTCCAGCCCGCCCTCGACCAGCGTTTCCGCCAGCGCCTTGGCATTGTCGACGACTGCCCGCGCATAGGTCTTGAACTCCGGCCGCAGCGCCTCGCCGAAGGCGACCGCCTTGGCGGCGATCACATGCATCAGCGGTCCGCCCTGGAGGCCGGGGAAGACGGCGCTGTTGATCTTCTTGCCGATCTCCTCGTCGTTGCTGAGGATCATGCCGCCGCGCGGGCCGCGCAGCGTCTTGTGCGTCGTCGTCGTGACGACATGCGCGTGCGGCAGCGGGCTCGGAAAGACGCCGCCGGCGACCAGCCCGGCGAAATGCGCCATGTCGACCATGAAGTAGGCGCCGACCTCGTCGGCGATGCGGCGGAAGCGCGCGAAGTCGATGACGCGCGGGTAGGCCGAGCCGCCCGCGATGATCAGCTTCGGCTTCTTCTCGCGCGCCACCCGCTCGACCTCGTCGAAGTCGATCAGCGCGTCCTGGCGCCGCACGCCGTAGGACAGCGCCTCGAACCACTTGCCCGAGATGTTCGGCGG
>DASWRT010000134.1:0-24415 GCA_036403035.1 Allostellaceae bacterium | reverse complement strand
CCGCGACCTCCAGCAGCGGCAACTGATCCGTGTCGACGGACGGCGCTCCGGCGCCCGCGGTCAGCCGGCGACGCTCCTGTCGATCAACGGCGATGGCGCTCATGCCGTCGGCGTCAAGATCGGCCGGCGCTCGCTTGACGGGGTTCTCGTCGACTTTCGCGGTCAGGTGCTGCACCACCGCAGGATCGAGCAGGCGTTCCCGCCGCCGGAGCAGGCATTGGCCCTCACCACCGCTCTCATCGCCGAACTCCGCGGCCTCGTTCCGGCTGCGCACGCGAAGCGTCTGGCCGGCCTCGGTTTGGCCATGCCTTACAATCTCGGCTCGTGGCGCCGCGAACTCGATATCCCTTCGGACGCCTACGAAGCCTGGAACAGCTTCGATTTCGCGGGCCGGCTGAGCACCGCCGTCGGCCTGCCGGTCTTCAGCGAAAACGACGGCACGGCGGCGACGATCGCGGAACTGTTCCAGGGCCACGGACGCAGGCTCGACGATTTTCTCTATATCTTCATCGGCACGGCGATCGGCGGCGGCGTCGCTCTCGGCGGCGATTACTATCGCGGCCCCAAAGGGAACGCGGGCGATATCGGGCTGATGCCGGTGCCGCCATCGCGCCTCGCGGCGGCGCCCAGGCCCGAGCGTCCGCACGACGTGTTGCTGACGCGCGCCTCGATCAGCCTGCTGATCCGCCATCTGCGCGCCAACGCCGTGCCCGTGCAGAGCCGGGCCGAGCTTGATGCCGCGATTGCCGGCCATCCGCACCTCGTGGACGAGTGGCTCGACGATTGCGTCGACGCGCTGATCCTGCCGCTGCTTTCGGCGGTGCGTGTCCTCGACCTCGACGTGGTCGTCGTCGACGCCGACTTGCCCGACGAGGTGGTCGAGCGGCTGATCGTCAAGCTGAATCGCCAGCTCGCCGCCGACACGCCCGAGGCGCGCGATGCGCCGGAGCTGCGCCGCGGGATGATCGGCCGGGCGGCCAGCGCGATCGGCGCGGCGATCCTGCCGCTGCACCTCAACTACAGTCCGACGCGAGACGTCCTGCTTGGCGTCGACGCCGCCGCGCCGGACCCGATCCGGATCCCGGCCTGACGAAAGACGCTGGAGACGCAGAACAAGGGAGTGAACGATGCCGGAGAATGCGAGCGGACGGACACCGACACTCGAAATGCGGAACGTCTCCAAGACCTTCCCCGGCGTGAAGGCGCTGAACGGCGTCCAGCTTAAGGCATGGGGTGGCGAGGTGCTGGCGCTGATGGGCGAGAACGGCGCCGGTAAGTCGACGCTGATGAAGATCCTTTCCGGCGCCTATCAGCCCGATCCGGGAGCGGAGTTCCTGATCGACGGTCAGCGCGTCGCTATCGCCGATCCGATCGCCGCCAAGCGCCACGGCATCGCCATCATTTATCAGGAGCTGGCCCTCGCTCCCAATCTGAGCGTCGCCGAGAACATTTATTTGGGCGACGAAATCCACCACCGGGGTCTGATCGACCGAAAGGCGATGTACCAGCATTGCCGGCCGGTGCTGGAGCGCCTCGGCGCGCCCTTCGGCCCCGAGACGCTCGTCAGCACCCTCTCGATCGCCGAGCAGCAGCTTGTCGAGATCGCCCGGGCGCTGCACGCGAAATCCAAGATCCTGGTGCTGGACGAACCGACCACCGCGCTGTCCTCGCGTGAAACCGAGCGCCTGTTCGCGCTGGTGCGCCAGCTGCGGGCCGACGGCATCGCGCTCATCTACATCAGCCATCGCATGGCCGAAATCTACGAACTGTCCGACCGCGTCTCGGTGCTCCGCGACGGTACCTATGTCGGCACGCTCGAACGCGAGGAGATCAGCGCGGACGCCCTGGTCAAGATGATGGTCGGCCGCGACCTGTCGACCTTCTACAAAAAGGAGCACGATCCGAACGCCGTCCGCGGACCGGTCGTCCTTGAGGTCAGGGGCATCACGGATGGCGGCCGGCGGGTGAAGAAGCCCTGCACCTTCCAACTCCACCAGGGCGAGGTGCTGGGGATCGCCGGTCTCGTCGGCTCTGGCCGCACCGAGCTGGCGCGACTGATCTTCGGGGCCGATCCCAAGGCCGGCGGGGAGATCCTGCTGGACGGCCATCCTGTCAACATCGCCGACCCGCGACACGCGCTCGATGTCGGCATCGCCTATCTCACCGAGGACAGGAA
Organism: Allostellaceae bacterium; assembly: GCA_036403035.1. GTDB lineage: Bacteria > Pseudomonadota > Alphaproteobacteria > ATCC43930 > CGMCC-115725 > DASWRT01. The sequence goes on along the minus strand of DASWRT010000134.1, from coordinate 22,239 downwards.
GGCGTTGGGCCTGTTCCTCGACATGACCTGCGGCGACAACATCAATATCGGCGTCATCCACCGCGATGCGCGGATGGGCGGGATCTTGAATCTCGCCGCCGCGTGGCGCCGCGCCGAAAGCGCCTTCAGCGCGATGCGGGTGCGCGCGGCGAGCCCGCGCGTCACCGTCGGCAGCCTGTCGGGCGGCAATCAGCAGAAGGTTCTGCTCTCGCGCTGGCTCGAGATCGGCCCCAAGGTGCTGATCCTCGATGAACCGACCCGCGGCGTCGACATCGGCGCGAAGTCGGAGATCTACCGCATCATCGACGAACTCGCCGTCAGGGGCATCGGGATCATCGTGATCTCGAGCGAACTGCCCGAAATCATCGGCATCTGCGACCGCGTGCTCGTCATGCGCGAGGGATGCATTCAGGGCGAGGTCGGCGGTGCGAACGGCATCGCGATCACGCAGGAGAACATCATGACCTATGCCGCCGGCGCCGCCGCGGCCTGAACCGACAGATCACCTACGCTGCCGGCGCGATGGCTTGGGCGGACAGTAGGACAGCGGGAGGATAGGACAATGGCCGGGAATCAGACGCTCGGGTCAGGAGCCTCGGGTGCGACACGTACGGGCGGTGCTGGGCTGTCCGCACGGCAGGTCCAGATGCGGAGCATGATCCAGGCGGTGGGCATGCTGCCCGTGCTGATCATTCTCTGCATCGCCTTTCATTACATGACCGGCGCGCGGTTCTTCACCGCGCAGAACGTCTCGATCGTTGCGCAGCAGGCCTCGATCAACACCGTGCTCGCCGCGGGAATGACCTTCGTCATCCTGACCGGCGGCATCGATCTCTCGGTCGGCTCGATCCTCGCCGCATCGGCCATGGCCGCAGCAACCGCATCGCTGATCCCGGACTGGGGGCTTCTCGGCGTTCCCGCCGGCATGCTGACGGGTCTGTTCTTCGGTCTATTGAACGGCGTGCTCATCGCCTTCCTCAAGCTGCCACCCTTCATCGTGACGCTCGGCTCGCTCACCGCCGTGCGCGGCATCGCCCGGCTGATGGGCGGCGACACGACGGTGTTCAACCCCGATCTGTCCTTTGCGTTCATCGGTAATGATTCCCTGTTCGGGGTGATACCCTGGCTTGCCGTGATCGCGATTATCGTGGTGCTGGTATCCTGGTTCATCCTGCGCCGGACAGTCCTGGGCATGCGCATTTATGCCGTCGGCGGCAACCCGGCCGCGGCGAGGCTCTCCGGCATCAAGGTCTGGGCGATCCTGCTCTTCGTCTACTGCGCATCCGGCTTCCTCTCGGGTTTAGGCGGCGTGATGTCGGTGGCGCGGCTGTTCGCCGCCAACGGCCTCCAGCTCGGGCAATCCTATGAGCTCGATGCGATCGCGGCCGTGATCCTGGGCGGGACCAGCTTCGTCGGCGGCATCGGCACGATCTGGGGCACGCTGATCGGTGCGCTGATCATCGCCGTGCTCACCAACGGCCTGATCCTGCTCGGCGTCTCCGACATCTGGCAGTTCATCATCAAGGGCCTGGTGATCATCGGTGCTGTCATGCTCGATCGCTTCCGCCTGCAGGGCAGCGCCCGCACCTGATCCGAACCTGCACGTCTCGCCGGCCGCTGGCTGGCGAGTGACCGAGGGCCTCGGCGGCGCGCTGGCCGGCCGCCGGAAGAGCTCAACCCCGGGCCAGGGAGAAGACGTCCGATGTTGAGGAAGTTTTTACTTGCGGGTGCGGCATTGGCACTTGCGACCGGCGCCGCATCGGCCAAGGAGCTTAAGGCCGTGGGCGTGACGTTGGGCTCGCTCGGCAATCCGTTCTTCGTCGCCTTGGCCAAAGGCGCCGAGGCAAAGGCCAAGGAAATCAACCCCAACGCCAAGGTGACGGCGACGTCGGCGGATTACGACCTGAACAAGCAGTTCAACCAGATCGACAATTTCATCGCCTCCGGCGTCGACATCATCCTGCTCAACGCCGCCGACCCGAAGGCGATCATTTCGGCGGTGAAGCGGGCGCAGAAGGCCGGTGTCGTCGTCGTCGGAGTCGACGTCGCCGCGGCCGGGGCGGACGCCACCGTCCAGACCAACAACATCCAGGCCGGTCAGATCTCGTGCCAGTTCCTGTCCGACAAGATCGGCGGCAAAGGCAATGTGATCATTGAAAACGGCCCCCAGGTCTCGGCGGTGATCGACCGGGTCAAAGGCTGCAAGGAGGTGCTGGCGAAGAGTCCAGGCATCAAGATCCTGTCCGACGACCAGGACGGCAAGGGCAGCCGCGAAGGCGGGCTCAACATGATGCAGGGCTACCTGACGCGGTTCCCGGATCTCGCCGGCGTGTTCACGATCAACGATCCGCAAGCGATCGGCTCGGATCTTGCAGCGAAGCAACTGGGCCGCAAGACCGTCGTCATCACATCGGTCGATGGTGCGCCCGACATCGAGGCGGCGCTCAAGAGCGGCGACTCGCTCGTCGCCGCCTCGGCAAGCCAGGACCCTTATGCCATGGCGCAGCAGGCGGTGACCGTCGGCTACGACATCATGAACGGCAAGAAGCCGGAGAATCCCATGATCCTCATGCCATCGACCCTGATCACTCGCGACAACGTGGGCGAATACAAGGGTTGGTCCTCACCGCGCTGAAGCGCTCCATCCCGGGGCGAACATCGCGCCCCGGCCATTCTTATCCTGCGGAGGGCAGGCGACATGGCCGACGTCGTGGCTTTCGGCGAACTGCTCATCGATTTCGTGCCGACGGTCACCGGCCAGGATCTGGCCAGCGCCGAGGCGTTCAAGAAAGCAGCGGGCGGCGCTCCCGCCAATGTCGCCGCCGGTCTTGCCCGCTTAGGCGTGTCCAGCGCCTTCATGGGCATGGTCGGCGAGGACGGCTTCGGTCGTTTCCTCGCCGACACGCTGCGCCGGGCCGGCGTGGACGTATCGCCTTTGCGCTTCACCGCACGGGCGCGCACGGCGCTCGCCTTCGTTTCCCTGCGTGCGGACGGCGAGCGCGAGTTCCTCTTCTACCGCAGTCCCAGCGCCGACATGCTCATGGCGCCCGAGGATGTCGACGAGGTCGCGATCCGCAACGCTCGCGCCTTCCATTTCGGCTCGATCAGCCTCATTGCGGAACCGGCGCGCGCAGCGACGCTCCACGCCGTGAACCTGGCGCGCCGCCACGGCAAGCTGGTTACCTACGATCCGAACCTGCGGGTGGCGTTGTGGCCCGACGCCGATGCCGCGCGCGAGGGTATGCGTCTCGGCCTTTCCGAAGCCGAGATCGTCAAGATAGGCGACGAGGAACTTGCATTCCTTACGGGCGACCATAACCTCTCGACCGCTGCCCGCAGCCTCTGGTCCCCGCGTTTGCAGCTTATGGCGATCACCCGCGGGAGCGCCGGCTGCGTCTGGCTCACCCGTGACGGCCAGGGCGAGGTGCCGGGGTTCGGCGTCGCCGCCATCGACGCCACGGGGGCCGGCGACGCCTTCATGGCCGGCCTGATCGCCGGCCTCCTTGCCGACCGCGCGGTGCCGAGGGAACCGAGTCGCCTCGACGCCGTCTGCCGCTTCGCCAACGCCGCCGGCGCGCTGACCACCACCGGCCGCGGCGCCATCCCGTCCTTGCCGACGCGGGATGCAGTCGAGGCTCTTCTACGGAGAAACGATTAGTGACTGCCCTGTTCATTCCGGTCGAGCCGTTCGACCTCGTCGTATTCGGCGGGACTGGCGACTTAGCCATGCGCAAGCTGCTGCCCGGTCTCTATCACCGGGACAGCGACAACCAGCTCCCGCCGGAGGCCCGGATCTTCGGCGCCGCCCGCGCGGATCTGAGCCGCGACGCTTATGTCCGCAAAGTCGAGGCGGCGCTACAGCAGTTCGTCGGAAACGCTCTCGATCCGGCCGTCCTGCGACGCTTTGTCGAGCGCCTCGACTACGTCGAGATCGACGCCCTCGGCAGCCATGGCTGGGGGCAGCTGGCGGAACGGCTCGGCGAGGCGCCCGAGCGGACCCGGATCTGCTATCTGGCGACCGCGCCGAACCTGTTCGGGCCGATCTGCCGCAATCTCGCAAAGGCCGGGATCGTCAACCCGCTCACCCGCGTCGTGCTCGAAAAGCCGCTCGGCCACGATCTTGCGTCCGCTCAGACCATCAACGACGAGGTGGGACAGGTCTTCGACGAGGATCAGACCTACCGGATCGATCATTATCTCGGCAAGGAGACGGTCCAGAACCTGATCACCCTGCGCTTCGCCAACTTCCTCTTCGAGCCTTTGTGGAACGCGAGCGCCATCGACCATGTCCAGATCACGGTGTCCGAGGACCTCGGCGTCGGGGAGCGCGGCGGCTACTACGACAAGTCGGGCGCTCTGCGCGACATGGTGCAGAACCACATTCTGCAGTTGCTTTGCCTGATCGCCATGGAGCCGCCCACGGCGTTCGACGCGGACGCGGTGCGCGACGAAAAGCTCAAAGTCCTGCGTGCGCTGAAGCCGATCGGCGCGCGTGACGTCGCAACCTGCACGGTGCGCGGCCAATACCGGGCCGGGGCCGTCGACGGCAAGGCCGTGCCCGGTTACCTCGAAGAGTTGGGCCGCAGCTATAGCGACACCGAAACCTTCGTGGTCGTGAAGGCGGAAATCGGGAGCTGGCGCTGGGCAGGGGTCCCGTTCTACCTGCGCACCGGCAAGCGGCTCGCGACACGCGCATCCGAGATCGTCATCCAATACCGCTCCGTGCCGCACTCGATCTTCATCGGCGCCGGCCGCCAGATCGTCCCCAACCGCCTCGTGCTGCGCTTGCAGCCGGACGAGGGGATGAAGCTCTACCTCATGAGCAAGGAGCCGGGTCCCGGCGGGCTGCGCTTCAAGAACACGCCGCTCAACCTGAGCTACGCGGAGGCGTTCAGCGTCAAGTACCACGACGCGTACGAACGCCTCCTCATGGACGTCGTGCGCGGCAACCCGACGCTGTTCATGCGCAACGACGAAGTCGCCGCCGCATGGCGCTGGATCGATCCCATCCTCGACGGCTGGGCGAGCGAGGGCGTGCAGCCTCGCCCGTATCAAGCCGGGAGCTGGGGGCCGTCGGACGCCACCGCCCTCATCGCTCGCGACGGGCGCTCATGGCACGAAGACATCGCTTAAGGAGACTAGTTGTTATGGCTACCCTGAATGCCCGTATCGGCGAGGTCACGGAGCGCATCGCCAAGCGCTCGCGGGATACGCGCGAGCGCTACCTCGACCAGATCCGCAGCTACGGCGAGCGCCGGCCGCGCCGGGCGCATCTGGCCTGCGGCAACCTCGCGCACGCCTTCGCTGCCTGCGGCGCGCACGACAAGGAAGCGCTCGGCGGCGAGGCGAAGGCCAACATCGCCATCGTTTCCTCGTACAATGACATGCTGAGCGCGCACCAGCCCTTCGAACGCTTCCCGGCGATTATCAAGCAGGCGGCGCACGACGCGGGGGCGGTGGCGCAGTTCGCGGGCGGCGTGCCGGCGATGTGCGACGGCGTCACGCAAGGGCAACCGGGCATGGAGCTGTCCCTGTTCTCGCGCGACGTGATCGCGCTCGCCGCCGCCGTGGCCCTCAGCCACGACATGTTCGACGGCGCGCTCTTTCTCGGCATCTGCGACAAGATCGTGCCGGGACTGGCGATCGCCGCCCTGAGCTTCGGGCATCTGCCGGCGATCTTCGTGCCCGGCGGGCCGATGACCACGGGCCTGTCGAACACCGAGAAGTCGCGCGTCCGCCAGCTCTATGCCGAGGGCAAGATCGGCCGCAAGGAACTGCTCGAAGCCGAGAGCGCTTCCTACCACGGCCCCGGCACCTGCACCTTTTACGGTACGGCGAATACCAACCAGATGATCATGGAGATCATGGGACTGCACCTGCCCGGTGCGAGCTTCGTCAATCCGAACACACCCCTGCGCGATGCGCTCACCGGCCATGCCGCCAAGCGTGCGGTCGAGATTTCCGCGCTGGGCAACGAATACACCCCGGTCGGCGAGGTGGTGGACGAACGCGCGGTGGTCAACGGCGTGGTCGGCCTGCACGCGACCGGCGGCTCGACCAACCACACCCTCCACCTCGTCGCCATGGCCCGTGCCGCCGGCATCCATCTCACCTGGGACGATTTCGCCGACCTATCCGAGGCGGTGCCGCTGCTCAGCCGCATCTACCCCAACGGCCTCGCCGACGTGAACCACTTCCATGCCGCCGGCGGCATGAGCTTCCTGATCGGCGAACTGCTCGATGCCGGGCTCCTGCACAAGGACGTGCGGACCATCGCCGGCGAGGGCGGGCTCGACCGCTATCGCGAGGAGCCGTTCCTCGACGACGGCAAGCTCGCCTGGAAACCCGGAGCTGCCGCAAGCCTCGACGAAGCGGTGCTTGCCCCGGTGGCGAAGCCGTTCAGCGCCAATGGCGGGCTGAAGCTGCTCTCGGGCAATCTCGGACGTGCGGTAATGAAGATCTCGGCGGTCAAGCCCGACCGGCATGTGATCGAGGCTCCCGCGCTGGTCTTCAACGACCAGAACGAGATGCAGGACGCCTTCAAGCGCGGCGAGCTCAACCGCGACTTCGTCGCCGTGATACGCTTCCAGGGGCCGAAATCCAACGGAATGCCCGAGCTGCACAAGCTGACCCCGGCGCTCGGCGTGTTGCAGGACAAAGGCTTCAAGGTAGCGCTCGTCACCGATGGCCGTATGTCGGGCGCATCCGGCAAGGTTCCGGCCGCGATCCATCTGACGCCCGAAGCGGCGGACGGCGGCGGGATCGCCAAGGTCCGCGACGGCGATGTCGTCTGTGTCGATGCGGTCCAGGGAGTCCTCAGCGTGCGGGTGAACGAGGCGGAGTGGGCTGCCCGGGAGCCGGCACAGGCCGATCTTTCGCACTACCACCAAGGTCTCGGCCGCGAACTCTTCGCGCCTTTCCGTGCGGCCGTTGGAAGGGCCGACGAGGGAGCCGCAGTGTTTAGTCAATTTGTGGCCTGAGGAAGAAGCGGGGAGGGGGCCATGCCGGATGCCGACGCCATCGGCGCGATCCTGAGCCTGGGACCGGTCGTGCCGGTCATCGTGATCGAAGACGCCGCTCATGCCGTGCCGCTCGCCGAAGCGCTCGTCGCCGGAGGCGTGCGCGTGCTTGAGGTCACGCTGCGGACGGAGGCCGGGCTCGAATCGATCCGCCGCATCCGTGAGGCGGTGCCTGCTGCGGTCGTCGGCGCCGGAACTGTGCTCACGGGCGCGCAGCTCGCGGCAGTCGCCGCGGCCGGCGGCGCCTTCGCCGTGAGCCCCGGCGCGCCAACCTCGCTCCTCGACGCGGCGGCGGACTCGCCGGTGCCGCTTCTGCCGGGGACGGCGACTGCCACCGAGGTCATGACCGTCCTCGAACGAGGCTACACCTACATGAAGCTGTTCCCGGCCGAGCCGGCCGGCGGTGTCGCGCTGCTGAGTTCGCTGGCGTCGCCCTTGCCCGCGGCCCACTTCTGCCCGACCGGCGGCATCGATCCGGAGAAGGCGAAGCGCTATCTCGCCCTGCCCAACGTGGTCTGCGTCGGCGGCTCATGGCTGATGCCGCGAGACGCCGTGCTTCAGGGCGACTGGGGCCGGATCACCGATCTCGCCCGCGCCGCTCTCGGACTGCGACCTGAGCGCGGCGGCCGGTGATGCGCAGCAGGGCCCGCAGCATCGATGTCGACGTGAAGCGGCGACCGCTCGATCTGGTCCCGGAGCGCGCGATGCGCCGCGAGCGGCCGCACTACGCCGTCATCGACATCGGCTCCAACTCGGTCCGGATCGTCGTTTATGACGAACTCGGCCGGGCGCCGTTCCCGCGTTTCAATGAGAAGTCGCTATGCCGCCTTGCCGCCGGACTCGATGAGACCGGCGAGCTTGCTGCCGACGGCGTTCGCCGTACGGTCGAGGCGGCCCGCCGCTTCCGTGCCATCGCGGACGCGATGGGCGTCGATCGCATCGATGTCCTCGCGACGGAGGCGACGCGCCGGGCCTCGAACGGAGAGGGGCTGGTGGCGTCGATCGCCGCGGAAGCAGGGCTCAAGGTACGCATCCTGAGCGGCGCGGAGGAGGCGTTGTACGCCGGTTTGGGCGTGATCTCCGGCTTCTTCCGGCCGTCGGGCCTTATCGGCGACATGGGCGGCGGCAGCCTTGAGGTCGCCGAGATCCTCGACGATCAGGTGGGCGAGCGGTCGGTGAGCCTGCCGCTCGGCGCGCTGCCCGTGCAGGCGTTGATGGCCAAACACGGCGACAAGGCGAAACGGGAAATCGATGCGCTGTTGCGCGACAGGCTGCCGCCCGCACTCGCGGAGCCGGTGTTCTATGCCGTCGGCGGCGGCTGGCGGGCGCTCGCGAAGGCGCACATGGCGGCTACGGGCGCGCCGATCCGCGTCGTGCACGGCTACACGCTCGACGCGAGCGAAGCGCGCGCCTTCGCCAAGGAGCTGTGGCGTCTGCCCGCCGCCAAGCTGGCGAAGCTTCCGGGCGTGACGGCGCGGCGGAGTCCGACATTGCCGGCCGCGGCGCTCGTCATGGATCGCGTCCTCAAACGGCTCGCGCCCGATCGCGTCGTGTTCTCCGCTTTGGGTGTCCGCGAGGGATGGCTGTACGCCCAGCTCTCGATCGAGGAGCGCTACCTCGATCCCCTTATCGAGGGAGCGCAGAGGTTCGGCATTCCCCAGGCGCGCGTCGCCGAGTTCGGGCCGGCGCTCGCACGCTGGACCGACGATCTGTTTCCAGGCGAGACCGCCCCGGATCGGCGGCTGCGAATGGCTGCCTGCGCGCTCTCCGACATCGCGTGGCGCGACAGCGCCGATCTCCGGGCGGCGGAGAGCTTCCGGCGGCTGCTCCAGTTCCCGTTCATCGGGATCGACCATGCGGAGCGCGTTTTCCTCGCCGCCACGATCCATGCGCGTTATGCGGGCAACGTCGACGATCCGTGCCTGTCGCCGGCGATCGCGCTCCTTCCGTCGAGCGCCCGCCGCCGCGCTCGGATACTCGGGCGAGCCTTCCTGCTGGGCTACAGGATCTCGGGCAGCGTCCCCGAGATCCTGGAAGGTGCGCGATTGCGCTTCGCGTCCGACGGCGTACATCTAGCGGTCGGTAAAGCCGCGCGCGTCCCGGACAGCGAGGTGGTGATCAGCCGCCTGCAGCTCCTGGCCGATGCCGCCGGTATCCGCGGCATCGAGATCGACGAGGTGTCGTCGTAGGCCGCGGCCGGGCGCTCGGTGTCGGAGTGCTGTCCGGCGGTTATGGCCTGGACGAGCTTGAGCGTGCCGGTGCCGCCTGCGTCTACGAGGATCCTTCGGACCTGCTCAAGCATTTCGACGAGGTCGAGGGCAGGTGCTGAGGCCGTACGGCGGCGGCTCGGCGGGCCGGGAGAGTGCCGCCTCGCTGCTAGACCGAGAGGCGATTTTCGGCTGGTGCGGCACCCTGCCCGAAGTAGGCATGCTCCAGCCGCTCCGGCAGACCGGTCTCGGATGTATCGGCCGCGAGCACGATATGACCTCGCGCCAGCGCGTAAACCCGATCCGCGAGCGCGAGAGCCTTCTCGATCAGCTGCTCGACGAGCAGCACCGCGGTCCCGTCCTCGTGCAAGCGCCGCACCACCGAGAGCACCCGGTCGACAAGCACCGGCGACAGGCCGGCCGACGGTTCGTCCAGCATGAGGAGGCGCGGCCGCCGCACCAAGCCCTGCGCCACCGCGAGCATCTGTTGCTGTCCGCCCGATAGCGCACCGCCCCGGTCGTTGCGCTTCGCCGCGATCTCCGGAAAATAGGACAGCGCCTCCTCGACGCGCATTGTCCGCTCCCGCCGCGGAAGGTCGTAGCCGGCCAGCAGCAGGTTGTCGGTGACCGATAGCTGCGTAAAGACGCGGTGCCCTTCTATGACATGGACGAGTCCGGCGCGGACCGTCTCGCGCGGCCCGGCGCCGCGCAGATCACGACCGCCGAACCGAACGTCTCCGGCGCCCCACGGCAGCAGGCCGGAGATCGCGCGCAGGAGCGTCGTCTTGCCGGCGCCGTTCGGACCGAGCAGCGCCACGATCTCGGCCTTGCCGATCGTCAGGTCGATGCCGTGCAGGACCTGGACCTTGCCGTACCCGGCCTGCAAACCGCGAATGTCCAGCAGCGCTTCAGGCGCCGAGATAGGCACTCACCACCTCCTTGTGCGCCCGTATGTCGGCGGGCGTGCCCTCGGCCAGAACCCGGCCGAGATTGAGCACGGTGACGTGGTCGCAGACGTCGAAGATCAGATCGGCATGATGCTCGACCAGCAGCACGCCGCAGCCCTGCGCGCTGATTGCTTTGAGCAGGTCCCCGAGCCGAGCGATCTCGCCGGTTGAGAGCCCGGCGGCCGGCTCGTCGAGCAGCAGGAAGCGCGGCCGGATCATGAGCGCGCGCGCGATCTCGACGAAGCGGAGTTCGCTGTGTTGCAGCCTGTCCGCGCGGACATCCGCCAGCGTCTCCAATCCGACGACGCGCAAGGCGCCGATTGCCTCGGCGCGCAGCAGGGCCTCGTCGCGCCGGTGCCGCGGCAAGGCGAGAAGCGCCTCACCGAACGAGGCGCGTCCCGTAAGGGAGCCGCCGACCATCACGTTCTGCAACACGGAGGCTTCGCCGATGAGGCGCGGCGTCTGGAAGGTGCGGGCGATCCCTCTACCGGCCCGCAGCCGCGGAACGCCGGCTTCGAACGGCTGGCCGTCGAGCCGCACGTCGCCTGCCTGCGGCCGGTAGTAGCCGCCGATCACGTTCAGCGTCGTGGTCTTGCCGCTGCCGTTGGGACCAATCAGGCCGTGCACCTGTCCCGGACGGATTTCCAGCGACAGATCGTCGATCGCGCGGACGCCGCCGAAGCTGAGCGTGACGTTGCGGAGCGCTATCGCGGCGGAAGACGGCACGTCGGATCGACTGAAGATCTCAGGCAGGAGCGCCGGCCGGGGCACGATGGCGCGATTGCTTTCGAGCGGCTTGCGGTTCTTGAAGTCGAGCAGGGCGGCGATTCCGCCCGGCGCCGCGAGCACGATGAGAAGCAGCAGCGCGGCATAGAAGAAGGTCGACCAGGCGACCAGCGGCGCCGCGAATTCCGGCAGGACGGTCAGCAGCATGGTGCCGAGCAGCGGGCCGAGGATCGAGCCGCGGCCGCCGATGAGAATGGCGATGAAGAACAGGACCGAGAGGTCGAAGGTGAAGGCGTCGGGCGTGATATAGGACTGGAGCGCGGCGAACAGGCCGCCTGCCACCGCGGCGATGGCGCCGCTGAACAGGAACACGGTCAGCAGCAGCCCGGTCTTGGAGACACCCACCGCCTCCGCCGCGACCTCGGCGTCCCGGAGCGCGATCAGCGCGCGGCCGAACCGGCTGTCCGCGATATTGGCGGTCATCCAGGTGCACAGGGCGGCAACGGCGGCGCAGAACGCGTATAGACCCCACGGCGAGTCGAACGGAGCCGGGAACACCGGCCCGGGTACGCCGATGCCGCCGCCGGTGACGCTCTGCCATGCCAGCGCGACCTGCGTGACGATCGTCGCGAAGCCGAGCGTGGTCATCGCGAAGTAGAAGGTGCGCAGCCGCAGCGCGGGCAGGCCGACGATCACGCCGAAGACGGCGCCGACCGCACCGGCGACCACAAGAGCGAGGAAAGGCGGCAACGCCGGCGTCACGTTGCCGGCCGCCAGGACGCTGGTCGTGTAGGCGCCCAGCGTCAGCAGCGCCACGTAGCCGATGGCGAGCTGTCCGGCGAAGCCGACGATGAGGTTGAGCCCGGAGACGAGTACCCAGTAGACCGCCATGCGGGTCGCGATCACCGCCCAGTACTCGTCGGCTACGAAAGGCAGGGCCACGCTGACCGCGACGATCGCGAGGAACGGGAGACCGGCGCGCAGCATCGGAATGAAGCCGCTCTGCGTTGCGGATGCAGTCGGAGCGACGGCCGTCACTGGCGCGGTGTCCCTGCTCATACGCGCCGCGCCGCCTGTCCGCCGAACAATCCTTGCGGCGCCGCGAGCAGGACGATGATGAAGACGGCGAAGACGGCGACGGAAGCGAAGATGCCGCCGACGGTGAAGTTGGCGGCCTGTTGAAAGATGCCGAGCGCAAGCCCGCCGATCACGGCTCCGCGATTGTTCCCGAGCCCGCCGAGCGCCACGGGAACGAAGCCGTAGAAGTTCAGCATGGCGCCGTTCGCGAAGAAGGCCAGGAACAGTTCGCCGCTGGCGAAGCCGGCGAGGCCGCCGATCGCGCCGGCGAGCGCATAGCTCGCGACGCGCAGGTTTCGCTCCGGCAGACCCAGGGCGCGAGCGGCAAAATTGTCTTCCGCGATTGCGAGAAAGGCACGCCCGACGAGCGTGCGGCGGTAGAGGAACTCCAGCCCCGCGATGGTCGCCGCGCACGCGACAAGCGGCAGCCAGAACTTCTCGTCGAACGGATCACCATTGCCGATGCCGAGAAGACGCGGAAACCGCTGCGGCTCGGTACTCCATTCGATCGCCGTCAGCTGCTGGATCAGCAGCGCGAGCGCAAGGGTGGAAAGTACGTAGAGGTGCTGATCCAAGCTCTTCAGCACCGGGCGTACGGCGACGATCTCGGTCACCACGCCGACCACCGCGCAGCAAGCGAGCGCGGCGACAAAACCCAGGACCGGGTTGAGCCCGAGCCGGGCGATGAAGAGCGCGCCGAACACGCCTCCGAGCATGCCGAGCTGTCCCGCCGTGAAGCTCATGACGCGGGATGCGGAAAACATCGTGTTGTACACGATGCCGATCAGCGCATAGGTGGCGCCGACGGCCAAGCCTGACGCCAGGATCGAAGCGAGCATGACGGCAGCGCCGCGAGCCGCCGCGCTCAGGCGTAGCCGGGCGCCAGCGCGAAGGCGCCGTCCTTTTGGGAGTTGGCCTTCGACATTACGACCTCGTCCGTCGGATAGCCGTTATGCTGCTGCGCCGTGAAGCTGTAGTCGCCGAAGAGGCCGGGATATTTCTGCAGCGTGTTCCAATGGCCGATGATCGCCTCGCTTGCCGATGAGCCGGTCTCCTGGACTGCCTTCGCGACCAGTTCGACCGCATCGACGCCGGCAACGACCCACCAGAGCGAGGTGTCGCCGAGCTGTATCTTGCCCTTGACGCGGTCGACGAATTCCTGCGTCCGCGGCGGCAGTTTCCCGGCCGCGTCGAAGCTGCAGCTTCGATAGCCGACCATGTAGACTTTCTCCCAGTTCTCCGGCGCCGACACCAGCTGGCCGACCTCTCCGGAGCCCATCGCCGGATGGCCGACGAAGGGCACGTCCCAGCCCATGCTGCCGCGCGCGTTCATCAGCCGCGCTTCCATCCCGGTCGCCACGCTCCAGACGACGATGGCCTCGGCCCCGCCGTTCCGCATGCGCAGCATGTCCGGCATGACGTCCGGCTGCGTCGCGTCGATCTGCGCCTGATAGACGATCTCGGCTCCGTCCTTCTTGAAAGCCTCGACCGAATCCTTCACGGCCGTGGTGCCGTAGCCGGTCGTGTCGCCCACCACCGCCACTTTCTTGACCTTCAGGATCTTCAGGCAATAGTTCCGCACGGCGTCGTCCCATTGGGTGTTGGACGGAGCCAGCCGGAACGCGTTCGGATATTTCTCCGGGTCGATCAGCGAGTTCACGACACAGGGATGAACGGTCGGCATCTTGCCGCGCGCCATGATCGGCGTCGTCGCCAGCGCCTCGCCTGAGTTGGTCGGCCCCCAGATCGCATGGACCTTGATCCTGCTGATCATCTCCTGCGTCGCGTTGACCGCCTTCGTCGGATCGCCTTGCGTGTCGCGCGTGACGATCTCGATCTTGCGGCCCTTGACCCCGCCGGCCGCGTTGATCGCGTCGGCAGCGTAGAGCACGCCGCGATTGAAGCCGATGCCGGGAGCGGAACTGGGGCCGGTCAGCGCCGCCAGCCAGCCGATCCGGATCGGCTCGCTCTGCGCGATCGCCGGACGTGCCAACGTCCCGACGGCGGCAAGGCCCAGCAGGCTCGCGGAACCCGCCGTGAACTGGCGACGTGTGATCGTCATCGTGCTTTCCTCCCCGGTTCGGCGACGTGCGGCGCGGCCCGTCGCTCGTTTTGTAAAAAGGATACAGGGCTATCGCGCCCGCGCAATAACGACGGTCGCCATAGCCGTACTACTGCCAGGTCAGGGCGCGAACCGTGCCACCGCCTTCGGATCGAGGGAGAAGCCCCAGCCTGGGCGCTCGGGCACGAAGGCATTGCCCTTCCGCAGTTCGATCGACTCGGCGTACAGCGGGGAGAACCACGGCATGTACTCGAGGAAGGTCGCGTTGGCGAGGCCGGCCAGCACCTGTAGGCTCATCTCGCTGAAGAGATGGGCGGAGACCGGCACGTCGTGAGCCTCCGCCATGTGCGCGACCTTGATGAACTCGGTGACGCCGCCGACCCGCTGCAGATCCGGCATCAACACGTCGGCGGATTGCCGCTCCAGCATCTGCCGGAAGCCATATTTCGTGTATTCCGTCTCGCCGCTCGCGATCGGTGTGTCGAGCGCGGCGGCGACCCGCGCCACGCCGTCGATGTCATAGGGCGGGAGCGGCTCTTCGAACCATGTGAGATCGAATGCTTCCAAGGCGCGGCCGAGCCGGATCGCCTCGTCGACCGTGAGCTGCTGATTCGCATCGGCCATCAGCCGGACGTCCGGGCCGATCGCCTCCCGGACGGCGCGTACGCGCTCGATGTTCCAGGAGACGGGCATCTTGCCAAGGCGCATCTTGACGGCCCGGAAGCCCTCCTCCACGAAGCGAGCGGCCTCCGCCTGAAGCTCGTCGATGGTGGACGATAGCCACAAACCGCCGCTTGCATAGGCGGGAACCTCGCTTCGGCAGGCACCGATAAGGCGGTAGATCGGCAGTCCTGCCGCCTTGCCTCGAAGATCCCAGAGCGCGCCGTCGATCGCCGAGATCCCGACGACCGGCACGCCCTTGTGGCCGACGAAATTGATGTCGATCCACGCTTCCTGCCAGAAGCGTGTGGTGAAGGCCGGGTCACGTCCGACGACCAGCGGTGCGAGGCTCCGCACCATCTCGTCGAAGACGGTGAGGCGCTTGTTGTTGAGGGTGAAGATGAGATTTTCGCCGGTCAGGCCCTCGTTCGTGTCGATGTAGATGAGCAGGCAGCCGAACGATTGAATTCCACCGAGAGCGCTGACGATCGGTTTGGGGAGTGGAACGTGCGCCGCCGCCGTCCGGAGATCCGTCACCTTCATGGCATGCCCTTTCAGGGGCGGCGTGTCGGCAGGTCGACGCGATACCGCTCGATGATCTCCGGAGCCGGGTCGCAGCCGAGTCCCGGGCCTTGCGGCACCCGCATCTTGCCGTTCATCGCCTCCGTCCAGGGTGCAAGCGGGCTGGTCTCCAGATCGACATAGAGGCGTTCGAAAGGCGCGGCGGGTCCGGGCAAGGTCGCGGCGAGATGCAGCGACGCGAGAAGGCCAGGGCCGAAATAGGCGCAGTGCGGAACGAGGCGCACCGCGTGCGCTTCCGCCAGCGCGATGATCTTCCGCATTTCCGTGATGCCGCCGATCTTCGTGACGCTCGGCTGCGCGATGTCGATCGCTCCGGCGGCGAAGAGGCGGCGAAAATCGTGCAGGCCGGCCGCGTTCTCTCCGGCGGAGACGCGGATGCCGGAAGCGGCGGCCGCCGAACGCACCCGCGCTAATCCATCGTGATCCTCGGGCGGCCAGACCGGCTCCTCAAGCCAGTAGAGATCGTAGGGTGTGAGACGCCGGACCATCTCCAGGGACTCGTCGACGGTCCATGGGCAATTGACGTCCATCATCAGCGCGATGTCCGGCCCGATCGCCTCGCGTGCCGCCGCGACCTGCGGCACGTCGATCTCATGGAGCTTGATCGCGCGATACCCGCGCTCGACCGCCCGCGCCGCATTTTCGGCGACGAGCTTCGGATCGGTGTAGCGGAGAAAGCTCGCATAGGCGTCGAACTCGCCCCGGCGACTGCCGCCGAGGAGCTGGAAAATCGGCAGCCCGGCGCGCTTGCCGGCGATGTCCCAGAGCGCGATGTCGATTCCGGACAGCGCATACTGCACCGAGCCGTTCCGGCCGAATATGTGCGTCCGTTGCGCCATCTCGCGCGTCAGGCCGACGATGTCGGTGGGATCGCGGCCGATGAACAGCGGCGCCACCATGCTGTCGAGGGTCGCCTTCGTGCCGAGGCAAACCGAGTGGCCGAACGCCTCGCCCCAGCCCGTGACGCCGTCGTCCGTGTCGATGCGGACGAGAAGGACGTCCATCGTCGTCCAGACTTGGCCGGCGGTCTCCCATTTCGGCCCGCCGCTCTCGTACGGAATCTTGAGCAGGATCGACTCGATCGCCGTGATCTTCATGCGCAACGACCTCCCCGCGTGCGCCAACCGTCGCTGAGGGGACGGCCATGCGACCGGATGGCTGTCCTTCCGAATTGATCGCTCACGTCGCGCCCCTCAAACGCAACGCGTGTGCTGCGTTCGCTGCGCCTTCAGGGATCTCGCCCCGGAGGATCACCTCGACCTGCCGCACCGTCTCAAGCGCCTGATGCTCGATCGCCGGCGGCGTCAGGCCGCCGGTATGCGGCGTGGCGATCACGTCGGATCGCGCCGCCAGGTCGGGCGACGGCATCTGGTCGGGAGCGCGCCCGACATCGAGGGCCGCACCGGCGATCCGCCCCTCATCCAAGGCTCGGCGCAGCGCGCCCTCGTCGACGAGGTTGCCCCGCGAGAGATTGACGAAGAACGCGCTCGGCTGCATCCGCGCGAAGGCGTCGGCATCCATCAGGTTTTCCGTTTCCGCCGTTGCGACCGCGAGGCAGACGACGAAATCGGCCTGCTCAAGCAATCGCGAAAGGTTCACCTGGATAAGGCCGGGATTCGTAACTTCGGCATGCGGATCGCTCACCAGGACGCGCATCCCGAACGCGACGCCGAGGTCGGCGAGGTACCGGCCGATCGCACCGTAGCCGATGATGCCGAGCGTGCTCCCCTTGAGCTGCCGTCCCATGCGTGCGCTCGGCATCTTGCCGGTCCGGGACGTCAGGGCGGCATCGGTCACATGGCGTCCGAGGTCGATCATGAACCCGACGGCGAGTTCGGCGACCGAAGCGATGAAGCCGGCGCTCGCATGCGTGACGAGCACGCCGCGCCGGCTCGCCGCCGCGACGTCGACGTTGCGGATGTCCACCGCACAGCGCACGAAGGCGGCGAGATTGGGCAGGCGTTCGAAGATCGCCGCCTCGCCGGGCGTCTGCCGGTCGGAGACGATAACCCGGCAGCCCGCCGCCGCCTCGACCAGCTCATCCGTCGAGAGCGGCCGGTCGTGCGGGTTGCGGCGCACGGGGGCGAGCGCCTCCAGGCCGGCCAGCGCCTTCGCGCCGTAATACTTCTCGCGCGCTTCGGTGGGGTGCGTCAGGAAGATCATGCCTGCGGCTCGATCCATTTCATGATGTGCTCGCCGGCAAGACACAATTCGCCGCGCTGGTTGACCGCCTCGATCTTCGACCGTGTCCGCGCTTTCTCCACATCGACGCTCTCGACGGTGTAGCGGGCCGTGATCGTGTCGCCGAGCAGGACGGGCTTGAGAAACCGGATCCGGTCGTAGCCGAGCGACACCGGGACTCCCTTGCAGCCCCGTTCGATCGAGCGTTGCGAGATCATCGACGAGGTCGTCGAGAGCAGGCCGAGCACAAGTACCCCGTGCGCAATCCGTTGGCCGAACCCGTTCCGGCTGGCGAACGCGGCGTCGATGTGGATCTGTGCAAAGTCGCCCGTGAGGCCCGCGAAGAGATTGACGTCGCTCTCGCCGATCGTTTTCGAGAATTCGGCGTGCTCGCCCGGGCTGATATGGATGTCGATCATCTCGCTCCCTCTCTATGTTTCGATGCGGAAGAACCGCAGCACCTCGTCGACTTGACCGTCGAGCATTGCGCGCCCGCCGACGGCGATGCAGCCGCACTCCATCGCGTGACGCAGCAGCGGCGTCTCTTCCGGTTTCATGATGACGTCGCAGACGAGGAGCGCCGGGTCGAAGCGACCGAAGGCGACCGGCATGTGCGGCGCATCGGCCATGCCGATCGGCGTCGCATTGACCAGCATGTCGTGCGCGGCCGGGTCGGGTGGTCCGGCAACCGCGCGGCACGCGGGATGCGCGGCGCGAATCCCTGCCGCGAGACGCTCGGCTTTCGCTGCGTCGATCTCGTGGACCGTGATCTCCGCCGCTCCGGCCTCGGCAAGTGCAAAGCCGGTGGCGCTGCCGGCGCCGCCCGCGCCCAGCAGCAGCACGCGGCGGCCGGCGATCTCATGGCCGCGCTCGCGCAACCCGCGGATCAGACCGCGGCCGTCGAACATGTCGCCGGTCCATGTGCCGTCCGGCTCGCGCCGCAGCGCGTTGATGGCGCCGACCCGCTCGCCGGTTGCGAGCACCGTGTCCGCCAAGGCGAGCGCGCGCGTCTTGAACGGCACGGTGACGACAATGCCGTCGAGGTTGCGGAGCACCTTCAATGCCGGGAGCACCGCTTCGAACTGCGCCTGCGGGACGTGGAGCGGCACCATGACGGCGTTGCGGCCGGCGTCGCGGAGGCGCGGATTGAATGTCTGCGGCGAACGCACCTGAGCGATCGGGGCGCCGACGATCACGAAAAGCCGGGTCTCGCCGTCGACCGGGGCGGGGGCGGGGCTAATGTTGCTGATGCTCATTGGGCGGCCATCCTCATCGTCTCGAACTCGTCGAGCCGCGGCGAGCGCTGCCGTTGCGGCTTCGCCAGGACATCGACCGCCAGTCCCATCGGCTCCGGCATGAAGAGGCGCGGGTCCATCGGGCGGGCATTCTCGGCGACTGCCGGCCGGAAACTCATCCGCCCGACGATGTCGCGCTCGATGTCGATCCCCGGCGCCACTTCGATCAGCTCTATCCCACCGGCCGCCATGCGGAACACCGCGCGCTCGGTGACGTAGAGCACGCGCTGCCCGTTCTCCCGCCCGAAGGCGCCGCTGTACGAGACCTGTTCCACATCAGCGACGAGCTTCCGGTGCGGACCGTCGCGGGCGATCCGTGTCTGCCCGCCCGGCCACGCGATGTCGCACGCGCCGGCAGTGAAGGTGCCGCTGAAGATTACGATGCGGGCGTTCTGGCTGATGTTGACGAATCCGCCGACGCCGATGATGCGCCCGCCGAACCGGCTGACATTGACGTTGCCGGCGGCGTCGAATTCGGCGAACGAGAGGAAGGCGAGATCGAGGCCGCCGCCGTCGTAGAAGTCGAACTGGTAGGGCTGATCGATCATCGCCGAATAATTGCGCGACGCGCCCGCCTCGTTGCCGGAGGCCGGGGCTCCCCCGATCAGCCCCTGCTCGTTGGTCAGGCAGACCTCGTCGAGAATTCCTTCCTCCGCCGCGACGTTCGCGATCCCGGTCGAGATCCCGGACCCGAGATTGCAGATCGCGCCGGGGAACAACTCCATCGCAGCCCGGCGCGCGATCACCTTGCGTGGGTCCAGCGGCAGGCGCGGCATCTCGGAGAGCGGCACCTTGATCTCGCCGGCATAGGCGGGATTGTGCGCCGAGAGATAGGTCTGGCGCTGCTCCGGCTCGACGACGAGGAGGTCGACGAGAATGCCGGGAATCTTCACCTGCTTCGCCGGCAGGAGCCCGGCCTTCGCGAGCCGCTTCACCTGCACGATCACGACCCCGCCGCAGCGGCGCGTCGCCTGCGCCATCGAGAGCATTTCGCCGAATACGGCCTCGTGCTCCATCGTCACGTTGCCGTCCTCGTCCGCCGTCGTGCCGCGCAGCAAGGCCACGTCGACGTGATACGGCTTGTAGAACAGGTGCTCGCGGCCGGCGAAATTCACCAGCTCGACGAGGTCTTCGGTCGCGCTCTCGCTCTGGCGGCCGCCACCGTGCCGGGGATCGATGAAGGTGTGCAGCCCGGTCCGGGTCAGCAGGCCCGGCCGCCCGGCCGCCATCTCGCGGGTAAGCTGCGACAGCGCCCCCTGAGGCAGCGTGTACGCCTCGATCTTGTTCGCCATCGCAAGGTCGGAGATCGCGGGCGAGTTCACGAACGTGCCGCAGACGATGCGCTTCAGCAGTCCCTCATGCGCGAAATGCCCGGCGCCGGAAGACTTGCCGTCGCCGAGACCGACCGGATGGAGTGAAGTGATGCCTTGCGGCGCTCCCTCGGTAAGAAAGCGTCGGCCGAGCGCCGCCATCAGCTCCTCCGGCACGGCGTGGCCGCCGCCGGAGCCGCCGATCAGGACGGTATCGCCGTCCCGCACCAGCTTGACCGCGTCGTCGGCCGTGACGCATCGCACGGGCATCCTCGCTCCTCAGTTCTGTCCAGGGAAATGGCAGGCGGCCCACTGGCCGAGCACATGCTCCGCGAGCGGCGGGACGGCCTCGGCGCAGATCGGTTGGGCGATCGGGCAGCGCGTTCGGAAGCGGCAGCCGCTCGGCGGGGCGACCGCGCTCGGCGGTTCGCCGCCGAGCTTCAGCCGTTGCCGCCGCCGCTCGACCGCGACGTCCGGGATCGGCACCGCCGAGATCAGCGAGCGCGTGTAGGGGTGCAGCGGCGCCTCGAACAGTTTCGCCGCCGGCGCGATCTCCATCACCTTGCCGAGATAGAGCACGACGATGCGGTCGGAGATGTGCCGCACGACGGCGAGATCGTGCGCGATGAACAGGTAGGCGAGGCCGAACCGCTCCTGGAGATCGACGAAGAGATTGATGATCTGTGCCTGGATGTTGACGTCGAGCGACGAAATCGGCTCGTCCGCCACGATAAGGTCCGGGCCGACGGCGAGCGCGCGCGCGATGCTGACGCGTTGGCGTTGCCCGCCCGAGAATTCATGCGGGTAGCGGTCGGCGGCGCGCGGGCTCAGGCCCACGGTCGCGAGCAAGTCGGCGATGCGCTCCCGCGTCGCCTGCGCACCCTGCGTTATCCGATGAAAGCGCAGCGACTCGCCGAGCATCTCGCCGACGGTCATGCGCGGATTCAGAGACGCGTAGGGATCCTGAAACACCATCTGCATCCGTCGCCGCAGCGGATGGATCTCGGCCGGCGACGCGTGCGCGATGTCCTTTCCGGCGAAGACGATCGAGCCTTGGTCCGGCTCGTGGAGGCGTGTGACGAGCCGCGCGACGGTTGACTTTCCGCAGCCGGACTCGCCGACGAGCCCGACGGTCTCGCCCTGCGCGACGTCGAGATCGACGCCGTCGACGGCATGCACGACGCGTCGCTTGCCGAAAAGCCCGTCGCGCGGCAGCGGGAAATGCTTCACCAGCCCGCGCACTTCGAGCAGCCGCTCGCCGCGGCTTACCGCCGCCGCATCGGTCCGCCCGAACGCGCTGGCGCGCGGCGCGGAGGCAGCTTTGGCCGGGCGATCCGGCGCGGCGCCGGGCTCCGGCAGGGTTGCGCCGGCTTGTGTGATCCAGCAGCGGCTCTTCCGGCCGGGCGCCACCTCGGCGAGCGCCGGGTGCTCGTCGCATCGTTCGACGCGGAACGGACAACGCGCCGCGAAGCGGCAGCCGGTGGGCCATGCGAGCGGATCGGGAGGCGCTCCTTCGATCGTCGTCAGGCGCTTGTTTGTCGGATCGTAGCGATCGAGCCGCGGCACCGCGTTGATCAACGCCCAGGTGTAAGGGTGCTTCGGATCGGCGAGGATGTCCTCGGTCCGGCCTTCCTCGACGACCTCGCCGCCGTACATCACGACGACGCGCGCGCAGACATTGGCGATGACGCCGAGATCGTGGCTGATCAGGACGATCGCGGTGCCGAAATCGCGGTTGAGTTCGCGCAGCAGGTCGAGGATCTGCGCCTGGATCGTGACGTCCAGCGCCGTCGTCGGCTCGTCGGCGAGCAGCAGCGCCGGCTCGTTGCTGAACCCCATCGCGAGCATCACGCGCTGCCGCATGCCGCCCGAGAATTGGTGCGGGTATCCCGCTATGGCGCGTTCCGGCGCGGTGATGCCCATCCGGCCGAGCAGGCCGACGGCGCGCCGTGACGCCTCGCGCCGGTTGTACCGGCCGTGCACCTCCATTGTCTCGACGAGCTGCCGCGCGATGCGGAGCACCGGATTCAGTGACTGCATCGGGTCCTGGAAGACCATCGCGACCTTGCCGCCGCGCAGGCTCCGAAGCTCCCCGCCCTGCATCGCCAGCACGTCGTCGCCGCGGAAACGGATTGCCCCGCCCGCGATGCGGCTCGGCTCCTCCAGGAGCCGC
>DASWRT010000133.1:0-8533 GCA_036403035.1 Allostellaceae bacterium | reverse complement strand
GTTTTTAGAACTTGTAGCCGATACGGCCGCCGACGTTGGTGATGCCGGCGTTGTGGCTGGCGAGATTGGCGTTCGAGATATGGTCTACGAAGGCCGACAGGCTGATTGCAGGCGTCAGGCCGTACCCGAGTTCGACGCTCTCGCGGAACAGGATCGACGATCCCAGGCGCTTGCGCCCCTCCGGCGCGCCGTCGAGATAGCCGTCCTGATAGGCGCCGCCCAGGCTGAGATCGGCGAACAGCCTGTCGCTCTGCCGGAAGATGCCGCGGAACACCGTCGCTTCCCACGTCAGGCCGAGATAGACCTGATCGGTGTTGCCGTCCGAGTTCACGCTGCCGCCGATATGCGGCCGCGGCGAGAAGGCGAAGCTCAGGAACGACGGCGACTTGAACAGCAGCTCGGCGTTGATGTCGACACCGCTCTCGACGTGCCTGCCGCCCAACGTCACGTCATGCGCCAGGGCGCCGATCTTGACCTCGTCGACAATCCCGCCTCCGCCACCGCTTTCCTGTGCAGATGCCGGGGTGACGGGCAAGGCGGCGGCAAGTAGCAGCGGCAGAAACGTCAAAGCACGGCGGATCGTCAAGATGGCACCTCGGAGCTGATTGGCTGGGTGACGAACGACCGATCCTCAATACCGTTTCACGGCGCCGACTGTCGATCGTATTCCCGAGTGCCGGGGGTGTCGTCAGGCAACCGCAGCTTGTTTCCGCAGCACGTCGGCGACCTCGGCGACGGTGTGCGCGATCTGCTCCTCGGTGTGCAGCGTCGTCAGGAAGAAGCGGACGCGGGCGTTGCGCGCCGGCACCGCCGGATGGACGATCGGCAGTGCGAAGATGCCGCGTTCGAACAGCGCCTGCGACAGGAAAAGGGCCAGCCCCGAGTCGCCGACGACGACGGGGATGACCGCGGTGCCTCGGCTGTGGCCGGTGTCGAGGCCGGCGGCCTTGGCGAGCTCGATGAACTGCTCCGCCCGCGCCTGGAGCCGTGCGACCCGCTCCGGCTCCTGCTGCATCAGCCGGAGCGCCGCCAGCGCGGACGCGGCATCCGGCGGCGACATGCCGACGCTGAACAGGAATCCGGGCGCCGTGTAGCGCAGGTAATCGATCATCTCGCGGCTGCCGCCGATATAGCCGCCGCAGCTTGCCAGCGTCTTGCTCAGCGTTCCCATCCACAGGTCGACGTCGCCGGGGGCGACCCCGAAATGCTCCGCCAGCCCGCGGCCGGTCCGCCCGACGACGCCGAGCGAATGCGCCTCGTCGATCATCAGGAAGGCCTTGTGGCGCTGCTTCAGCTCGACGAAGCGCGGCAGGTCCGGCATGTCGCCGTCCATGCTGTAGACGCCTTCGATCACGATCAGCACCCGTTCGAAGTCGCGGCGGTGCTGCGTAAGGATGCGGTCGAGCGCGGTCCAGTCGTTGTGCGGGAAGCTGACCCGCTTGGCGCCGGAGAGAAGGCAGCCCTGCATCACCGAGTTGTGGATCAGGGCGTCGTGGAGGATCAGGTCCTTGCGGCCGAACAGATGACCGATGACCGTCACGTTCGTCGCGTGACCGCTGACGAAGGTGACCGCGTCGTCGGTGCCGAGTAGCTGCGCGAGCTCCGCCTCCAGTTCCTCGTGGATCTGCCGGTTGCCCGAGGCGATGCGGCTCGCCGACACCGAGGTGCCATAGCGCTCGATCGCCTCGACGGCCGCCTTGGAAACCCGGGGGTCGCCGCAGAAGCCGAGATAGTTGTAGCTGGCGTAGTTGATCAGCGGTCGGCCGCCGATCGTCGCCGTCCCTGCGGCAAAGCCCTCGATCCTGCGGAAGTAGGGGTTCGCGAGGCCGCTGCCGAACAGCTCGTGCTCGACGGACTTGGCGGCGATATACCCGGGATGCAGCTCGAACCGGTAATGCTCCGCCGGAATGTCGGGAGCGAAGCTGACTGTCCCGTGGGCGCTTCCCGGCTCGCCGACGCTGCCGTCGCCAGTGGGCTCCACATCCGCCCGATCGGTCATGGCCCGACCCGCCGCGCGACGAGGACGGCATTGAGCCCGCCGAACGCGAACGAGTTCGAGATCGCGACGTCGATCGCCGCGCGGCGCGCCTCGTGCGGAACGCGGTCGATCTCGCATTCCGGGTCGAACTGATCGCTGTTCATGGTCGGCGGTATGATCCCGTGGTGGAGCGCAAGCGTCGTGACGATCATTTCCAGCGCGCCCGCCGCGGCCAGCGCGTGCCCGAGCATCGATTTCGTCGAGGACACGGCGACGGAACGCAGGTGGTCGCCGAGGGCGGAGCGGAGGGCGGCGACCTCGGTGCTGTCGTTGAGGCGCGTTCCCGTGCCGTGCGCATTGACGTAATCGACGTCCGCCGGCGCGATACCGGCGTCGGTCAGGGCATCCGTGATCGCGCGGCCGGCGCTCGCCGCGTCGGGCGCCGTCATGTCGTGGGCATCGGCGGTCATGCCGAAGCCGACGAGTTCGGCATAGATGCGCGCGCCGCGGGCCTGCGCCATCTCCAGATTCTCGATCAC
This sequence comes from Allostellaceae bacterium, assembly GCA_036403035.1. Lineage (GTDB taxonomy): Bacteria > Pseudomonadota > Alphaproteobacteria > ATCC43930 > CGMCC-115725 > DASWRT01. The sequence continues at coordinate 6,016 of DASWRT010000133.1, read as the reverse complement.
CAGCGCCCCGGCGCCCTCGCCGATGACGAGGCCGCTGCGGTTCTTCGAGAACGGCCGGCAGGTATCCGCGCTCAGCACGCGCAACGCCTCCCAGCCCTTCAGCACGCCGGGTACGATCGACGCGTCGCTGCCGCCCGTGATCGCGGCGTCGATCGCGCCGCTGCGCACCATCTGGAATGCGATGCCGATTGCGTGCGCCGCCGAGGCGCAGGCGGACGATATGGTGAAGGCGGGGCCGCGGATGCCGTGCTCGATCGTGATCTGACTGACCGCCGCGTTGCCCATGATTCGCGGGATCGTCAGCGGATGAAGCCGGTTGATGCCCTTGCCGTAGAACTGGTCGTAGGACTCGTCGAGCGTGCTCCAGCCCGCGGTCGCGCCGCAGATGACGCCGGCGCGCTGCGCCGCGGCTCCGCCGGCGATGGAAAGGCCGGCATCCTTCATCGCCTCGCGTGCCGAGACGACGGCGAACTGCGTGCCGCGGTCGAGCATCGGGATGCGGCGCGGGTCGAAATGCCGGGCGGGGTCGAAACCCCGGACCTCGGCGGCGATCCGCACGCCGAGCCGGTCGGTCGGGATATTCGCAATCGGGCCGATCCCGACGCTGCCGCCGACGACACCATCCCAGAGCGACGGAACGTCAGGGCCGAGCGCGGAAACCGCACCGAGCCCGGTAATCGCAACGCGTGGCACAGGCGTCGACGCCCCTCTCGCTCAGGCGCGCTTCCGCGCTTTTTCGGCCGGACCGCTCCGCTCGATCACCCTGATGACGTGATCGACGAGATCCTGGACGGTCGAGAATTCAACTCCGCCGGCGCTGTCGCCGGTGACGGGGATCTCGACGTCGAACTCGGTTTCCAGGGCAAAGATCGCCTGAATCACATCGAGCGAAGCGATGCCGAGTTCCTCGATCGTCGCTTTGGGCACCAGCTTGGCACGATCGACGAACGTCTCCTTGGCCAGGATATCGAGGATCCGTTCCACTCGTGGGTTATTCATCGACCTACCCCGGAAACCAACAATTTCGGATAACGCCCATCTCTAGCATAGCGGCGGCATTTCGCGCAATTTCAATAAAATCGGTGGGCCCCAACAAACAATCGCGATCGCAAAAATATAGAGGGAGAAACAATCCGGAAAAGTTATAACGAGAGTTGGTAAATGAAATATTAAGGATAGAGATTGCGGCCGAGTTTGCAGACGGCAGGCTGGATGTTCACTGGGCGGTACCTTTCAGAAACCTTACGCCCTCGGCTGAATTCAGCCATTCGATCGTTCGGCTTAGGCCCTGCGTGGCGCCGACGACCGGGAACCCGTTCGTCGCGGCCCGGAGCTTCGACGTGTCGTACTGCTGCGTCCGTGTGAGCAGGAACACGACATGCCGGGTGAAGAGTGGCCGGGACGTGGCGCCGAGCAGCCGGTAGGCGCCTTCGCACACCCGGCCGATGGCGAGCGCCGCGGGCGCGGCGATGTTGAGGCGCGGACGGCGTGCGCCGAGAGCGTCCGCCACTGCGTCGAAGTAGCCGCGCCAGGTGATCTCGGTCGGGTCGACGACGTTGTATGCCTCGCCGGCCGCCGCCGCGGCCGCGGCGAGACCCGTCATCGCATGGACGACGTCATCGACATAGACGAGGCCGGCCGGCGTCCGTCCGTGGTCGACAGTGAGGGCGCGTCCCGCGAGCAGCAGCCTGCCCAGCTCGACAACCCAGTCCTTGCTGCGCGGGCCGAAGATCGTCGCCGGACGCACCACCGTCACCGGCAGGCCGCGTTCGCGGTGGAAGGCGAGCGCCAACTCGTCTCCCATGCCCTTGCTCCGGTTGTAGGGCAGGCCGATGTCCCGGAAGCCGAACGTCTCGTCGCAGGGCTGCACCGGGTAGCCGTAGATGTCGGTCGTGCTGACATGAACGAAGCGCTCGACCGAACCGGAGCGGTGCGCCGCTTCGAGCAGGGCGGCGACGTTGTCGACGTTCGCCGTTTTGAAGTCGCTCCAGCGCCCCCAATCGGACGAATGGCCGGCGCAGTTGTAGACGACGCCTACGCCGTCCATCGCCCGCGCCAGCGCCTCGGCGTCGGTGAACGAGCAGCGCGCGATCTCGAAGCCGGCGCGGGCGGCGAACGCGTCAAGCCGGCTGCTCTCGCGGGCGAGCAGCCGCACCTCGCGGCCGTCATCGCTGAGCATCTCGGCAAGGCGCCGGCCGAGAAACCCGCTCGCTCCCGTAACCAGATCGACCAATGCCGCATTCCTCTCGCCGATGCCGTCCCGATCGACGGCCGGCACCATTTGCCACGCATATCAGCTCCGGCGATAGGCGGAATGCACAGCAAGAGCGGTCGCAGATCGGAACCGGGCGCGATGCCCGCGAGTTGAAAGGTCAGGGATAAAAAGGGCGTCGTGAGGAAATGCTATGAGTGACGAAGCGAAACGCAGCGACAGCGACCGGACCCACCGCCGTCACGTGCGGGACAAGTCGGTGATCGATCACCTTGTCGGCAATGGCGGTAGCGGTGACGGCGCGGCATCTTCGACGGCGGGAGGGGGCGGCGCTGCGCACAGCGCCGAGACGCCGGCCGGGCAGCCTGTCGAGGAGCAGGTTCGAAAGGAGTGGGAACCCGGCGAAGACGGCGGGCTGCCGACCTTCTGACGGGGCGCGGCGGCGGCCGGAGACTATTGCTTGGCCGCCGCCATCATCCCGTCAAAGTCGGAGGACTGTCAGCCTCAGCCGCCGCGACCGGACGAGCCGCTCAATGCCTGTCCCGGCATGTTGCCGCTCCGGTCGGAGATCAGCACCTCGACGCGCCGGTTCAACTGCCGTCCTGCCGCCGTGTCGTTCGACGCTACCGGTTGCGACTGGCCGAGGCCGCGCGCCATGACTCGCGAGGTGTCGACGCCCGCCTGGGCCAGCGCCGCGCGCACCGCTTCGGCGCGCTCCTGCGACAGCCGGTCGTTGTGGGCGCTGCTTCCCGTGCTGTCGGTGAAGCCCTCGATCGTCACCGTGCGGTCCGGATGCTGCTTCAGGTACGACGCGATCTGGTTGATCGCGGGAAAGGCGCCAGGCTTCAGCGTCGTGCCGTCGACGTCGAACAGGATATTGCTGCCGAGCGTCAGGACGGCGCCCTTGTCAGCATTCTGGTCCGACTGTAGTTGCTGGAGCTGTTGTTCCAGCGTCTGGGCGCGGTTCTGCGCCATGGCCGCCTGCTGATGCGCCTGTTGGGCTTCCGTCGTGCGCGCCGCGAGGAGTGCCTGGGCGCGTTTCGCGTCGGCATCGGCGACCGCCGACTGCGCCTCCTTGAGCCGCGCCGTCTGCTGCGCGGTCTCGGCCTGCCGCTGCGCCAGATAGGCGTAGTGGTCGACCGCGGTCCTGTCCTCCTCCTGGCGCCACAGCGACTGCGACCGGTCGAGGGACTGCCGCGCCTGTTGCAGTTCGAGCGGCGCGTTCTTCATGACCTGCGGGTCGTTCGAGGCGGTATTAACCGCTTGCGTCGCGGCGTCGAGATTGGGATTCGGCGTCGGCCCGGTGCAGGCGGCGAGCCCGAACGTCATCGCCGCGGCCGCGGCGAGAAGCATGCTCCGGCCGGCGGTCGGCGACGGCGGGCAGCGGAAGCGATTTGCGTTCATCGGTTGTCCTCCTCCCTCAGCCATTGGGGGGGCTGGCGCTTGAGGGCAGCGGCGGCGTCATGCCGGGTCTGCCCATCGCGCCGCCACCGGGCGACATCGGCACCATCGTCGGCGGCATCGTCGACGTTCCGGCCGACGGCACCGCCTCGCGCCGCAGCGTGCTGATGTCCTGATTGACGGTGCTGGCCGACTTTTCGGCGAGGCTCGCGTCCGTCTTCGCGCGAGCGAGCTTGGCGTCGGCTTCGGCTTCCGAAGCAAGGCTGCGGGCCTGCTCGTATTTCTCCGCGCGGACGGCCTGCTGCGCGGCGTCGAGCTTCTGGCGGGCCCGATTGAGTTCGACCGGCGCGTACTGCACGGCGCCGGCACGCTCGGCCTCCGAGATCGTCGACTGCGTAACCGCCAGTTCCGCCGTCGGAGGCTGGCCGCCGCTCGCGCAACCAGCGAGCGCCAGTACCGTCGCCGCCAGCATCGCCGGCGCCGTGGGGCGGCGTGCGACGCGGTACCACGGCCGCTGCGTGGCGATCGGAAGTGTCATGGGCGTCCTCCTTCGTCCATCGGGAGTGGACTGCCGGCGTGGAGCGCGAGCCCCGACGCGGGCACTATTCGCTCAATTCAACAAGGGAGGAGCCGCATCGTCCGATGAAAAAATCGCCGTGAATGAAACGCCCTACGGGAGAGCGATGCACTACTGCCGATGCCGGTTCGGCATCACCGGCGCCGGCCCGGCGGCGCCTCCTGTATCCATCGTGTGAGCTTCGCGGCCGGCAACACCCATGCGACTCCGGCGACGGCGTAGAACAGCGTCTCGATGATCAGGTTGTCCGGCAGCACGCGCACGGCGAGGCTCATCCCCGTAAGCGCGTAGGCGGCGAGGCCGAAGACCAGGATCAGGGTGCCGACGAGAACGCGGAGCCGCATCAGTTCATGCGCCAGATCGCGACGTTGAGGGCCGTCGCATAGCCGACCCAGGCGAGATAGGGAAGCAGGAGCAGCGCCGCGGGCGGCCGCACGCGGCGGAAGGCTAGGACGGTAGCGATGATCGCCGCCAACAGCAGGACGATGTCGGCAAGCCCGCCGCCGACCGAGCGCATGCCGAAGAAGAAAAACGACCATGCGCAGTCGAGCGCGAGCTGGATCGCGAAGAGCGCCAGCGCCGCGCCGCGTCCGCTGTGCCCGGCCGAGCGCCAGACCTGCCACGCCGCCACCGCCATCATGACGTAGAGCACCGTCCAGACCGGCGCGAACACGGCGTCCGGCGGGGTCCAGGACGGCTTCGCCAGCGCCGGATACCAGTCCCGCACGCCGCGCGCCGTCGCCGAGGCGGCCAGTCCGCCGACCGCGAGGCACGAGGCCAGGACAAGGATCAGCGCCGCCGCGGAGCGTCCGGCGCTCGTCCGGCGGGCCGTCGCCGAGCGGGCACCGTCAGCCGCGGCCATGCGGCGCCGCGAGGTTCAGCACCGGGCCGACCGGCACGATCTGCGTCGGGTTGATGGTGCGGTGGCTCATGTAATAGTGGCGTTTGATGTGGTCGAACCGCACCGTCCCGGCGACGCCCGGAAGCTGGTAGAGGTCGCGCGTGAAGCCCCACAGGTTGGGGTATTCGTAGGCGTGCCGCAGGTTGCACTTGAAGTGGCCGTAATACACGGCGTCGAAGCGGATCAGCGTCGTGAAGAGCCGGATGTCGGCTTCGGTCAGCCGGTCGCCCATCAGCCAGCGCCCGCGGCCCAGCCGCTCCTCCAGCCAGTCCAGCGTCTCGAACAAGGTGTGGACCGCCGCCTCGTACGCATCCTGCCGCGTCGCGAACCCGGCCTTGTAGACGCCGTTATTGACCCCGTCATAGACGCGGGCGTTCACCGCGTCGATTTCGGCGGCGAGGTCCGCCGGATAGAGATCGGGAAGCGTCCTGCCCGCGAAGGCGTCGAACGCGCCGTTCAGTATGCGGATGATCTCGGACGATTCGTTGTTGACGATCGTCCGCCGCTCGCGGTCCCACAGCACGGGAACGGTGACGCGGCCGGTATAGTCCGACTTCGCCAGCGCATAGATCTCGTAGAGGTGGCGCTTCCCGTTGACCGGGTCCGGCGCGGCGTCACCGAAGCTCCAGCCGTTCTCCAGCATCAGCGGGTCGACCGCCGTGACGGGGATGGTTTCCTCCAATCCCTTCAGCGCGCGGACGATCAGCGTCCGGTGCGCCCAGGGGCAGGCGTAGGACACGTATAAGTGGTAGCGTCCGGCGTCGGCCCGGAACCCGGAGCCGCTGCCGCCGTCGGCGGTCACCCAATCGCGGAACGCGCTTTCCTGGCGGACGAACCTGCCGCCCGTGCTTTTGGTGTCGTACCACTGGTCGCGCCACTGGCCGTCGACGAGCAATCCCATTGCGGCAACCCTCCTGGCTTAGAG
>DASWRT010000132.1:0-6018 GCA_036403035.1 Allostellaceae bacterium | reverse complement strand
GGAAAAAGGAACGCTTTAACGCGAAGGACGCAAAGAGCAAGCTAGCGGCGCGAAAGAATTTTATTGCGCGCCTTTGGCGCGCCTGAACTCTGACCTTCGCGTCCTTTGCGAACCCTTCGCGTTTAAGCGTAGGTCTTTTTGTCCCCCCGATCCCCCACCATCCCCCCGATCCCCGATTCGGAGTCCCTCCGTCGGCATCGGGACAAAGCTCGCGTGACAGGTCGCCGCTCATCGCGCGTAGACGTCCCGGTTCTCGCCGTCGCCGCCCGGCGCGCCGTCGGCGCCGAGGGTGAAGAGGTCATAGGGGCGCCCGTTGCCGCCGGGGCTGCGGTACAGGTACGGGCGGCCCCACGGGTCGACCGGCACGCCCGCGCCCTTGACGTAGGGACCGCGCCAGCCCGCCGCGCCGCCGCCCGGCGCCGCGACCAGCGCGGCCACTCCCTCCTGCGTCGTCGGGTAGCGGCCGAGATCGAGGCGGAACATGTCGAGCGCCGCCGACATGGTTTCGAGCTGGAGCACTGATGTGTCGGTCTTCGCCCGGCCGAAATATCCGAGGACGCGCGGCGCCACGACTCCGGCAAGCAGCGCCAGGATCGCCAGCACGACCAGCAGCTCGATCAGCGTGAAGCCGCGTTCGCCGCCGTCGCTTCCCTGCCGCCGCCGTCGCCGCTCAGAACCCGAGGTCGTAGGCGTCGAGGATCGCATTGAACACACCGAGGATGAGCCCGCCGACCACGAGGCCGAGCAGGATCGTGCTTGCCGGCGTCAGGAGCGCGACGAGCCGGTTCACCGTGACGTCGATCTCCTGCTTCAGCACGTCGCCGGCCTTGGCGAGCATCTCCGGCAGCCGCCCGGTCTCCTCGCCGACCCGCGCCAGCTCGATCAGCAGATCCGGCAGCACGCCCGGTGCGGCGAGCGAAGCGGCGACGCCGTCGCCGCGCTCGATCCCCTCCTGCGCCGCCGCCAGCGCCATGCCGACGGCGCGGTTGGCGCTGGCCTCGCGCGCCGTCGCCACCGCCCGCGGCACCGTCACGTCGGCGGCGAGCAATCCGCCGGCAAGCCGGGCGAACCGTTCGGCCTCGACCTTGAGGAGCAGCGAGCCGACGACCGGCAGGCGCAGCAACCGCCGGTCGACAGCGAGGCGGAACGACGGCGCGGTGCGCAGCCGAACCGTGAACAGCAGCGCGGCGAGGAGGAGCACGACGAGCACCGCCGGTCCGTATGTCTGGAACCCGTGCGCCGCCGCCAGCATGATCCGCGTCGCCGGCGGCAGTTCGTGCCGCAGGTCGCGCAGCAGCACCTCGAAGCGCGGCAGCACGAAAGTCAGCAGGAACACCGTCGACAGCAGCGCGACGACCGTGACGCTCGCCGGGTAGATCAGCGACGAGACGACCGACTGGGCGACGGCCCGGCTGCGTTCCAGCAGCGTCGCCAGCCGGTCGAGCGCTCCCGCAAGGTCGCCCTTCGCCTCGCCGGCCGCGGCCATCACCGCGTAAAGCCGCGGGAAGGCGCGCTGCCGCGCGCAGAGCGCGGAGAACGATTCGCCGGCGGCGAGGCCGGTCCTGAGCGCGGTGGAGACCTCGGTGAGCCGCGACGTGCCGCGCAGCGCTCCGACGATGCCGAGTGCGCGGTCGATCGGCAGCCCGGCGCCGAGCAGCGTCGCCAGCTCGCGGGTGAACAGCGCCAGCTCCGCCGCGGAGAGCCGCTTGCCGCCGCGCTTGCCGAGAGCGGCGAGTTCAGCCGCCGGGCCAATCTCCAGCGGATAGGTGCCGCCGGCCTGGAGCCGCGCCACGGCCGCCTGCTGGTCCTGCGCCTCGATCTCCCCTTCGGCGACCGCGCCGGAGGGCTGCAACGTGCGGTAACGGAAAACGGGCACTCTTAGCCGGCTCCCGCGACCCGCATCACTTCCTCGAAGGAGGTGATGCCGGCGAGCGCCTTGCGCAGCCCGTCGCGCCGCATCTCCTCCATCCCGGCCGACTCGATCGCGGCGCGGCGCAGCGAGGCGGCGTCGCTGCGGCCGAGGACGAGGCGGTGCATCGTCTCGTCCATCACCAGCAGTTCGGCGATCGCGGTCCGCCCGTGATAGCCGGTGCCGGCGCAGGCCGGGCAGCCGACCGCGCGGTACAGCACCGGCCCGCCGCTTCCGTCCGGCGGCGCCAGCGTGGCGAGTCCGGCGCGCGCCGCCAGCTCCGGCATCGGCTCGTAGGGCTCCCGGCAAACCGCGCAGAGCCGTCGCACGAGCCGCTGCGCCAGAACGCCGCGCAGCACCGACGCCAGGAGGTAATCCTCCAGCCCCATGTCGATGAGGCGGGTCAGCGTGCTCGGCGCGTCGTTGGTGTGCACGGTCGAGAGCACGAGATGGCCGGTGAGGCTCGCCTGCACGGCGATCGAAGCGGTCTCGAGGTCGCGGATCTCGCCGACCAGCAGCACGTCCGGATCCTGGCGCAGCAGCGAGCGCAGCAGCGTCGCGAAGGTGAGGCCGATCGCCGGGCGCACCGGGATCTGGTTGATGCCGGCGATCTCGTACTCGACCGGGTCCTCGACGGTCAGGATCTTGCGCTCCGGCCCGTTCAGCGTCTGGAGCGCGGCATAGAGGGTGGAGGTCTTGCCGCTGCCGGTCGGTCCGGTCACCAGCAGGATGCCGTTCGGGTGGTCGAGCAGCCCGCGGATCCCCGAATCGATCGCCGGGCTGAAGCCGAGGTCGGGCAGGGCGAGCGGCGCGCGGTCGCGGTCGAGCAGCCGCAGCACGACGCTCTCGCCGTGCAGCGTCGGCACGATCGAGACGCGCACGTCGATCTCCCGTCCCTCGACCACCATGCGGAAGCGGCCGTCCTGCGGCAGCCGGCGCTCGGCGATGTTGAGCTGCGCGACGATCTTGAGGCGGCTGACGATGTTGGCGCGCAGGCTCGCCGGCGGCGGCTCGATCTCGCGCAGCACGCCGTCGATCCGGAGCCGCAGCGCGATCCGGTTCTCGACCGCCTCGATGTGGATGTCGGAGGCGCGCGCCGCCACCGCCCGCGCGGCAAGCGAATTGACGAAGCGGATGACCGGCTCCTCGCTCGCCGAATCGGCGAGGCGCCGGTGATCCTCGGGATCGGACGCGACTGCCGCCGCGAGGCCGCCGGAGGAGCCGGCCGGCAGCACCGCCGGCCTCGCAGCGGACGGCTCGCCGCCGTAGAGCCGGGCAATCGCGGCGTCGATCTCGCTCGGTACGGCGACGCAGGGTTCGACCTTCCGCCCGACCAGCAGCCGGATCGACTCGACCGCGAACCTGTCGGTCGGGTCGGCCATCGCCAGCACCAGCGCACCGCCGCCGCCGCTGCCGGCATTGCCGCCGTCCGCTTCGATCCGCAGCGGCAGCAGGCGGGCGCGGGCGAGGAAGCCCGGCGCCAGCAGGTCGGCGAGCAGCGGCTCGGCCGGAAACGCGCTCTCGTCGACCAGACTCAGGCCGAGGAACGCGGCGAGGCTGCGGGCCATCTCGCGCTCCGGCACCAGGCCGAGGCGGGTGAGGATCACAGGCTCGCTCTCGCCGCGCTCCTCGCGCAACGCGCGCACGCGCTCGCGCTGCACCGGCGGGAGCGTCCCGCGCTCGATCAGGAAGTCGACGAGATCCATCGGGTAGCGTTAATAGATGACGGCGTCACGATAGAGAAAAACCACCCAGACGGCCAGACACAGGAACGGGCCGAATCGGATCTCCCTGTCGGGGGCGAGCGCCGCCGCGGCGCCCTCTCCATCGGACAGCAGCCGCGCCGCCAGCACCGTCGCGAGCGCCGTCACCGCGGCGAAGCCGACTACCGCCGGCAGCGCCGCCCAGCCGAGCCATGCGCCGGCGGCGGCAAGCAGCTTGGCGTCGCCGAGACCGAGCCCCTCGCGCCCGCGCAGCCGCCCGTAGAGCGCGCGGATCAGGACGAAGCCGGCATAGCCGGCGGCGGCGCCGATCGCCGAGTCGGCGGGCGGCGCTCCCTCCAGGCGCCAGTTGAAGGCCAGTCCGCCGAGCAGCAGCGGCAGCGTCAGCGCATCCGGCAGGATGCCGTGCCGCCGGTCGATCAGCGCCAGCGCGAGCAGCGTCCAGCCGAGCAGCCCCGCCGCCCACGGCATCTCGGGTGATGCGAGCGGCGCCGTCGCCGCGACGAGCAGCGCGACGACGAGGGAAGCCGCCGCTTCCGGCCCATCGTCGCGCCATCGCCGCCGCCGGCCGGCCGCCGGAGCGGCAGCGCCCGCCTCGGCCGCGAGGATGCGGTCATAGCGGTGGCGCAGCGCCAGCGCGCCGGCCGCCGCTGCGACGGCCGCCGCGGCCAGCCATGCCGCGGCATGAAAGCCGCCCGCCGCCAGGCCGTATTCACTCATCCTTCATCATGCGGTGTTCGGATGCCGGCGACATCAGTGGCAGCGCGCTCGCGCGTCGCGATTGCGCGCCGCCGCGAAGCTCAGTAGAGTTTTACCGGTACAGTTCGTCACTTAGAAATCAGCTACTTGAGTTATTAGCACAAAACCTGGCGGCGGGGGCAGGTCATGGGGTTGCGTAGCGCGGTTCGTCGTGCCTTGGGCGCGAGCGGTATTTGCGTCCTGATCGGGGTCGGCGGCGCGGTTCCGGCCATGGCACAAACGGTGCCGCAATTCGGCGATGCCACCCATCTCGGGGTGACCTCGTGCGCCGGCAGCACCTGCCACGGCGCGGTCGAGCCGTTCAAGAACTCGAACGTGATGCAGAACGAGTACGTGGTCTGGTCGCAGAAGGACCGGCACGCGAAGGCATACAAGGTGCTGTTCGACGAGCGGTCGGTGCGGATCGCGAAGAATCTCGGCCTGCCGAACGCGCACACCGCGCCGGAATGCCTGAACTGCCACGCCAACAACGTGCCCGAGGCCCATCGCGGCCGGCAATTCCAGATCTCCGACGGCGTCGGTTGCGAGGCCTGCCACGGCGGCGCGTCCGGCTGGCTCGGCGTCCATATTTCCGGCGGCTCGCACCAGGACAATCTGAAGGCCGGGCTGTTCCCGACGAACGACCCGATCGCGCGCGCCAAGCTCTGCCTGTCCTGCCATGTCGGCGTCGCGAAGGACAAGTTCGTGACGCACCGGATCATGGGCGCCGGGCATCCGCGAATCGCCTTCGAGCTGGATACCTTCACCGCGATCGAGCCGGCGCACTACATCGTCGACAAGGACTACGTCACGCGGAAGGGCCAGCCGAACGGCGTCCAGATCTGGGCGATCGGGCAGGCGATGCAGCTTACCGAGATCCTGGACGCCTACCTCGATCCGAAGCGGAACCCGGAAGGGCTCTATCCCGAGCTGGTGTTCTTCGACTGCCACGCCTGCCACCACCCGATGTCGAACGTGCGGTGGGAGCCGCGCGCCTCGACCGGCCTCGGCCCGGGCGTGATCAAGTTCAACGACGCGAACGCGCTGATGCTGCGCGTCATCGCGGAGCGGGTAGACCCCGGCGCGGGCAAGGCGCTCGGCGAGCACATGCTGGCGCTGCACAAGGCGATGACGGAGAGCCGGCAGAAGAGCGTCGCCGAGGCCGGGCAGGTCCGCGACATCGCGAAGTCGCTCGTCGACAAGTTCGCAAGCCACGACTTCACCCGCGAGGACATCCGCGGCCTCGCCGTCGCTGTCGTCAATGACGGGCTCAACAAGAACGACTACGTCGACTACGCCGCCGCCGAGCAGGCGACGATGGCGCTCTCCTCGATCATCAACGCGATGAAGAATCTCGGGATGGTCACGGACGCGCAGTTCAAGGCGTCGAACATGTCGCTCAACAAGCTCTACGACGCGACGGCGAAGGACGAGGAGTTCCGTCCGGGCACGTTCATCGCGGCGCTCCGCGAGTTCCAGCAGACGATCCCGCCGGCCCCGACGAACTGAGCCGCGACGGAACCGGGTTTCCGACAGGCCCGTTCGGAGGATGCAATCTCCGAACGGGCCTTTTCATGAGTTCAGCAGAGCAGCAGCGGCGCCGGCGCACCGATCCGACCAAGTGGGAGCAGATCAAGGACGAGGTCGCGC
>DASWRT010000131.1:0-2002 GCA_036403035.1 Allostellaceae bacterium | reverse complement strand
GAGGCTCGGGACGGCTATCGCGAGAACGACGGCGATGACCGCAAGCACGACGACCAGTTCGATCAGCGTGAAGCCCGCCGCTCCCCTCCGCTGTCCTCTGCCGTGCTCCAGCGGATGCATCGGCTGCCCTTACCAGCTCGTGACGTCCTGGTTTTCGCCGGTGCCGCCCTCCGCCTTGTCGGCACCGAGCGAGTAGAGGTCGAAGTCGCCGTGCTGACCGGGGTAGCGGTAGAGGTAGGGGCTGCCCCAGGGGTCGGCGGGCACGGTCGGTTTCTGCAAGTACGGCCCGTTCCAGCGCTCGACGCCGGGCACCGGCCTGACCAGCGCCTCCAGCCCTTCCTGCTGCGTCGGGAACCGCCCGGTGTCGATGCGGAACATCTCCAGCGCCGTCGAGAGGTTCTTCACTTCCAGCGCCGCCGTCTTCGTCTTCGCTCCCGACAGGTGCTTCAGCACCTGCGGCGTCGCGATCGCCGCCAGCAGGCCGAGGATCGCAAGAACAACCAGAAGCTCCACGAGCGTGAAGCCGGCTTGCCACGGCATCCGGCGGCGCGGACGAAAGGTGCTGACAGACATAAAGGGGGACCGTTTCGGTGACGGATTGAAAGGGCGAGATCGTCGATGCCGGACCGGGGATCGCCGTCCCGACCCGTCAGAGCCGCGGCCAGGGACGTTGCGCGGGCCGCATCGCCTCGTAGGCTTTCGCAACTCTGAGGACGCCGAGATCGTCGAAGCGCGGGCCGACGATCTGCAACCCGATCGGTAGCCCGTCGCCCGTGTAGCCGCAATTGATCGAGACCGCCGGCTGCTCGGACATGTTAAAGGCGACGGTGAAGGCGATGTGCTCGAACGGGCGCGCCGGATCGTCGAGCGGACTCGCCAGGTCCGCCGCGAAGGCCGGCATCGGCGCGGAGGGCGAGATCACGTAATCGTAGGGACGGCATGCCGCGACCGCCGCCGCGCGCATCTCGATGATCTGGCTGAAACCGCGATAGACCTCCGGCCCGGACAGGCCGGCGGCGCCCTCCGTCCAGGCCCGGATATAAGGCAGCACCTTGGCGCGCCGGTCCGGCGGCAGCGTCGACAGGTCGGACCACGATCGCATGCGCCAGAACTGATCGAGCCCGTCGATCATCGTGCGGGTCAGGAAGGGCGCCATCGGCTCGACGATCGCGCCGGCGCCCGCGAAAATCTGCGCCGCCGCCTCGACCGCCGCCCTGACCTCGGGTTCGGGCGGCAGGCCGAAACCGGCGTCGAGCAGCAGGCCGATGCGCAGCCCCTTCACGTCCCGGTCAAGGTCGAGCCAGGGAATGTCGGCCGGCGGCAGGCTCATATGGTCGCGCGAGTCGGGCCGCGAGAGCACCGACATCAGCAGCGCCGTGTCGGCGACCGTCCGGGTCAACGGCCCGGCGGCGCGGCCGATATAGGGCGGGTCGATCGGCACGCGGCCGAGGCTCGGCTTCAGTCCGACGATGCCGCACCAGCCGGCCGGCAGCCGGATCGAGCCGCCGATGTCGGTGCCGAGATGCAGCGGGCCGTACCCGGCCGCCGCCGCCGCGCTGGCGCCCGCGCTCGACCCGCCGGGGTTGCGCGAGAGATCCCACGGGTTGCGCGCGAGCTTGTGGAAGCTTGATAGGCCGGAGGAGAGCATCCCGTAGTCCGGCATCGTCGTCTTGCCGAGGATCACCGCCCCCGACTCGCGCAGCCGCGCCGCCGGCGGGGCGTCCGCCGCGGCCGGCGTCAGCACGGTCGCCGCGGTGCCGAGCGGCACCGGCGTTCCTTTGGTCGCGATGTTCTCCTTGACTGTCACCGGCACGCCGTCGAGCGGCCCGGCCGGCGCGCCGCGCCGCCACCGCTCCTCCGACGCCCGCGCCGCCGCCAGCGCGCCGTCCGCGTCGAGCGCATAGGTCGCGCACAGTTTCGGCTCCCACGCCGCGATCCGCGCCAGCACCGCCTCCGTCACCGCGACCGGCGACAGGTCCTTGCGCCGGTACGCAGCGACGAG
>DASWRT010000130.1:0-2517 GCA_036403035.1 Allostellaceae bacterium | reverse complement strand
GCTCCACATGCTGCGCTCCATGCATAATGGAGGTTCATGATAGCCGCGGGCGGCCATCGATGCCAGTCGACCGCCGCCGTCCTTGGGCGCAAGAGGCCCTGCCATGAAAATCAACGGCCGCAAACTGCTCGTCTGCAACTGTGAGGGCACGATGCCGCTCGACGGCGTGAGTCTTGCCCAGGCGTGCGGCGGCGACGGAACGATCTCCGTCGTGACGCAGCTCTGCGGTGCGCAGATCGAGCGGTTCCGGGCGGCGCTCGGATCGCAGGAGCCGCCGCTGCTGGTCGCCTGTACGCAGCAGGCTCCGCAATTCCAGGCCGAAGCCGAAGATGCCGGCCGATCCGATCCGGACTTCCTCGCCTTCGTCAATATCCGCGAGACCGCCGGCTGGTCGCGCGAGGCCGACGCGGCAATTCCGAAGATCGCCGGCCTGCTCGCAGCCGCGTCGGCACGATCCGTGACGGTCGCCATGCTGCCGACCGTCACGCTGCGCTCCGACGGTGTCGCGCTCGTCTATGGCCGCGACGACGTGGCGGTCGACGCCGCCGAGCGCCTCAAGGACCGGCTGGACGTCACCGTGATGCTGACCGGGTCAGCCGAAATCGCTCCGCCGCTTCGCGGCGCGGCCGAGTTTCCGATCGTGCGGGGCACGATCGTGCGCGCGTCCGGCTGTCTCGGCGCGTTCGAGCTGACCATCGACGGCTTCGCCGAGCCGGCGCCGTCGTCGCGGAGCGCCCTCGCGTTCAAGGCTCCCGTGCGTAACGGCGCCGCGTCGCGCTGCGATATCATCGTGGATCTCACCGGCGGGACACCGCTATTCCCGGCCCCTGAGAAGCGCGACGGCTACCTGCGCGCCGATCCCGGAGACCGCCTCGCGATCGCTGAAGCCGTCTATGCGGCGGCGGATCTGACCGGCGAGTTCGACAAGCCGCGCTATGTCGCCTACGACGCCGCGATCTGCGCGCATTCCCGCTCGCGCAAGGTCGGATGCAGGAACTGCCTAGATGCATGCCCGACCGGCGCGATCGCGTCGGCGGGCGACGAGGGCGTCTCGATCGATCCGTATGTCTGCGCGGGCTGCGGCACCTGCGCAGCCGTATGCCCGACCGGCGCCGCGACATACGCGCCGACGCCGCCGGCGGTACTGGCGGAGCGCCTGCGCGCCCTGCTGCTGCGCTACCGAGATGCAGGCGGCAAGACCCCGGTGCTCCTGCTACACGACAGCCGGCACGGCGAGCCGCTCATCCATGCGCTCGCCCGGTTCGGCGATGGCCTGCCGGCCCGCGTGCTGCCGGTCGCCGTCGACGAGATCACGCAGATCGGCATCGACGCGCTGTCATGCGCTTTCGCCTACGGCGCCGCTGCCGTTCGTGTGCTGGCGCCGGGCCGGACGCATGCCGATTTGACCGCGTTGCGCTCGTCGGTCGCGCTGACGGACACCATCCTTACCGGGCTAGGCTATGGTCTCCCCGGCCTTGCCGGACTGATCGAAGCGGACGATCCCGACGCCCTGGCGACAGTGCTCGACGCCATGCCGGATGGGAGCGATCGCGGCAACGAACTCGTCGCGAGACACCTCCCGATGGGCGGCAAGCGCGACATCACGAAGCTCGGCTTCGATGCGCTTTGGGAACGTGCGCCGGTCCCGCCGCCCCCAGGCGCCGCGTTGGCTCTCCCCACCGGTGCCCCGTTCGGCCGCGTGCTCGTCGACATCGACCGCTGCACGCTGTGCCTTTCCTGCGTCCCGGCCTGCCCGACGGGTGCGTTGCGGGACGCTCCCGACCAGCCGGCGCTGTCGTTCGTCGAGGATGCGTGCGTTCAGTGCGGCTTGTGCGCGGCGACTTGCCCGGAAGCCGCGATCGGGCTGGAACCCAGGCTTGCCTTCGGTGACCAGCGGCGCAACCCCGTCGTCCTCAAGACGGAGGAACCGGCGGAATGCATCCGCTGCGGCAAGCCGTTCGGAACGAAAACCTCCGTCGAGCGCGTGATCGCGAAACTGGCCGGCAAGCATTGGATGTTCGCAGAGCCGTCGATGATCGACCGCATCCGCATGTGCGCCGATTGCCGGATCATCGCGCAGGCATCCTCGCCGACGGACCCGTACGCCGGGCCGCCGCGCCCGCGCCCGCGGACCGCGGCGGATTACGCGCGTCCAGCCGGACTGCCGGGCGGCGCCGACCGCCTCGACGAGGAGCATTGACGGCCGGGAAGACACGGCCGCGTCCTGAGCATCGTGGCCGGTCCGTCGTCTCGTCACCACCGTCGGCGACGCGGCAAGCGCCCGGCGGCGAGCGTCAGCACCGGCGCATGTGTTGCGTCACCGTCGATTGCCGTCCTCGTGGAAATAGCTGTCGGTTCCGTCGATCCAGTCCTGTCGGATCGGGGTGAAGACGTCGAGGTCGACGGTGTCTTCGAGGGCTTCGGCGCTGTGCGGCAGGTTCGAGGGGATGTGCAGGACCTGCCCCTCGCGGACGATGACCTCTTCCTCTTCCTCCCCGTCCGCGCCGAGGCGGAAGC
>DASWRT010000129.1:0-11053 GCA_036403035.1 Allostellaceae bacterium | reverse complement strand
TATGGCGCTCTCCCCGCGCCCCTTCCCCTGGGCGCTGGCAGCGCTGCCGCCGCTCGGCGCGGCATGGCTCGTCGCGCATATCGCCGGCATCCTGGAGGCGGAGCAGCTGCTGATCGTCGGCATGCTGCAAGTCGCGCTGCTGACGATCCTCGGCATCGGCGTCTACCGCGCGATCCTCTTTCCCCTGCTCTTCCTGTTCTTCCTGGTGCCGACCGGCGAGTTCCTCGTGCCGTCCTTGCAGGAGTTCACGGCGCATTTCGTCGTGGTCGGGCTCCAGCTGACCGGCATCCCGGTCTACATGGACGGCGTCTTCCTGCAGATCCCGAACGGCAATTTCCACGTCGCCGAAGCCTGCGCCGGGCTGCGCTTCCTGATCGCGAACGTGGCGTTCGGCTGCCTCTTCGCCGACCTCGTCTACCGCTCCTATCTGCGCCGCGCGATCTTCGTCGCGGTCTGCCTCGCGACTCCGGTGATCGCCAACGGGTTCCGCGCCTATGGCATCGTGATCCTCGCGCACCTCACCGACAACAAGGTCGCCGCGGGCGCCGATCATCTGATCTACGGCTGGATCTTCTTCAGTCTGGTGATGGCGATGCTGATCGGCATCGGGCTCTCCTTCCGCGACGCCGGACCGGACCGCCGGACGCCGGCCGACGCCGCTCCGCCGCGCCGGACGGCCTCGCTTTCCGAGCCGCCGCCGCTGCGCATCGCGCTCGCCGCGACCGCGCTGGTCGCGATCGTCGGCGCCGCGCCTGCTTATGCCGCGTGGCTGGAGAGAAATTCGCCGGCAGGCGCCCCGGCCCTCGCGCTGCCGCCGATCGGGACGCCCTGGACGATTCTTGCCGACGGCGTCCCCGCATCGGCGTGGCGGCCGACCTTCGCCAAGGCCGACGCGACCGTGCTGAACCGCTACGGCGACGGAGCGGGCCGCACGATAGACCTCTTCGTCGCCTACTACCTCGACCAGACCGCCGAGAAGAAGATGATCGCCCACGAGAACCGGCTCGCCGACGGCGAGACCTGGGAGATCGTCCGGCGCTGGGGCACCACCGTCGAGGTCGCGGGCGAGACGCTCCCGGCGGCGGCGGTCGAGATCGTCGGGCCCGGCAGCAGCCGGCGGGTCGTGCTGTCGTGGTACTGGGTGGACGGCGCATTCAACGCCAGCCCCGCTACGGTGAAGCTCCTGCAAGTCAAGGCGCAGCTCGTCGACCGCCGGCCCGAAGCCGCCTTCGTCGCGCTGTCGGCGGAGAGCGACGAGGACCCGCAGAGGGCTGTCGATACGATCCGCGACATGCTGCGCCACCTCGGACCGCTGAAGCCGACGCTGGCGCAAGCCGTGCGTCGCTGACCCGCCCGCGCACCGCCCGCCTAACGCAACACGCCGCTTACCCGGAGGCCCGATCCCCATGTGCGGAATCACCGGCATCGTCGATACGCGGGGACGCCGCGCCGTCGACCGCGATCTCCTGGTCCGCATGACCGACCGGATGGCGCACCGCGGCCCCGACGGTACCGGCTACCACACGATTCCCGGCGCCGGCTTCGGCCATCTCCGCCTCGCCATCATCGACGTCGCGGGCGGCCAGCAGCCGCTCTTCAATGAGGACGGGACGGTCTTCGTCACCTACAACGGCGAGATCTACAATTACCGGGAACTGGTCGCCGAGCTGACCGCATGCGGACATCGCTTCCGCACGCATTCCGATACCGAGGTGATCGTACACGCCTGGGAGGAATGGGGCGAGGCGTGCATCGAGCGGTTCCGCGGCATGTTCGCCTTCGCGGTTTGGGACGAGCGGAAGGAGACGCTGTTCCTCGGCCGCGACAGGCTCGGCAAGAAGCCGGTCCATTACGCAGTCCTGCCGGACGGGATGCTGATCTTCGGCTCGGAGCTGAAGGCCCTGCTCTGCCACCCGAACCTGGAGCGGCGGATCGACCCCACCGCCGTCGAGGATTATTTCGCGCTCGGCTACGTTCCCGAGACCAAGTGCATCTACGGGACAGTCCGCAAGCTGCCGCCGGCGCACTCGCTCACGGTGCGGCGCGGCGGCCAGGTCGGCGAGCCGCGCTGCTACTGGGAGCCGCGGATCGAGGCGGCGTCGGCGATGCCGTCAGGCGCCGAAGCCGCGGAAGCGCTGCGGACGCTGCTGCGCGACGCGGTCGACATGCGGCTGATGTCGGAGGTGCCGCTCGGCGCGTTCCTTTCGGGCGGCGTCGATTCGAGCGCGGTGGTCGCGCTGATGGCGGACCTGCTGTCCGAGCCGGTCAATTCCTTCTCGATCGGCTTCCGGCAGGCGTCGCACGACGAGAGCGAGTACGCCCGCCGCGTCGCCGAGCAGTATAAGACGCGGCACCATTCCCGCATCGTCGACGCCGACGATTTCGACCTCGTCGACCGGCTACCCGGCATCTATGACGAGCCGTTCGCCGACTCCTCTGCGATCCCGACGCTGCGCGTCTCGGCGCTGGCGCGGGAGAACGTGACGGTGGCGCTGTCCGGCGACGGCGGCGACGAGGCGTTCGCGGGATATCGCCGCTACCGATGGCACCAGACCGAGGAGACGGTGCGCCGCCTCGTGCCGGCCGGCGTGCGCCGGCCGCTCTTCGGCACGCTGGGCCGGCTGTACCCGCAGCTCGACTGGATGCCGCGCAAGCTGCGGGCGAAGGCGACGTTCCTGGAGCTTGCCGCCGACACGGTCGACGGCTTCTTCCTCAACGTCTCCGTGCTGAACGACGCGGTGCGCAGCCGCCTCTTCACATCGGCGTTCCGCGGGCTGCTTCAGGGCTACCATGCGCGCGAGGTGCTGGCCGCGCCGTTCGCCGCCGCGCCCACCGACGACCCGCTGGCGCGCATACAGTACGTCGACATGAAGACATGGCTTGCCGGCGACATCCTGACCAAGGTCGACCGCGCGAGCATGGCCGCCTCGCTGGAGACCCGCGCGCCGCTGCTCGATCACAAGGTCATCGAGTGGGCGCTCTCGCTGCCGGCGTCGGAGAAGCTGTGCGACGGGATCGGCAAGGCGGTCCTGAAGAAGGCGTTCGAGGGCCGGTTGCCGGAGGACATCCTGTATCGTCCCAAGCAGGGTTTCTCGGTGCCGCTCGCGGCCTGGTTCCGGGGTCCGCTCCGGCCGCGGTTCGACGCGGCGCTTGCGTCGGGGCGGCTGTGGGAAACAGGGTGGTTCGACCGCGGCTTCGTCGAGACGTCGCTCGCGCAGCACCAGTCCGGCGTCCGCGACAACAGCCGGTTCCTCTGGTCGCTGCTGATGTTCGACGGCTTCCTGCGCGACGTGCACGAAGGAGCGGTTACGACCGCCTCGTCCGGCGAGCGGGTGTCCGCGACCGCGGCGTGATCCGCCGCCCGGCGGCGGACGATAGGTCCGCTGCCGCCGGGCAAGCCGGATCAGGCAATCAGATCGACGATCGACGATTTGTTGTTGCCGCTCGTCGCACCGCTCGCCGACGAGGCGGTGTTTGCGGCCGAATTCGAGGTGCCGCCGCCGGTCGCCGACGCTGCTTGCGAGCCGAACGTTACGCCCGTGCTCACACTCTTGCTTTGATGGTGATGGTGGCCGCTACGATGTGCCGCCGCCGTTCCGGTCTGCTGCTGCACGGACGTGGCAGGCTTGTAAGTCGCCGCCAAGGTACTACTCGATACGTTCATCGGATGGTCCTTTCCCATCGCGCGCGGCCGGAGAGCCGGCAGCGTCGCGGGCCGTTCCGGTGCACGCGCCGTGCCTCTCCCGAAATCCAGGATTTCCGCGGCTGACGGGCTGCGACGCGGCCGCGATGCCCGGCAAATTCTGCCGGATGCCCGGCAAAATGAGCGCGGCGACGGGCATCGTTATGGTCGATCGCTACTCCTCCCGGTCCCCGTGGCGATCATCGCGGCAGATCCCCTCGACGGCCCCCACCCTTGTCAGGCGGCCGCCCGCGCCGGCGCCGAGGCGCGCGGACACGCGGCGGGCCTGGGCAACGAACTCGGTGAGGCTGACGCGAAAATCCACGTTCGCATCGGCCGACATGACCGGGTCGGCTTGGTCGATCGAGCCGTCATCGACTCGCCCGGCGGCGGACCTCGATCCGGGCGAACTGCCGCGTTCCCCGCGGCCGCCGCCGCCTCCGCGCTCTCCACGCTTCCCGCCGCTCTGACGCTCCGACTGTGCTGCTTGCGACGATGGAGGGGCGACGGCGAGGACGGGAGACGTGGTATCCGTCGGCCTGTACGGCGCCCGCATATCCGCGAGTTCGGGCGGCGTCACATAGCCGTCGGAATCCTCGTCCATGGCGGCGAACTGGCGGCGGGCATCCGCCTCGAATTCCTCGAACGTGAGAGTGCCGTCGCCGTTCGCGTCGGTTCGATCGAACCAGCGTCCGATCGCATCCCGGCACGCGACCTTCCCGAGCGGCCCGCCGCTGAGCGGTTCGCCGTTCGGGCTGAAGACGATGGGCGGCGGGCCGTACCGCCGACGGGGCGGATCCGAGCTGCAGCCCGCCGCCATCAGCGCAACGGCAGCGAGAACCATGATCGGGCGAACCCGCGCGCGCACGGCAAGGCGCCCTATGAGCCACCGCTGTTGGCGCCGCCCGGCGCCGCCGGACTCCGCCTCACACCGTCGTCGTCCGATGCCGTCCAATTCCCACCTCAGCTTCCGCCCCGTGTTGCCGGGACAGTACCTTATCGCCCTGCCGGTACGGCGGCATCCCCGACCGAGGTCATATCCCGTCCTCCGCGGCTTCGCAGCCGTGCCTTGATCTCGGCGCCGGCAAAGCGCGCCGCGAGGCGCAGACCGCCGAGCGTCCGCGGGTTGGCGGCGTGGAGGTCCCAGCATTGCCGGCGTTTCGGCAGCCACAGCTTCTTGTATGGATCGTCGCCGCGCCCGAGATCGACTTCGCGCGGCCGGTCCCGTTCCAGCACGTGCTCCATCATGTGCATCGTCAGGATCGTGCCGAGCGACAAATCGTCGAACCGCTCGTCGTGCGCGAGCTTGTAGATCGTCGCCCGTCCCTGCCAGACGATCCAGACCTGCGCCGCCGCCGGCACGCCGTCGACCTCGACGACGCCGAGGCGCAGCGCGCCGAGCTGCGCCGCCGCGCGGATCAGCGCCGGCATGAAGCGCGGATACGGCTCCTGTCCCTTCCAGCTGTTGCGATAGACGGTTTCGTACGCGGCGACGGCGGTCTCGACGCCGTCGGTCCCGCCGCCGTCGAAGACGGTAATCGCGCTGCGCTGCGCCTTGGCCAGCTTGTTGCGCTTGCGCCGCCACGTGTTGACCAGCATCGACGGACGCTGCGCGACGTACTCGGCAAAGCCGAGGCCGGCGGTTTCCTCGTACCACGTCCCGAACGCCGGCCGGCGCCGCACGGCCAGTCCCGCGGCGCGCAAGGCGCCGCCGAGCGCCTGCGCGCCGGGATCGTCGAGCGCGGTGAAGCGCAGCGCTTCCCAGCGCGGACGCTCGGCGAGGATCCCGCGCAACAGCTCCACGGCCCCGCCGGGCAGCGCGTCCGGCGCACGCAGCAGCTCATGCTCGCAGCTGTAGTAGTTCGCGAGACCGGCGAGCGACCGCTCCCCGCCGGGCTGTGCCGTCGCCGCCAGCACCAGAGCGACGCCTTGTGCCGCGTAGAGCCGCACCTGCCGCCGTTCCGGTTGCGCAACGGTTTCGGCGAAGACACGATACCAGTGCGGGTGATTGAAGAAGCTGCGTGTGGCGGCGCTCTCGAAAACGTGCGAGACCTCGCCGGGCAAAGCCGAGAAATCGGGATCGATCAGCAGGGTCGTCATCGAGGCGGGTCGGCTCGCAGGTCGAGGGCGCGGCGACTGCACCCGGTGAAGCGCGGCGCCGCAAGAAGAAAAGCGAGTTGACGACGGTAAGGTCAAATTTTCGTGTATGACGACGGCGCCCCCTATCGGACCGAGATGGAGAAGCTGCCGGCCGACCGCGCGTCGCTGCGGCGGGAGTGGCTCGATCTGGAGGCTCGGAGCCGGCCGCCCTTCTTCCGTTCCTGGGCGTGGGTCGGAACATGGATCGACCACGTCCTGCCGCCGGGCGCCGATGCGCGGCTCGTGCGGGTGCGCCATGACGACGGCGGCACCGTGGCGCTCGGCATCCTGGCGGTCCGGACCGAAGGCCCGTTCCCGCTTCGCTCGCGGACCGGTTGGCTCCACGAGACCGGCATCCCGCCGCTCGATAGGATCGCGATCGAGTGGAACGGGCTGCTGGCCAACCCGGACCATGAGGAAACGGCATTGCACGCCGCGGTCGCGGCGCTCGCCGGCGCCGGCGGCTTTACCCGGCTCGTCCTCGGCGGCGTCGACGAACGGCAGACCAGCGCACCGCCGCCGCCCGGCTGGCGGCTCTGGATCGAGCGCGCCCAGCCGAGCTACGTCCTTCGCCTGCCGGGGCAGGACGGCGGCGGCGGCGGCTCCGTCGATCGCCTGCTCAGCGCCAACTCGCGCCAGCAGGTCCGCCGCGCGTCACGCGCCTTCGCCGCCGCGTTCGGCCCGGTATCCGTCGACACGGCCGCCACGGCGGAGGAGGCGCAGACGTTCCTCTCGGCGCTCAAGCCGCTGCACCAGGAGTATTGGCGTGGACGCGGCATCGACGGCGCATTCTCGTCGGACGCGTTCGAGCGGTTCCACCGCGCCCTGATCGAGCGGCATTTCGGCGACGGGACGATCGACCTGCTGCACGTGACGGCCGGCCGGGAAACGGTCGGCTATCTCTACAATTTCCGCTACCGCGGCCGGGTCTATGCTTATCAGAGCGGCTTCGACTACGCGCTGCTGCCGAAGGCGAGACCCGGCATGCTCTGCCACTGGCTGGCGATCGAGCGGGCATGCCGGATGGGCGACACGGCATACGACTTCCTGGCCGGCGACAACCAGCTGAAGCGCCAGCTCTCGACCGGGACGGAGACGATGGCGTGGCTCTCGCTGGAGCGGCCGGGCATCCGGCGATGGGTCCGGAAGGCGGCGCGGCGGGTGAGTTCCCTCCGGCGCGCCGGGAAATCTGTTTCAGTACGATGACAGACCGGGTATCACCGCACGTCCTTCCGATCCGGTGCGCTGATGTCCGACCGACGGCCCTTACCCGACGCCGACGGGATCCATGAAATCATCCGGTCGCGCATCACGGCGCGACGACAAGATGCGACGACGCTGCGCGTCGCCGGCCCGATTGCGACGCAACGCTGGTCCCGGGTCTTTCGCGGCGACGGCGGCGCCTATCCGACGCCGGTGGCGATCAAGCTGTGCATCGACCCGGCCACCGACGCACCATCCGGCGACGAGGCGCGCCGCGGTTTCGAGGCTCTGACGCAGGCGAACGAGCTGCTCGGCGACGCAGCGGACTGCGCGGCGGCGCGTGCCCTGGACGTGGTCGAGGAAGAGGGTCTGATCGTCGCCGAATGGGTCGACGGGCCGACGCTCGCCGCGCGCCTGCTGGATCACCGGTTGTCCAACACCGACGCCCTGTGGCACGCGGCGTGGGCCGGCCGATGGCTGGCGACTTTGCACCGCAAGTCCGCCGTGCAGGACCGGCCGGTCGACACCGATCTGCTGCTTGGGCACATCGACGATGCAACCGCCGGGGCCAAGCTCGATGCGGTTTCCAAGAGCGCCGTCGCGCTCCTGCGGCAGTCCGCGGCGAACCTGCACAGGTCGCATGTATCCCGAGCTGCCAGCCATGGCGACTGCAAGGCGGAGAATTTCATCGTCTCCGGCTCCCGCCTTGTCGCGGTCGACATCGAACTAAGGCATGAGGACGCAGTCACCAACGATCTGGCGCAGTTCCTCAATCATCTGAGGCTTCTCTTCTTCCGCCCGCGCGGGCTTTACCGACTGATCCGCGTCGGCGCGTTCGAGCGCGCGTTTCTCCAGGGCTATGCCGAAAACGGCGGGACAATCCCGGCCGCCGTGCTCGCGTGGGTACGGCTGCAAAACGCGCTGCGCCTGTCGCTGCGGCGTCACCATTGGAGCGGCCGAGGACCGCTCGCCAGGATCGGGGACTGGTCCTTCAAGCACGTCGTCGCGGGATTGACCCGCGAACTCGCGCGGGCGGCGGCGGCATCGCAACCGCCCGCGGCTTATCGGAAACGCCCGGCTATGCCGCCCGCTCTGTAACGACGATCACCGCCTCGCTGATGATCGGCACGACCCGGTAGCGCCGGACCTCGCGCAGGCCGGCCTCCCGGATGAGCCGATCGAGTTCAGCCGGTGTGACGGGATAGACCGCGGGGTTCTGGTGCCCCAGCAGCCGCTTCGCCATGCGGCGGAGCCGATGGTACGGTGTATTGAGGCCCTGAGTGAAAACGATCCGGCCGGACGTCACCTGGGCGACGTTCCGTAAGAACTGGATCTGTTCGGCAAGCGGGAAATGCATCAGCACGCGAGCGCACAAAGCCGCGTCGAAACGGATGCCCTCCTGCGCGAGCGCCCGGGCGTCGCATACTCGCGATTGGAAGCGATCCCCGAAACGCGCCAGCTTTCCGCGCGCCACGGATAGCATCTGCGGCGAGATATCTATGCCGAGCACTCGAAAGCCCTGGCCGAGTAAAGATTCGGCGAGCCGCCCCGTCCCACACGGCACGTCACCGATCACGGCCCCGGTCGCCACTCCTGCGAACGCCATTCCTAATACACGCTTCTCAAGGCGATCGAAGACCCGCCCGGCGAGACTGGTGAAACGTTGCCGGTCGTAGTTCGCGGCGACCGAGTCATCCTGGTAATAGGATGCCGGATTCCAGTTCTTGCCGTATTCCATGGTAACTCCCTGCCTTGCGATTGCCATGCCGCGAGCGCGACGCACCAGCGGGAGCACCGCAATCGCACGATAGCGTGAAGATTCGTTTACCGGCTGAACGGTTCCAGGTGGTACGCGGACGGAGCGTGTAGCGCGATTTCTCGCTACCCCTGCTGCGGCGAGCGAGGAGCGGGTGATCGCCGCCGAGCCGAGTGCGCTGCCTCACGCACTACCGACAGCGCTACTTCTCCATGACGAAAGCCCCGCCGGGCAACCCGGCGGGGCTTTCGCGTGCGCTACGCTGCCTGTCAGTGAGTGACGAGGAACCAGTCGGCCTTGAGGTGGGTGGGATCGATGCCGGTGAGGAGGACGTCGTGCACCGGCCCGCCGGCCGTACCCAGATGCAGGATGCTGTCGCCCTGCCCGTCCGCCGTCGCCCCGGCCACCAGAGACGCCGCCGTCGTCCGTGTGTCCCCCGACGCCGCCGCCTGGATCTCGAAGTGATCCACCCCGGCCTGGAAGTTCACCACCGTGTCGTGCGCCGCGTCCGTCGTCCGGAACACGAACGTGTCCACCCCGGAGCCGCCCTTCAGGTAGTTCTCGCCGCCCGCCCCGTACAGCCGAGCCGCCGCCGACCCGCCGCCGAACAGGTAGTCCGCCGACGCGTTGCCGAGCAGAACGTCGTGCCCGCCGTCGCCGGCCATCAGGATGTTCACCCCCTTGCCGCCGACCAGCGTGTCGTTCCCCGATCCGCCATGCAGCAGCGAGCCATGGTCGTCCCCGGTCAGCACGTGGTCCTTGCCGTCGGACGGCGCGATCTGAACCTGGCTGTTGTGCAGGTACTGCCCGTCCGACAGCTTCGGGATGATGTCGAACGTCGCGTCCGTCGCGAACTTCCCGGTCGCCGAGAGCATCTGCGGCATCGCCATCAGGTTCGCATACGCCTCGATCGCGTTCACCGACCCGGTCACCGAGATGATGTCCGCCAGCGCCGCCTTGGCGTTCGCCACATAGCTGTTCGCCCCGTCGCCCGGCTTGTAGGCGTCGACGATCGACTGGTTCGCCGCGTAGAAGTCCGCCCAGCTCTGGAACGCGTGGCCCTGCGCGTCGGTCGTGATCACGTAGTACTGGATCCCCAGCGTCGAGCCGTCGTACCCCGGATGATCGATCAGCCGGCCCGAGACGAACTGGTCCATCCAGTCGAGCACCAGAACCGCCTCGCCGAACCCCTTCTCCGCCGCCGACGCGATCGTCGTCACCAGGAAGTCGTCCTGCCACGGACCGCTCGTGTTCTCCCCCTGCGGCTCGAAGAACCCGACCGGGTTGTCGCCCTTCGCGTTCGACGCGAACTGCTGCATGTCGTGCTGGATCACCCAGTCCAGGTTGTTGTTCACCAGCGTCGTGAAGTAGCCCTTCAGCGGATCGCTGTCCGGCAGGATGTACGCCGCGTTCACCAGGTCGCGCATCATCCACGCCATCCCGCGCACCTGCAGCGTGCCCTCGTCGAGCACGATGCCCTCGCCGTTCTGCCGGTAGTACGGCCACACCGTGCTCAGCATGCCCGCCGCCTCGGCCTTGAACTCGTCGAGGTAGTAGCGGTCGCCGGTCGTCAGGTACGCCACGTACTCCAGGTCGGCATGGTGCGCCACGTCGAGCGCCCACTTGCCGACGCTCTGCTGCCACGTCGCCGACGGCAGCGCGTCCTTGCCCGTGCCGCGCGGGTCCGACCACTCGGTCGGATGCTGGTCGATGCGCAGCGGCTGACCGGTCGCGTCGTCGATGAAGTGCCACGGCACCGAGCCGCCGGCGTCGGCCTCGGCCAGCATCACCTCCTGCGCCCGCGGGTCCTGGCTCACCAGGTAGTCGCTCGCCCACGCCGTGGTCGGGCCGATGTCCGGGCGCATCCCGGTCGTGCCCATGTACTGGGTGATCAGCGACGCCCCCATCGGGCCGTTGTCCGCCTGCGCCAGCGCCGCCACCTGCGCGTCCAGCGTGCTGCTCGAGACGCCGACCGACAGGTCGTAGCCCTGGATCGCCCCGGTCGCCTCCAGGTAGTTCATGTCGTAGACGACATGGTCGGCCGGCGCCGCCGCCTTCGCCCCGCTCCATACCTGCTCGTGCCAGGTGGTGTCGCGGATCTGCGCGATGTTGTTGTCCTGGAACAGCGTCTGGCCGCCGTCCGAGAACTTGGCGTCGTAGGTGACGGTGTGGATGCTGGCGTTGTACGCCAGGTCGTTGGCCATCTCGACGTCGGTGCGGATCGAGCCGTCGGCGTTGAGCCGGACGTCGAAGGTCGCGGTCAGGCCGTTGCC
>DASWRT010000128.1:0-9106 GCA_036403035.1 Allostellaceae bacterium | reverse complement strand
ATAGTGCCGCCGCTTCACGAGACGAGGAGGTCCGCCGATGCCCGCCACCGCGCGCCCGCGCCGCAGCATGCTGTATATGCCGGGGTCGAACCCGCGTGCGCTTGAGAAGGCGCGGACGCTTGCCGCCGACGCCTTGATCTTCGACCTGGAGGATGCGGTCGCCCCCGACGCGAAGGAGGGCGCGCGCGGCACGATCGCGGCGGCGCTCGGCGGCGGCGGCAACTACGGCAAGCGGGAACTGCTGCTGCGCGTCAACGGGCTCAACACGCCCTGGGGCTACGGCGATCTCGCCGCCGCCGCGACGCTGCCGGTCGACGGCGTGCTGCTGCCGAAGGTCGAGAGCGCCGACATGGTGCGGCAGGCCGAGGCGGCGCTGGTCGCGGCCGGCGCGCCGGACGGCCTCGCGATCTGGTGCATGATGGAGACGCCGCTCGGCATGCTGCACGCCGAGCAGATCGCGGCGTCGTCGCCGCGCCTGGGCGGGCTGGTGATGGGCACCTCCGATCTCGCCAAGGACCTGCACGCCGCGCACACGCGGGACCGGCTGCCGATGCTGACCTCGCTGGGGCTCTGCCTGCTGGCGGCGCGCGCCTACCGGCTGGCGATCCTCGACGGCGTGCATCTCGACCTCGACGACGACGAGGGGTTCGCCCATTCCTGCCGACAGGGGCGCGATCTGGGCTTCGACGGCAAGACGCTGATCCACCCGAAGACGATCGCCGCCTGCAACGAGGCGTTCGCGCCGTCGCCCGACGAGGTCGCATGGTCGCGCCGCATCATCCAGGCGCACGCCGACGCGGTCGCCGCCGGCAAGGGCGTCGTGCTGGTCGACGGCAAGCTGATCGAGAATTTGCACGTCGAGAACGCCCGCCGTCTCGTCGCGATGGCCGACCAGATCGCCGAGATGGAGCGTGCGGCGGCGTCGTAGAGAAAGAACCAACTTGATAAGGGGATCGGGGGGATGATTGGGGGTGAGGGGATATTGAAAAAAGAAAACGCTTCAACGCGAAGGACGCGAAGGGGTCGCAGAGGACGCAAAGGTAAGTTTCTGCGCGCCGAAGGCGCGCACCTCATTCCTTAGCGACCGTCGCGTGAACCTTAGCGGCCTTCGCGTTGAAGCGTTTTCTTTTTTCAATATCCCCCAATCCCCAACCATCCCCCCGATCTCCGATTCACTTTTTTATTTCCCACCGAGCGAGGCGAGCGCGTGAGCAAGACCAATCCCGGCAATTTCTTCGAGGATTTCCGGCTCGGGCAGGTGATCGAGCACGCGACGCCGCGCACCGCGACCGAGGGCGACGCGGCGCTCTATCTCGCGCTCACCGGCACGCGCTTCGCCGTCAACAGCGCCGACCCGTTCGCGCAGGCGCTGGGCTTCCGCCGCGCGCCGCTCGACGACGTGCTCGCCTTCCACCTGGTGTTCGGCAAGACGGTGCCGGACGTGTCGCTCAACGCGGTCGCCAACCTCGGTTACGCCGACGGCGTGTTCGGCGCGCCGCTCTATCCCGGCGACACGGTGAGCGCCCGCTCCGAGGTGATCGGGCACAAGGAGAACGCCAACGGCGAGACCGGCATCGTCTATGTCCGCTCGCACGGCACGAACCAGCGCGGCGAGACGGTGCTCGACTATGTCCGCTGGGTGATGGTGCGGAAGCGCGACCGTGCGGCCCCGGCGCCCGAGGCGCGCGTCCCGGATCTGCCGGCGGCGGTGCCGGTGGAGCGGCTGGTCGTGCCGGAGGGCGTCGACGGGCGCCGTTACGACCGCGCCGCCGCCGGCTCGCCCTTCGGCTGGGACGACTACGCCGTCGGCGAGCGGATCGACCATGTCGACGGCATGGCGATCGAGGAGGCGGAGCACCAGATGGCGACCCGCCTCTATCAGAACACGGCGAAGGTCCATTTCGACCTGCACGCGGCGAAGCAGGGGCGGTTCGGCCGCCGGCTGATCTATGGCGGCCACGTCATCAGCCTCGCCCGCGCGCTCTCCTTCAACGGCCTCGGCAACGCGTTCCGCGTCGCGGCGCTGAACGGCGGCCGGCACGTCGCCCCCTGCTTCGCCGGCGACACGGTCTATGCGTGGAGCGAGGTGCTGGCGAAGGAGCCGTTGCCCGGCCGCGCCGATTTCGGCGCGCTGCGCATCCGCACGGTCGCGGCCAAGGACCGGCCCTGCGCCGATTTCCCCGGACGCACCGCCGAAGGCTACGATCCGGCGGTGATCCTCGACCTCGACCTTTGGGTGCTGCTGCCGCGATAGAGGGCGTCGGTTACCGGTCCGTATGTCACGTGAGGGGAGGCAAGGAAATGGACGAGGTCTCGCACTCCGGCGGGTGTCTGTGCGGCGCGGTGCGGTATCGCGCCGCCGGTGCGCCGACCGGAACCAGCATCTGCCATTGCACGCAATGCCGGCGGCAGACCGGGGCACCGTTCGCGGCCTTCGCGAGCTTCCCGGCCGAGCGCGTCGCGCTGCTCGCCGGGCAGCCCGCCGTCTATCGCGCCACGCCCGGCGTGGTTCGCGAGTTCTGCCCGGCCTGCGGGTCGACGCTGTTCTGGCGGCGCGACGGCGACGGCAAGATCGACGTGTTCCTCGGCTCGCTCGACGATCCCGCCGCGATGCCGCCGCCCGCCGCGCAGCTCTGGATCGCGCATCGCCTGCCGTGGCTTCCCTCCCTCCCCGGCGCGGTCAAGCCGCCGGCCCCGGAGGGCTGACCGCGTCGCCGCCGCATCCGCTCCGCCCCGGCCTGCTGCGGCAAAAACCCACGGTAGGAGGTTCCGCGACGCGGTTGACGTGCACCGGGGCCCGTTCTACATGAGGCTTGGTAGCTTCCCCTGCGCAGGGCGCAGACGCTGAGGTTTTCATGGCCCAAGTCGATCGTCCGCTGTCGCCGCACATTCAGGTCTACCGGCCGCAGCTCACGACCATGCTGTCGATCGGCAATCGCGCGACGGGGATCGCGCTCAGCATCGGGACGATACTGCTGGTCTACTGGCTCGTCGCCGCGGCGTCGGGGCCGGACGCGTTCGAGCGGGCGCAGTCCTTCATCGGCTCCTGGCTCGGCATCCTGCTCCTTCTCGGCTGGTCCTTCTCCCTGTTCTGGCATCTGGCGGGGGGCATCCGGCACCTCGTCTGGGACACCGGATGGGGGTTGGATATCGAGACGACCTATACGACCGGTTGGATCGCTGTCGGTGCGGCGGTCGTTCTGACGGTGATTGCTTGGATCGCCGGCTTCATCATCTGGGCTCATACCTGATGGCTTCTTCCTCGACCAACCCGGCGGCGGGGCGCATGCGCTCGCCGCTCGGCCGCGCCCTCGGCCTCGGATCGGCCAAGGAGGGCGTAGAGCATTGGTGGATGCAGCGCATCACGTCGATCGCGCTGGTCCCGCTGTCGCTCTGGTTCGTCGCGTCGGTCGTGGCGCTCCTCGGCGCCGACTACGAGACCTTCGTCGCCTGGATCGGCTCTCCGGTTCCGGCAATCCTGATGATCCTGCTGATCATCGCCGCCTTCTATCACAGCGCCCTCGGCGTCCGGGTCGTGATCGAGGACTACGTTCACGGCGAGGGCTGGAAGACGGCGGCGTTGATCGTGCAGAACCTGATCCACTTTGCGCTCGGCGTCGCCGGTGTGTTCGCGGTGATGCGCGTCGCCTTCGGAGGCTGACCACCATGCCCGAGGCCTACAAGATCATCGACCATGCCCATGACGTCGTCGTCGTGGGAGCCGGCGGCGCCGGCCTTCGCGCGACGCTCGGCATGACCGCCGCCGGGCTGAAGACGGCGTGCGTTTCCAAGGTGTTCCCGACCCGCAGCCATACCGTCGCCGCGCAGGGCGGCATCGGCGCCGCGCTCGGCAACATGGGCGAGGACGACTGGCGCTGGCACATGTACGACACCGTCAAGGGGTCGGACTGGCTCGGCGACCAGGACGCGATCGAGTACATGTGCCGCAACGCGATCCCGGCGGTGATCGAGCTGGAGCATTTCGGCGTGCCGTTCTCGCGGACCGAGGACGGCAAGATCTACCAGCGCCCGTTCGGCGGCCACACCGTCGACTACGGCAAGGAGATGGCGAAGCGCGCCTGCGCCGCGGCGGACCGCACCGGCCACGCCATCCTGCACACGCTCTATCAGCAGTGCCTCAGGCACAACGCGGAGTTCTTCGTCGAGTATTTCGCGCTCGACCTCATCATCGATGAGGAGGGCGCGTGCCGCGGCGTGATGGCCTGGAACCTCGAGGACGGCACGCTGCACCGGTTCCGCGCGCACATGGTGGTGCTGGCGACCGGCGGCTACGGCCGCGCCTACTTCTCCTGCACGTCGGCGCACACCTGCACCGGCGACGGCAACGCGATGGTGCTGCGCGCCGGGCTGCCGCTCCAGGATCTGGAGTTCATCCAGTTCCACCCGACCGGCATCTACGGCGCCGGCTGCCTCATCACCGAAGGGTCGCGCGGCGAGGGCGGATACCTCACCAATTCCGAAGGCGAGCGCTTCATGGAGCGCTACGCGCCGTCCGCCAAGGATCTGGCGTCGCGCGACGTCGTCAGCCGCTCGATGACCATCGAGATCCGCGAGGGGCGCGGCGTCGGTCCGAACAAGGACCACATCCTGCTGCACCTGGAGCATCTCCCGCCCGACGTGCTGCACGAGCGCCTGCCCGGCATCTCCGAGACGGCGAAGATCTTCGCCGGCGTCGACGTCACCAAGGAGCCGGTCCCGGTGCTGCCGACCGTCCACTACAACATGGGCGGCGTCCCGACGAACTATCACGGCGAGGTGATCCGGCCGACCAAGGACGATCCGGACGGCGTCGTTCCGGGCCTGATGGCGATCGGCGAGGCGGCCTGCGTCTCCGTCCACGGCGCGAACCGGCTCGGCACCAACTCGCTCCTCGACCTCGTCGTGTTCGGCCGCGCGGCGGCGTTGCGCGCGGCGGAGATCGTCAAGCCGAACTCGCCGCACAAGCCGCTCTCGGCGAATGCCGGCGACGAGGCGGTTGCGCGGCTCGACCGCATACGGCAGGCGAAGGGCCGGATGAAGCCTGCCGAGATCCGCGGCGCGATGCAGCGCGTGATGCAGAACAACTGCGCCGTGTTCCGTACCGACTCGGTGCTCGCCGAGGGCGTGCGCAAGATCGAGGACGTCGCGTCCTCGATGCGCGAGGTCGGCGTCGGCGACCGGTCGATGGTCTGGAACTCCGACCTCGTCGAGACGCTGGAGTTGGACAATCTCCTCGCTCAGTCGGTGACGACGCTGCATTCCGCGGCGAACCGCAAGGAGAGCCGCGGCGCGCATGCGCACGAGGATTATCCGGAGCGCGACGACGCGAACTGGATGAAGCACACGGTGTCGTGGCTCGATCCGGACGGCAAGGTCCGGATCGATTACCGCCCGGTGCACATGTACACGCTGTCGAACGAAGTGCAGGTCTTCCCGCCGAAGGCCCGCGTCTACTGATCCAAGCCGTAGCTATGAGCCCTAAGCCGGCCGGGAGAGTCGCGCCGGCTTAGGGCTCGGAGCTTTCGGCCCATAGCTTCCCGGAGAACTTCCGCCCAATGGTCGAGTTTGCGCTTCCCGCGAATTCCAAGGTCGGCGTCGGCAAGACCGTCAAGGCGGCGGCCGGCGCCAAGCGGGTCAAGAACTTCAAGGTCTATCGCTGGAACCCGGACGACGGCCTGAATCCGCGGGTCGACACCTACGAGGTCGATCTCGACAGCTGCGGCCCGATGATCCTGGACGCGCTGATCAAGATCAAGAACGAGATCGACACGACCCTGACCTTCCGCCGGTCCTGCCGCGAAGGGATCTGCGGCTCGTGCGCGATGAACATCGACGGCACGAACACGCTCGCCTGCCTGAAGGCGACCGAGGACATCGACGGCGACGTGCGGATCTATCCGCTGCCGCACATGCCGGTGATCAAGGATCTCGTTCCCGACCTGACCCACGTCTTTGCGCAGTACCGCTCGATCAAGCCCTGGCTGCGGACCGAGAGCACGGCGCCGCCCGACCGCGAATGGTCGCAGTCGATCGCCGAGCGCGACAAGCTGAACGGCTTGTGGGAGTGCATCCTGTGCTTCTGCTGCTCGACGAGTTGTCCGAGCTACTGGTGGAACGGCGACCGCTATCTGGGTCCGGCGATCCTGCTCCAGGCCTACCGCTGGATCGCCGACAGCCGCGACGAGAAGACCGGCGAGCGCCTCGACCAGCTTGAGGACCCGTTCAGGTTGTACCGCTGCCACACGATCATGAACTGCACCCGGACCTGCCCGAAGGGGCTGAACCCGGCCAAGGCGATCGCCGAGATCAAGAAGCTGATGGTCGCCCGGCGCTGACCCGCGCCGACACGGCCCGATCCGTAAACCGAAAGCGCCCGGCGGGACCGTCCTGCCGGGCGCTTCGCGTTTTTGCGCTATTGATAAGGGGATCGGGGGGATGGTTGGGGATAGGGGGATAAACGGAACGCTTCAACGCGAAGGACGCCGAGGTTAACGCGACGGTCGCGAAGGAATGAGGTGCGCGCCTCCGGCGCGCAGGAAACCCACTCCTTGCGTCCTTTGCGATCCCTTCGCGTCCTTCGCGTTAAAGCGTTTCCCTTTCTCATTATCCCCAACCATCCCCCGATCC
Source organism: Allostellaceae bacterium (assembly GCA_036403035.1). GTDB lineage: Bacteria > Pseudomonadota > Alphaproteobacteria > ATCC43930 > CGMCC-115725 > DASWRT01. Next base: position 2,479 of record DASWRT010000128.1, on the reverse strand, counting down.
CCTGATCACGTTCCCGGTTCTCCTCAGTTCACCACGAACTCCGTCGACGCCTTGGAGAGCGGACGCGCGCCCGTCTCGGTGACTTCCGACGTGCGCCCCAGCGTCATCGCGAGCCCCGCGTCGGCGTCGAACACGATGATGTGGATGAAGAACACCATGCCCGGCCGCGCCTCGACCGGGTTGCCGTGGTAGAACATCGGCCAGTCCATCCAGTTCGGCGCGAAGGTCGTGCCGAGGCTGTACCCGCAGGCGTTCAGCCGGTGCGCGCGGAGACCGGCCGCGTCGAGGATTCGGGCGTGCGCATCGAACACCTCGCCGATCGGCCGGCCCGGCCGCAGCGCCTCCTCCGCGGCGTGCAGCGCGTCCTGCGCCGCCGTGTGCATGGATCGCATCCGCGGATCGACCTTGCCGATCCCGACCGTCCGCATCAGGCAGGCATGGTAGTGCCGGTAGGCGCCCGCGAACTCCAGCGTCAGCTGGTCGTTCGGGTCGAGATGCCGCCGCCCGGTATAATAGCGGCAGAGCAGGGCGCCGGGCCCGGAGCCGATGATGTATTCGTTCGCCGGGTCGTCGCCGCCGCCGCGGAACACCGCGCCCTGCATCGCGGCCAGGATGTCGCCCTCGAACGCGCCGGGCCGCGCCAGCCGGTTCCCTTCGGCGAGCGCATCGTCGGCGAGTTCGGCCGCCCGGCGGACATAGGCCAGTTCCGCCGGGCTCTTCACGACCCGCAGCCGGCTCACCAGATCGGAGGCGTCGGCCAGGGTGCAGAACCCGTCGAGCGCCGCCGCGAGGCGCTGTCCGTTGCGCGCGGTCAGCCCGTACGCCTCCCACTCGACCCCGAGCCGCTTCCCGGCGCAGCCCATCCCGCGCAGGATCTCCCTCAGCTCCTCCGCCGGCCGCGCGTCGGGCGCGTCGACCCAGATCCGGATGTCCTCGATCACCGACGTCTGTTGCGCCTGCAGCCGGTCCGGAGCGCGCGTCAGCAGCACCATCCGCCCGTCCGCGCCGAGATAGAGGCATTGGAAGAAGACGTACCCGAACGTGTCGTAGCCGGTCAGGTAGTACATACTCTCCTGCCGGAACATCAGCAGCCCGTCGAGCCCGTCCGCCGCCATCGCGCGGATCGCCGCCGCCCGCCGCCCGGCGAACTCGTCCTCGGAAAAATGCAGCGCCATGAAATCCCCCGCCATCCTCCGTCGTTCCGCGGCTTCCGACAGGAAGCCGGGGAAAGGGTGGCGCATCGCTGCGGCGGCTGCAATGCCGCGCGGCGACCCCGCCGACCGTTCCCGTCCCTGAGCCGGCTTCGCTCACGCTGCTCAGCACGGCCCTTCTCGGCGCCGGCTTTCTTAGACGCCGCAGACGCCATACCGCGTAACCAGCGCTCGTGGCGCATCACCTATTCCTCGCTTCGTACGGCCGAAGCCGGTGACGCGCCGCGGTCGGGGAAGCTCGCAAAATCGAGACAGTGCCAGACGGGAACGAGAGCGTCGACCGATGGCTGCGGCATCTATCTCTTCTTCGGACCGAGCGGCTCCTGCTTTTCCTTGCGCACGGCATCGGGGAAGCTGTCGGAGACGAACATGATGACGGCGGTAAGCAAGCCGACGATGATGCCCAGCCACCAGTAGGAGGTCGCAACGGCGAGGCCGAGCGCGCCCGTTATCCAGACCGCGGCCGCCGCCTTGATGCCCTTGACGTCGAATCCGCTCTTGAAGATGACGGCGCCGCCGAAGAAACCGATGCCGGAAAGGAAGCCCTGAAGGGTACGGCTGACGGAACTCGGATCCGTTTCCGACAGGTGCAGGGCGAGCAGCATGTACGTCGTGCTGCCGACCGCGATCAGCACCATCCCGGCTATGCCGACGGCCTTGTGGTGCACCCGGCGCTCATAGCCGATGACGCCGCCGATCACGCCCGCGCCGAGCAGCCTGACCACGATCTCGACGACATCGTGGCTCATCCGCCGCAATCCTCCGCATCTTTCAAGGGAATGTCCCAGGTCTTTGGCGGACAGACAACCGGCGATCGAACGGCGCGGTTCGATACGCCTGCCGAACAGGCGGGCATACACTTCCCGTTATTCGCACCTGCAATTGGGTGCGATAGAATCGGAGCGCCTGACAGGCGTGAACAGCCCAACTTACCTCCTCGTCCATCCACACAAGGCTCGACCAACTGGGCAGCCCGATAGCCGCGGTCGGCACGAATGAAGCCGAGCATGCCGATATCGTACAGCAGACAAGCGGTGACGCCCTTTTCGTCGCAACCGCTTTTCAACGCCAGCCGTGGCCAAGGTTACAGGCATGATCTGGTTCGACCCTCAAGCAGTCAAACAGATGATCCAGCGTCCTATGTCTCGATCCAGGTGATGACATGCCGCGGGTGCACAGCGGCGACCGATGGCACGGGGGCGGCGCCTTCGCACCAGATGAGGAAATCGGCGACGGCGAGGCTGTAGGCGCGGCGGGTGTGCGGGTTG
>DASWRT010000127.1:0-12177 GCA_036403035.1 Allostellaceae bacterium | reverse complement strand
GTCTTCTTCGAGTCCGCGCGGCGGCTCGCCGACAGCCTCGACGACATGGCTGATGTGCTCGGCGATCGGCCGGCGGCCGTCGCGCGCGAGCTGACGAAGCTGTACGAGGAAGTGCGGCGCGGCCGGCTCGCCGACCTCGCCCGGCACTATCGCGAGGCCGGTCCGCCCAAGGGCGAGATCGTGATCGTCGTCGGCCCGCCGGAGCCGCGCGCCGAGGCTGAGGATGCGGCGGCCACGCTCGACGCGCGGCTGAAGGCGGCGCTCGCGACGATGAGCCTGCGCGACGCGAGCGACGCCATCGCCGGCGCCACCGGCCTGCCGCGGCGGCAGGTCTATGCCCGCGCCCTGGAAATCGTCGGCGAGGGCCGCGAATGAGCCGCCGCTCGCGTCGTCCCGCCGCCGCGGTGGCGCCGAACCCGGAACGCCGTACGGCATGGCAGCGCGGGCGCGGCGCGGAGACGTTGTGCACGTGGTGGTTGCGGTTGCGCGGCTGGCGCATCCTCGCGCGCGGCTACCGCGTCCCGTCCGGCGAAATCGACATCATTGCGCGGCGCGGTTCCACGGTCGCGGCGATCGAGGTCAAGGCGCGGGACAGCATGGAAGACGCGCTCGACGCGGTGACGCCGCGGCAACGCCGCCGCGTCGCCCGCGCCTTCGAGCATTTCCTCTCGGGCCGCCCGGATCTCGCGACGCTGACGCTGCGCTTCGACGTGATGCTGGTCGTTCCCGCCCGCCTGCCCCGGCACGTCGCCGACGCGTGGCGGACGGACGGAACGTGAGCGGCAAGCGTTACCGTCGTTGCAACCGATACGGCGATCCGCAAGGATGCCGCGCATGAGCGAAGAACGTTATCTCCTCACCCCCGGCCCTCTGACGACGAGCGCGACGACGCGGGCGGCAATGCAGCGTCGCGACTGGGGCTCGCGCGACGGCGATTTCATCGCGCTCACCCGCCGCGTGCGCGACCGGCTCTGCCGCCTTGCCGGCGCCGAGCGGACGCACGCCTGCGTGCTGCTCCAGGGCAGCGGCACCTTCGCCGTCGAGGCGACGATCCAGACGTTTCTGCCCCGCGACGGCGGCTCGCTGCTGGTCCTCGTCAACGGCGCGTACGGGCGCCGCATGGTCGAGATCGCGCAGCGGCTCGGCCGAACGGTGAGCGCCCTCGAGTCGGCCGAGGAGCGGCCGGTCGATCCGGCCGAGGTCGCCGCGCGCCTCGACCGCGAGCCGGAGGTCACGCACGTCGCGCTGGTGCATTGCGAGACGACCTCGGGCGTGTTGAACCCGCTCGCGCCGATCGCCGACGAGGTGGCGCGGCGCGGCAAGCGCCTCCTGCTCGACGCGATGAGTTCGTTCGGCGCGCTACCGATCGACGCAACGGCGGCTCCCTTCGACGTGCTGATGGCGTCGAGCAACAAGTGCCTGGAGGGCGTGCCCGGCATCGGCATCGTGATCGCCGCGACCGAGGTGCTCGCCGCTTCACGCGGCAACGCGTCGAGCCTCAGCCTCGATCTCCACGACCAGTGGCAAGGGTTCGAGCGGACCGGGCAGTGGCGCTTCACGCCGCCGACCCACGTGCTGGCGGCGCTCGATGCGGCGCTCGACCAGCACGAGGCCGAGGGCGGCGTCGCGACGCGCAGCGCACGGTACGTCGCCAATTGCCGCGCCCTCGTCGCCGGAATGCGGCGGCTCGGATTCGCGCCGGTGGTTGCGGAAGCCGATCAGGCGCCGATCATCGTCACCTTCGACCGGCCGCCCGGTCTCGATTTCGAGGCGTTCTACGACCGTCTCGCCGAGCGGGGCTTCGTGATCTACCCCGGCAAGGTCATGCGGCGCGACACGTTCCGCATAGGCTGCATCGGCGCGATCGACGAGACGGTGATCGCGAATGCGCTCGCCGCGATCGAAGAGACGCTGCGCGAGATGCGCGTCGATCCGCGCGCCGTGCTCCCCCTGGCTGGCGAGTAGCGCCGGCTCCCCAATCCGCTGTTGTCGCCGCCGGGCGATAGGGGCAGCCGTTCCTCCCGAGCGGGTTCGGTTCCGGTCGCATCCTCGCGGTGCGGCACCGCGCCGGGTTCCTCTGGGCCGATCCGGCCTTATCTAAACCCGGCCATGCCCGCCAACGACCTTATGCCGGGATCCCTCCCGCAATCGTTCCGCTCGTTGCCCGAAACCGCGGCGGCCTGCTTCACCGTCGCGATGCCGGACGGCGTCGTCGTCCCCGTCTACGAATTCCGCAGCGGTGGCGGCGCCGGTCCGGAGGACGCGGGACGCGGCAAGCCGCCGCTGCTGTTCGGCCATGCGAACGGTTTCGCCGCCGGGTCCTACCGGCAGTTCTTCGAACAGCTCGCGACGTTCGCGCGGGTCTTCGCGTTCGATGCGCGCGGCCATGGCGGCTCGGTCTGGCCGGCAGGGGAGTCGGCCGCCGCGCTGTTTTCGACGGCGCGTTTCGCCGACGATCTGCGCCGCATCACCGCCGCTGTCGCCGAGCGCACCGGCGGCGTCGTACCGCATTATGCCGGGCATTCGCTCGGCGCGGTGGCGGCGGTGTCGTTGCTGGCCGGCATCGATGCGCCCGGCGTACCGCCGACGGCTCCGGACTGGCCGAGCGTCACGCTGTTCGAGCCCGCGGTGTTCCCGACGCCCGACGAAGCGGGATATGAAGATGCGGTCCTCCAGCAGGAGGAGTTGATCGTGCGCACCGTGATCCGTCAGGCGTCATGGCGCGACCACGAGAGCTTCTGCGCGCGGGTGCGCGGCCGCGGCGCGTTCGCCGGCTTCTCCGACGCGCAGCTTGCGGCTCACGCCGAGGCGACGCTGCGGCCCGCCGTCCCTGGTCGGCGCGAAGACGACGACGGCGGCGGGCGTCGCAACGCCTATGTGCTGTGCTGTCCGCCTGCGGTCGAAGCGGCGGTCTTCCGCAACCATCAGGAGCAGTCGCCCTGGTCCCGGCTTGGCCGCGTCGGGCGCCGCGTCGTCCTGGTCGGCGGCGATCCCGGGATGCCCGACCGCAGTTGGATCACCGCCGCGATGCCCGCGATGGCGCAGTGGATCGGGGCCGCGTCGCGGCTGGAAACCGTCCCGGAGACCGGTCACATGCTGGTGTTCGAACGGCCCGGCCGTTGCGCCGAGATCGTCGCCGCCCAGGTCACGATGGCCCAGGCGCAACACAGCGCCGGCTGAGGAAAGTTCCTCCGTCAGCCATGCGGCGCCCGACGGTTCGCCATGCGTTTTGCGCAATTTTCGGCGCTGTCCGGCGATCCCATTTCCTTTGCTGAAGCGGTCGGTGGACCCTCCTGCCGACTGCCCGATCAGGTTCCCCTGCCGATCGGGCTCCCCCAACGGCGCTTCTCAAGGCGCCCGGCCATCCCCCCTGGCCGGGCGCCGTCGTTTCCGGTGGACCCTCGCTACTTTTACTTTACTTCTTGAGCAGCGGGCAAGGCGTCTCGGACAACGGACGCACCGCTTCGTCGCCGGGGATCGTCTGCAGGATCTTGTAGTAGTCCCAGGGGTATTTCGATTCCTCCGGCGACTTCACCTGCACGAGGTAGAGGTCGTAGACCATGCGGCCATCCTCGCGCACCTTGCCCTTCCTCGCGAAGAAGTCCTCGACCGGCAGCTCGCGCATCTTCGCCGCGACCTTCAAGGCATCGTCGGTCCCCGCCGCCTTGATCGCCTTGAGGTAGTGCATCACCGAGGAGTAGACGCCGGCCTGCACCATCGTCGGCATGCGCCCGATGCGGTCGAAGAACCGCTTCGACCACGCGCGCGTCTCGTCGTCGCGGTCCCAGTAGAAGCCGGTCGTCAGCAGCAGGCCCTGCGCGGCCTTCAGGCCGAGCGCGTGGACGTCGGTGATGAAGACGAGCAGCCCGGCCATCTGCTGTCCGCCCTGGAACAGGCCGAACTCGCTGCCGGCCTTGATCGCGTTGGTGTTGTCCGGCGGGCCGTTCGCGAGCCCGATGATCTTGGCGCGCGACGCCTGCGCCTGCAGCACGAACGAGGTGAGGTCGGGCGCCATGAACGGGTGGCGGACCTCTCCGACGACCTTGCCGCCGTTCTCCTCGACGACCTTCGACGCGTCCTTCTCCAGCGACTGCCCGAACGCGTAGTCGGCGGTCAGGAAGAACCACGTGCCGCCGCCGCGCTTGGTGACCGCCCGCGCCGTGCCGGTGGCCAGCGCGTAGGTATCGAACACCCACTGCATGCCGGTCGGCGAGCAGGCCCTGCCGGTGAAGTCCGACGTGCCGGACGCGTGCGTGATGAACATCTTGCCGCGCTGGCGTGCCACCTCCTGCACGGCGAGCGCCACCGCCGAACTCGGCACGTCGAGGATGATGTCGACCTGCTCTGCGTCGTACCAGCGGCGCGCGATCTCGGCGCCGATGTCCGGCTTGAGCTGGTGGTCGGCCGAGATCAGCCGGACCGGTGCACCGGCGACGGTCCCGCCAAAATCGTCGATGGCCATCTGCGCTGCGACGACCGAGCCGTTGCCCGACATGTCGGAAGCGCCGCCCGAAAGGTCGGTCAGCACGCCGATCTTGACCGTATTGTCCGAGATCTGGGCCTCTGCGGCGCTGTCGGCGACGCCGAAACCGAGCGCCAGGGCAAGCGGCGCCGCCATCCACCGTAACGACCTGTTGTTGTTCGACCGCATTTCCTTCCCTTGCGTTTGTTCTTCCCTCTCCCGCTTGCCGGAGAGGGGTAGGGTGAGGGGAGTTTCTTTTTTCTCTTTTTCTTCTTACCTCGGCGCTCGTCAGACGCCTGCCCTCACCCCGACCCTCTCCCGCACGCGGGAGAGGGAGAAGCGGGCAGTGCGTCTCTTGTCAGCTCCGGTTGAGGTTGCAGCCGCCTTCGCTCTCAGGCCGGAACGCCTGATCCTTCGGGGTCGTGCGGATCGGGTTCAGATAGTCCCAGTCGTACTTGCTCTCGTCCGGCGACTTCACCTGATAGAGCGTCAGGTCGTAGAGAACGCGGCCGTCCGGCCGGATCGAGCCGGCATGGCCGAAATAGTCGACCGGCATCTTGCGCATCTGTGCGTTGACCGCGCCGGCCTCGTCGGTGCCGGTCGCGTCGATCGCCTTTAGGTAATGCGTGATCGAGGCGTAGACCGCGGCCTGCTGCTTCGTCGGCATGCGGCCCACCTGCTGGAAAAACCGCTTCGACCAGGTCCGCGCCTGATCGTTCTGGTCCCAGTAGAACCCGTCCGAGATGAACAGCTTCTGCGCGCGCTGAAGTCCAAGGCTGTGCACCTCGGTGAGGAAGACGAGGAAGCCGGCGAGGCTCTGGCCGCCGGTGAGAATCCCGAACTCGCTCGCCTGCTTGATCGCGTTTTCGGTGTCGCCGCCGACATTGGCGAGACCGATGATCTTGGCCTTCGACGCCTGCGCCTGGAGCAGATAGGAGGAGAAGTCCGCGGTGTTGAGCGGGTGGCGGACCGAGCCGAGCACCTTGCCGCCGCTCGCCGTGACGAAGGTCGACGCGTCACGCTCCATCGCCTGCCCGAAGGCGTAGTCCACGGTGATGAAGAACCACGTGTCGCCACCGTTCTGGACGACAGCGCGCGCCGTCGAGCTGGCCAGCGCGTAGGTGTCGTCGGCCCAGTGGATCGTGTAAGGCGAGCACGCCTTGCCGGTGATGTCGGAGGTGGCCGCGCCCGCGATCAGCATGGTGCGTTTCTTCTGTCGCCCGATCTCCTGCGCGGCGAGGCCGATCGAGGAGACCGGCAGGTCCGTGACCGCATCCACCTGCTCGTTGTCGAACCACCGGTTCATGATGCTCGAACCGACATCCGGCTTGTTCTGGTGGTCGGCGTGGACGATCTCAATCGGCTTCCCCCGGACCTTGCCGCCGAAATCCTCGGCCGCCATCTTCGCGGCGACGAACGAGCCGGCGCCGCCGATATCGGCGTACAACCCGGATTCGTCGGTCAGCACGCCGATCTTGACGACGTCGTCGGAGATCTGCGCCGCCGCCGAGCCGGCGAGGCACGCACCGGCAACGATGGCGGCAGCAGCGGTGGCACAGCCGGCCAGAGCGCGTAGCAACATGCGACATTCCCTCCGTTCGCCCGCTGCACGCGGGCCGTTTTCTTTCCCGACGCACCCTAACGAATTTCCGGTCGCGTGTCAGTTGAGGCCGCGCGGCAGCCACGAGGAGCTGGAGGTCAGGCCGCGCCCCGGTCCTCGCGCCAGAGGCCGAGCTTCTGCTGGACCGGACGATCGGAGAAGCTGAACAGCACCGCGTCGCCCTTGGGGTGATGGCTGTGTCGCATCCAGCTCGGGACGACGAAGACGTCGCGCGGACCCCAATGGAAGACCTGATCGCCGACGCGGCTCTCACCCTCGCCTTCGACGGCGACGTAGACGGTGCCGTCGGAGGAGCGGTAGGGCGCCGTCGCGAAACCGTTGGGCAGCAGCTGCATGAAGGTGCCGATCGTCGGCATCGCGAAGTCGCCGGTCGCCGGGTTGATGTAGCGCAGCTTGTAGCCGTGGCAGGGATCGGGGTCGCCGCCGCGGCGCAGCCCTTCCAGCGCTTCGCGGGTGCGCGCGTAGGGGTAGTTGAAGATCGGCGACGTCGGCCGCTCCGGCTTCCAGTCGACCGGCAGCAGCCCCTGTCCGTAGCGCATCTGCGCGTCGCCCTCGGGGCGCGACACCATCTGCTGCTCGGCATTGCCCGGCTCGGCGAAGCTGGCGTCGAGCATCGAGATCAGCGGGATGTCGAGCCCGTCGAGCCAGACCATCGGCTCGCTCGACTCGTTGCCGTGGTCGTGCCACGTCCAGGACGGCGTGATGACGAAGTCGCCGGGACGCATCGTCGTGCGCTCGCCGTCGACCGCCGTGAACGCGCCCTCGCCCTCGACGACGAAGCGGAGCGCCGACTGGGTGTGCCGGTGCGCCGGGGCCACTTCGCCCGGCAGGATGAGCTGCAGGCCGGCATAGAGCGTGTGCGTGATCGACGCCTGTCCGCGCAGCCCCGGGTTCTCCAGGATCAGCACGCGGCGCTCGGCCTCCTTCGCGGTGATGAGGCCGCCGGCCTCCATCACGTAAGGGCGGATCGCCTCGTAGGACCAGTGCGCCGGCTGCACCGGCGTCACCGGCTCGCGCGTCACCAGCCCGTGCAGGACTTCCCAGAGCGGCGCCAGGTTGCTGCCGCCGATCCGCTCGTAGAATGCCGCGCGCTCCGGCGCCAGCGGCGCTTTCGCCTGTTGCTGCATCGCAGTCCCTCCCTTTTCTGTCTTGGACAACATTTATTCCACCGAAGGCCGGCCGGATCAGGCGGCTTGGCCGGCCGTCGCCGCCCGAACATCTCCCAGGCCGGTGCCGCCGTAGAGCCATGCGAGGGTGTCGTACCAGTCCGCATCGGACTTCGCCCTCATGATGGCGTTGCGGAGTTCCGCGTGGACCCCGGTGGGGTGGTAGATGTGTTCGCCGATGGCGCGGGACTGGAGCTGAACCCGCGCCGTGCGCATCACGCGTTGCCGCCGGTAGGCTTCCAGCGCAGTCTCAGGGTCGGCGGGGTGGGCGGCCAGCTCGTGCGAGAGGCACACGGCATCCTCCATCGCCATGCAAGCGCCCTGGGCCATGTACTGCAAGGTCGGGTGCGCAGCGTCGCCGAGCAGCGCCACGCGCCCGTCCACCCAGCGGTCCGCCGGGTCGCGGTCGCACAGTACCCAGAGCTTCCAGTCCTGGCCGTGGCGGATGATGTCCTGGGCCCGCGGGTGGACGTGGCGGAAGCCTTCGAGCACTTCCTCCTCCGGCACCGGCTGGCCGGCGACCGGCTCGGGCGCATCATTGTGGTAGGTGACGACGAGGTTGAACACCTTCCAGCCCGAGAGCGGGTAGTGGACGATGTGGCACTTCGGCCCGGCCCAGAGCGTCGCCGCGTTCCAGCGCAGATCCTCGGGCATCCGCTCGGTCGGGATGACGGAGCGGTAGGTGGTGTGGCCGGTGACGCGGGGCGGCCCGTCGCCCACGACCTGCTGGCGGACGCGGGACCACAGCCCATCCGCGCCGATCAGCATGGAGCCTGTCACCGTCTCGCCGGAGAACAGCTGGACGGTCACGGTCGAGCCATCCTGTTTGTATCCGGTGACCGCGCACCCCGTGCGGAGCTGGATGCGCGGATGGGCCTCGCAGGCCCGCAGGAAGACGGCGTGCAGGTCGCCCCGATGCACCACGGCATAGGGGTTGCCGAAGCGCTGCCGGAACGTCTCGCCTAGGTCTATGGCGCAGATATCCTCGGCCGTGATGGCGTCCATGAGCCGGAGCTTGTCGACATAAACCGCCATCGCGCGGGCGGCGTCGCCCACGCCCAGGTAATCGAAGGCGTGGAAGGCATTGGGACCAAGCTGAATGCCGGCGCCGATCTCGCCCAATTTTGGGGCGCGCTCCAGCACCGTGACGGCAAAACCTTTCTGAGCAAGGCCGAGCGCCGCCGCGAGCCCGCCGATGCCGCCCCCGGCGATGAGAATGGGTTTAGCTTGCTGCTGCTGCTGCATGACTCTCCTCCCGGTTAGGCGCAAGCGACGCGCAGGCGCGCAGCCGCCCGTCGTGTTTCGCGGCACGATTGTTTTCTGTAAGCGCGGCCGGGCGCGGAACGCCCCGCCGATGCGATGCCGATGCTCAGCCCTGGTCTGCGATCCGCAGCGGCGCCGACGTGACATCGTTGTGAACGGACGCGATCTGCGCGAGCAGGCGTATCATGGTCGCCCGATCCGGGAGCGCCAGCGGCTCCAGCAGGCGCTGTTGCACCCGCTGCACCGCCGGCTCCACTTGGCGCAGCAGCCGCTCGCCTTCCAAGGTCAGTTGCAGCAGTTTCACGCGCCGATCCGACGGACTGGGAGTCCGCATCACCCAGCCCTTGGCCTCCAACCGTTCCAGCACGTCGCCCAGCGTGGAGCGATCGAAGGCGATCAGTGCCGAGAGCCGGGTCGCATCCACTCCCGGGTTCGTCCGTATCGCGAGCAGGGCGGCGTACTGAACCGACGTCAGGTCGAACTCGGCGCATTCCTCGGCGAAGAGGGCCGTGCTGATCTGCTGCGCACGGCGGATGAGATGGCCGGGCATCTCGTACAAGCTTTCCATGGCGCACCTTAGTTCGAATCCGATCGCGAGGCGCCGCACCGTCGCGGGCCGCGAGTATGCCCTTGAGATCGTATGCGGCCCGTATGCGCCAGAACGCGGCGCTGCGAACATCGCCGTGCAGGGCCGCAGGCACGGGCGGCACGGTGACGTCGCTTGGCGTGACGGCTGCCGGCACCCGCTTCCTCCTTGACCGTCCGCGGTCCGCATTCCGGTGTCGTTTGAGATTGACCGTATACTGAATATCTGTATTCTGTCAACTCGGAATGAGAAAAAGGGAGGAAACGGTGCGGGCCGACGCCATCGCCGAAACTGCGGCCGAGACGCCTGGACGCGAGGCGTTTTGCGAAAAGATCGATCGTCGGGGCCTCACCGCGCTTCCGCTCTCGCCGGCCGGGAGTTCCGCGCCGTACGCCGATTTTGGTCACCCCAACAGGCGGACCCGCCTCGTTGGCAAGTGTCTGTTCAAATCCCCTTTCCTAAGGAGAGCATGAATGTGCGCGTCCGCTGACGAGCATGGCGCCGAGTCCGTCGCCGTCACCGCCGACGACACGGCTCAGCCGGGACCTGCCGCCGCCCCCGAGCTTGTCAAGGAACTGGTCTCAGCCAACCACATCCTGTTCGACCAGGGCGTGGTGGACGCCTTCGGCCATGTCAGCGTGCGCCACGACAAGCGCCCCGACCGCTTCCTGCTGGCGCGCAACATGGCGCCGGGTCAGGTTACGGCCGACGACATCGTCGAGTTCACGCTCGACGGCGAACCCGTGAACGCCAACGGGCGCCGGGTGTATCTCGAGCGCTTCATCCACGGCGAGATCTATCGCGCCCATCCGCACGTCGTCTCGGTGGTGCACAGCCACTCTCACGCGATCGTGCCGCTGAGCGTCGTGAAAGGCGTTCGCCTGCGGGCGCTGTTCCACATGGCGGGCTTCATCGGCGAGGGGGCGCCCGTGTTCGAGATCCGCGATGTCGGCGGGAACGGCACCGACCTCCTGATCAGCGACAACAGGCTCGGGCAGGCGCTGGCGAAATGTTTCGGACCGAGCGAGATCGTCCTCATGCGGGGGCACGGCTCGACGGTGATCGGCGGCTCCATACGGCAGGCGGTTTATCGAGCGGTCTACGCCGAGATCAACGCCCGCTACCAGATCGAAGCCATGCGGATGGGCGACGTGACGTACCTGACCGCGGAGGAGGGACGGGCGTGCGTCGCAAACGTCGAAGCGCAGGTGCAGCGGCCGTGGGATCTGTGGAAACGGCAGGCCGCGGAGCGCCGGCGGTGACGCCAGATCCGAGTGCCGGCGGCCAAGTGGTGTTCGACATGCTTATTCGCGAGAAAGGAAGCCGGTGATGAATCGCCTCTCTCTCACCATGGCGATCAGTGAATACGATCATGTTCGGGACCTGACGTCCGGGCGGGTGGTCCCGGAAGGCATCGACCTGATCTGCCTCAACCTTCCGCTCGAAGAGATCTTCTATCGCTTCATCATCAACAGGGAGTGGGACGTCTCCGAGATGTCGATGGCGAAGTACGTCTCGCTCATCTCGCAAGGCGACACGTCGCTATCGGCCATTCCCGTGTTCCCGTCGCGCGTGTTCCGGCATTCGTCCCTGTACGTGCGTCGCGACGGTCCCGTGAAGAGCCCCGGTGATCTTGCCGGGCGGCGGGTCGGCATCCCTGAATGGGCGCAGACGGCTGCGGTCTATTCGCGCGGTTTCCTCAACCACCAGTTCGGCGTCGACCTCGCATCGGTCGAATGGGTGCAGGCCGGCGTGAATCAGCCTGGCCGCGCCGAGAAGGTCGGCCTGCAATTGCCCAAGGGGGTCAGTCTGACGCCGGTGCCGGACGCTTCGCTCAGCGATATGTTGCGGGACGGCCGGCTCGATGCCGTGCTTTCGGCCCGCCCGCCGCAATGCTTCCTGAACGGCGACGCGAACGTCCGCCGCTTCTTCGACGACTTCATGGAGGTCGAGGAAGCCTATTACGAGGAAACCAGGATCTTCCCGATCATGCATGTCGTCGCCATCCGCCGCGACCTGCTCGATCGGCATCCCTGGGTGGCCATGAACCTCCACAAGGCATTCGAGGAAGCGAAGAACCGGAGCCTCGAACGTGCCCTCGACGCGACCGCATCCCGGTTTCCGATCCCCTGGAGCCATGTTCATGCGCACCGGGCCCAACTCCGGTTCGGCAAGGATTACTGGCCTTACGGGATCGAGCCCAACCGGCCGACGCTGGACGCCTTCCTGCAGTACGCCCATGAGCAGGGCGTTTGCCATCGGCGCGTTTCGGTCGAGGAACTCTTCCCGAAGCAGATCCAGAGCAGCGTCAGGGTTTAGAACGGTTTTTCACTCGGCCAGAATAAAAACCAATCACGAGGAGGGAGACGTCAGGTGAGCGAGGCTAAGACGATAGACATCGGAGCCGCGATCGAGAGCCAGTCGGGCAGCCGATTTGCGACATTGATCCTCGCGCTCTGTTGCGCCGCGATGGTGATCGAGGGCTACGATGTGCAGGTCCTTGCCTATGCCGCGCCGGCGATCGTCCGCGACTGGCATATCGACAAGGCCTATTTGGGCCCGGTCTTCGGCGCCGCGCTGTTCGGGTACCTGCTCGGCGCGACTTTGCTGAGCGGCATCAGCGACAAGTTCGGACGAAAGAAAGTCATCGTCCTCGGAAATATCTTCTTCGGCCTGCTCACCATCGCGTCGGCCTTCGCGCCGAACCTCACCGCGCTCATGGTCCTTCGTTTCGTGGCTGGGCTTGGGCTCGGCTGCTCCATCCCGTCGGCGATGGCGCTCGGCGTCGAATATGCCCCCGAACGGCACCGTGCGTTCCGCGTCAGCATCCTGTTCGTCGGCTACACGCTGGGCGCGGCGCTCGGCGGCATGATCGCGGCCGCGCTGATCGTGCAGTTCGGATGGCAGAGCGTCTTCCTGCTCGGCGGGTTCACCTCGCTGATGCTCGGCATCGCGCTGTCCTTCATCATGCCCGAGTCGGCGCGCTTTCTGGCGCTGGTGGGCGGCAAGGATCGCCAGATCGCCGCGATCCTGAGGAAACTCCGGCCGGATCTCGGCATCGATGCATCGAGCCGCTTCA
>DASWRT010000126.1:0-5121 GCA_036403035.1 Allostellaceae bacterium | reverse complement strand
CCAACGAAACTGGTTGCGGTCGGCGACGCGGCGGCGTCGCGGGCGCCGGACACGGGACCGGGGCCGGCTCTCGGCGCGGTTCCGCTTGCGCGAGAGTCCGCGTCGCGCGGGTTTGCCGACGGCGCCGCCGCATCGTCTTCGCCGTCGCCTCTCCCGACCATGCCCCCTCAGGCGCTCTCAGTTGTTCGTGCTTGTCTGCACCGGTCCGTCCGGCGTCTCTTCCCTGGCGTCGACGACCTCATCGGGTTTGACGCGCTGGGTGCCGTCGACGATCACGCGGTCGCCGGGTTGCATACCCTTCAGCGCGATGCGTTGCGCCAGCACCTTCTTTCCGAGCTCGACCTCGCGGTAGACGACCTTGTTGTTCCCGTCGACGACGTAGACGAACTTCTTGCTTTGGTCGAAACCGACCGCACGGTCGGGAACGAGCAGCACGTCGCGCTCCGTGCCGCTCGCCAGCTTGACGGAGACGAACATGCCGGGAACCAGCGCGCCGTCCGGATTGTCGAACTTGGCGCGGGCGCGGATGGTGCCGCTCGCGACGTCGATGTGATTGTCGAAGCTGTAGATATAGCCCTTGTAGACGCGGTCCTTGTCGCCGGGGGCCGACAGCTTGACCGGAATTCGGCGTTCGTCGGCGCGCCGGATGGCATAGTCCCGGATGTTCTCCAGATATGTCTGCTCGTCGACCTCGAAATCGGCGTAGATCGACTGGTCGGAAACGATCGTCGTGAGGAGCGGCGCACTGGGACCGGGCTGGACCAAATTGCCGACGGTGATCTCGGCGCGGCTGGTGCGGCCGGCGATCGGAGCCTTGACGTAGGCATGTTCGAGGTCGAGCGAGGCCTGCTTGAGCGCCGCTTCGGCTGCCTTGACGGCTGCCTTGGCGGCTCGGCTCGCATTCGCGCGTTCGTCGTAGACCCGCTGCGCGACGGTCTGCGTCGGCAGCATGCGGGCGGCACGCTCCATCTCGGTCTTGGTGAATTCGGCATTGGTCACGGTCGACGCGAGATTGGCTTCGGCTCTGGCGACCGCGGCTTCGTAGGGCCGCGGATCGATGACGAACAGGGTATCGCCCACCTTGACGCTCTGGCCGTCCTCGAACATCACCTCGATGATTCGACCGCCCACTTCCGGCCTGATTTCCGCGGAGTCGACGGCGTGCAGCCGTCCCGAGAATTCCGACCAGACGCGGATCTTCTGTTCTGCAAGCGTGCGGACGACGACCTGCACGGCGGCCGGAGACGGCGGCGCGGCCGCCGTTTCGTCTTGCGTCGCGCGCGTCACTCGCGCCGAGTACAGCCCGCCAGCGACAATCAAGGCCGCCGCGGTCGCACTCAGGATCAGACGGCGGCGGGTCGTCCGCTTCGGTTTCTGTTCCATTACTCTCCCTGTCGCGTCGCTGGCACTGAATCCGGGTCGATTCCGTGCCGCCGCACCCTGATATCAGGGCTTTCTTTCGACCGGACAGCAACGGTCACCTTTACCAGCTTGACCGCGGCGAATGTCAGGGAGAAGCGTTCCGCCTGGATTGTCGGATGTGGCGCGGGCGCGATCCGGCTCCTGAATCCGAGGGATTTCGCGGAAGTCCCATCGCGCGTCAGGAACGCGAGGCATTTCGGCCTCGGACGGCCGCCGCCCGGAGGCTGCCGGGCTAGAAGGGTGCTCCGGCCCGCGACGGCGGAGCGAGCGCCGAATTCACTGCTTGCCGTATCGCCGGCCGGTCTTCGGCGCAGCCTACCCCAGGTCCGATCCCAGGCATCGAGTTCATGGGCTCTCAGCCGCCCTGGTATGCCTTGGCCGCGCGCGCCCTTTCCATCGCCGGCTCGAAGCGCATCTCGAAGCGCCGCGCGTCGCGGTCGTCGTCGAACGTGTAGGTGAGGCCGATCCGCGACCAGTACCCGACGCAGGAAGCGACGGCGAACGCATCCATCTCGGCCAGCTCGTCGTCCGATGCGTGCGGCAGGCTGATTTCGTGGATCACGGCCGATCTCCCTTCGGCGGTGGACGCCTGAGCGGCGCCGAGGTTCCCCCCGTCAGTCGGTCCGTCCGCCCAGGTTGATGATGCCGCATCCGCCTGCCGGCGTGTTCACTTCTTTTCGAGCAGCAGCGTTGCCTGTTGCCGGATCCGGCCGCCGAGGACGCTACCGACCCAGGACAGCATCCCGGGCAGCAGCACCTCGACGCGCACCACCTCTTCGAGCACCTCGATCCGCCCCGTGACGGTCTGGGCGAGCGCTCTGACGCGGAAGGCGAGCGTATCGTCGTTGGTCCACTCGTCCTCGACCGACGCGACGTGAGCGGCGAGCTGTCCCCGGATCTGCGTAAGTCCGCCGCGCAGCCGGCGCTTCACCTCCTCCTTTCCGAGATCGTGCGAGATCGTCACCATCAGGGGCTTGGCCATCGTTTGTCTCCGGTCGTTCCGAACAGCGAACGCCTGTCCGCCGGCATGTCGCACGGGGAGATCGGGCGCGCCCCGCTGTTTGCCGAACGGAACGGCCGTTATCAAGGCGAGGAAAGCCCATGCCGCTCAACCTGTTCGCGGCGCTGATGCCGCACGAGGAGAGCTTCACCCGTCTCTTCTGCGAGCAGTCGAAGACCGTCGTCGCGGCTGCCGAGGCGCTGCACCGCGTCATGATCGAAGGCGACGGCGCCATCGAACGGCGCGTCGGCGAGATCTCGGCGATCGAGGTGGAGGCCGATGCGGTCGCGCGGAAGATCTTCATTGCCGCCAACCGCACCTTCAGCGCGCCTCTCGACCGCGAGGACATACTCGGCCTTGCCCGCGGCATGGACGACATCGTCGACCTGATCGAGGAGGCGGCAAAGGGAATCCGGCGATATGAGATGCGCGCGTTCTCCGCGGAGATGATCGCGCTGGCGGACGCCGCGGTGCGCTGCACGGGGCTGCTGCGCGAGGCGATGCCGCTGCTCGATGCGATCACCCGCGAGCACCGGACCCTGCTGGAGCTGTGCGAGCGGATCGGCCGGACCGAGGACGACGCCGATCAGCGCTTCGACGCCGGCCTCAACGCGCTTCGCGCCCGGCTGCGCGAGGGTGCGCTGGATGCGATCGGCTACATCGACCGCAAGGAGATCTACGAGTACCTGGAGGAGATCGTGGACCGGTGCGACGACGCCGCGAACGCGATCGAGACGATCGTCGCGAAGCACGTCTAGCGGTACGGCATCGGGTTCGGAGCGGCCGGATGGAGGGAACGATCGGTCTGCCGGTCCTTGCGGCGCTTATCGCCGTCGCGCTGCTGTTCGACTTCCTGAACGGGCTGCACGACGCCGCCAATTCGATCGCGACGGTCGTCTCGACGCGCGTGCTCCGCCCGCGGGTTGCGGTCGGGTGGGCGGCCTTCTTCAATTTCGTCGCGTTCGCGGTCTTCGGGCTGCACGTCGCCCGCACGCTCGGCACCGGCATCATCGACGCGGGGATCATCGACGGCCGTGTGATCTTCGGGGCGCTCGTCGGCGCGATCGTCTGGAATATCCTGACATGGTGGCTCGGCCTGCCGTCGAGCAGCAGCCACGCGCTGATCGGCGGGCTGGTCGGGGCCGGCGTCGCCAAGGCCGGGTTCGCGTCCGTCGTGTGGGGCGGGCTCGGCATGACGGCGGCCGGCATCGTGCTGTCGCCGCTGCTCGGCTTCGTGCTCGCGCAGTTGATTGCGCTCGCCGTGGCGTGGGGCGCCCACAAGGCGACGCCGTACGCGGTGGACCGGCTGTTCCGGGTGCTGCAACTCGTGTCGGCCTCGCTCTACTCGCTTGGCCACGGCGGCAACGATGCGCAGAAGACGATGGGGATCATCGCGATCCTGCTGTATTCGCAGGGTCATCTCGGCTCGTCGTTCTACGTGCCGTTCTGGGTGGTCCTCGCCTGCCAGTCGGCGATGGCGCTGGGCACGATGCTGGGCGGCTGGCGGATCGTCCGCACCATGGGCTCGCGCATCACCCACCTGAAGCCGGTGCAGGGGTTCTGCGCCGAGGCCGGCGGCGCGATCACGCTCTTCCTCGCAACTGCGCTGGGCGTGCCGGTCTCGACGACCCATACCATCACCGGCGCGATCGTCGGCGTCGGCGCGGCGCGGCGCACCGCCGCGGTGCGCTGGCGGATCGCGAACGGCATCGTGGTGGCGTGGATCGTGACGATCCCCGCGGCGGCGCTCGTCGGCGCGCTCTGCTACGCCGTCGCCCGGTTGATCTGACGCTGGGTAGGTATTCTTAAAGCTCCCCGCGTGCGGCCAAGGTCCGGATGCGGTCGCCGGTCCGGCAGGCGATCGCCTGGATCGTCAGCGACGGGTTGACGCCGCCCACGGTCGGGAACACCGAGCCGTCGCAGATCCAGAGATTGCGGATGTCCCAGCTCCGGCAGTCCGCGTTGACGACGCTGGTGCGCGGGTCGTCGCCCATCCGCGCCGTGCCGTTGAGGTGGCAGGTATCGTCCTCCTGCGCCCAGATCTCCCCGGCGCCGGCCGCCCGCAGCGCCTCGGTCATGAAGCCGATGGAATGCCTGACGAGCCGCTTGTCGTTGTCGCAGAGCGAGTAGGTGACGCGCGCGACCGGCAGCCCGTATTGGTCCTTCTCGTCGGCCAGGGTCACCCGGTTGCGCTCCTGCGGCATGAACTCGCCGACGATCTTGAGCCCCGCCACGTGGTTGTACTTCTCCATCTCGTCGATCAGCGATTGGCCCCACAAGCCGTGGCTGGTCGCCTGCGTGGCGCCCCAGAGCATCGGCAGCGGACCCTGGCTCATGTAGGCGTAGCCGCCGAAGAAGTCCTTGCCCTCGTCGGTGTAGTTCCAGTGCTCGGTGATGGCGAGCGAGGGCGGGCCCTTGTACGGGCGGATCTCGTCGTCCATCACGCCCCAGACCGCCTGGTTCGCCTGGACCATCAGGTTCTTGCCGACGAGGCCGGAGCTGTTGGCGAGGCCGTCCGGGTAGCGCGGCGTGGCGGAATTCAGCAGCAGCCGCGGCGTCTCGATCGCGTAGCCGGCGACGACGACGTTGCGGGCGCGCTGGAAGCGCCACTGTCCCTCGCGGAGATAGTGCACGCCGGTCGCCAGTCCTTCGTCGTCGACCTCGACCCGGCCGACCATCGCCAGGTCGCGGATCTCCGC
>DASWRT010000125.1:0-9399 GCA_036403035.1 Allostellaceae bacterium | reverse complement strand
GATGGATATGGTCCGCCACCTCGCGGGAGCGCCGACGTAGCTCAGGGGTAGAGCAACTGATTCGTAATCAGTAGGTCCGCGGTTCAAATCCGCGCGTCGGCACCAGCGGGAGCCAAAGCTTGGCCGCCCAATGGGCGGCTGGTTTGTTTTTGGGGAGCGACGGGGTGGCGTTCCGTGCCCTGTCCGTTCCCGATCGGCTTGGCCGGCCTTCCCGGCGATCGATTGTTCCTCCTCCGCTCCCATGGACAAACACAGGCCGGCCCTCGCCGACGATTCCTCGAACGGCCGCGAAGCGGCGGACGGCGGCGCGCCGCCGGCAAAGCTGCGCCGGCCATTGTCGGTGGCCGTCGTCCTGACGCTGGTTGCGCTCAACCTCCGTCCGGCGCTCTCCAGCTTGGGGCCGGTGCTGCCGGAGGTGATGCGGGTGACCGGGATCTCGGCGGGCGCGGCGAGCATTCTCGTCGCTGTGCCGGTGCTGTGCCTGGGCCTTTTCGGCTTTCCCGCGCCGCGGATCGCCCGCCGCTTCGGCACGGAGCGCACGATCTTCGGCATGCTGCTGATGCTGGCGGCCGGGATCGTCCTGCGCGGCGTGCCGTCCTTTCCCGGCCTGCTCGCGGGCACGGTCATCGCGGGCGCTGCCATCGGCATCATCGGCGTGCTGCTGCCCGGCCTGGTGAAGCGGGACTTTCCCGAGTCGGCGAGCCTGATGACCGGTGTCTACACCATGGCTCTCTGCACGGGAGCGGCAGGCGCGGCGGCGGCGACGGTGCCGCTCCAGCATGCGCTGGGCGCCGGCCCCCTCGCGGCGTTGGCGTTCTGGGCCGTGCCGGCCGCCATCGCGGCGGCTGCCTGGATATCGCTGCTGCCGCGGCGTACGGGCCGGACCGTGCGCGCGATCACCAAAATCGGTGGCTTGTGGCGTGATCCGCTGGCTTGGCAGGTGACATTCTACATGGGGCTCCAGTCGTCGCTCGCCTATATCGTGTTCGGGTGGCTGGCGCCCATTCTGCGCGACCGCGGCGTCGATCCCGTGCTGGCCGGCTTCCTCGTGTCGGGCTCGGTGCTGGTCCAGGCGGTCGCCGGACTGACCGCGCCGATCCTCGCGGCCCGCCGCCGCAACCAGAGCGCGTGGGCCGCGGCGATGATGGGGCTTACCCTGGCAGGCCTGCTGGGATGCCTTTATGCGCCGCTCGGCATGCTGTGGTTATGGGTGGTCGTTCTGGGACTCGGCCAGGGCGGCGCTTTCGCGATTGCGCTGATGCTGATCGTGCTGCGCTCCACCGACGCGCATGTGGCCGCGCAGCTGTCCGGCATGTCGCAGAGCGTCGGCTACACGCTTGCCTCGACCGGGCCGCTCGCCGTCGGCCTGCTGCACGACTGGACGGGGGGCTGGGGCGCGATCGGGTGGCTGTTCGTCGCCGTCTGCGGCACGGCCGCACTCTTCGGCCTCGCCGCCGGACGCGCGCTCCAGGTGCGGGTCGTCAGCCGCCCGGCGTGAACCGCTCTGCCGGGATCGAAACCGCGCTCGTGCGTTTGACGTTCGGGAGGAAGCCAGTGCCGGCTTCCGAGCGAGGGCGGGAGGAATGAATGCGTGAACTGACCGTTGCGGTCGACGACGAGATTGCCGCGTTGCTGGAACGGCGCGCCGCGGCGAACGGGCGGGCCGTCGACGAGGAGCATCGGGCGATCCTGGAGGCGGCGCTCCGCCGGACAACCGTTTCGGATGTACCGACGCCGGGCGAGGAGGATTACCAGACCTAGTCATGTCGCAACGCCGCGCCGTCTCCATTGCCGGCGACGGCGGCGGCCCGCTGCGATGAGGTTCGGATGACGCTCGCCGTTCCACCGGCCGCCGGGTAGGTAGGAAATTCCGGCCTCGCCGGAGCAAATCGCCGTTTCGGACGTTCAACGCGCGGTGCCGCGCTCCCGCGCGTTGAAGATGGAGACAGGCATGGGACGGACGTTTCTCGCGACGGTTCTGGTGCTCGCGTCGCTGACCGGCGCCGCGGCGGCGGCATGCCGCGATCAGGTCGCCGATCTGAAAAACAAGATCGCGACAGAGCCCGACCCGGTCAGGCGAGGCGTGGCGACAAAACAGATCAACGACATCGACACGATGAGCGAAGTCGATTGCGGCAATGCGGTCGTGCGGGCGTGGCGTGAGCTACGGAAACCGTCGCAGCAATCGGTCGCGGAGCAGCAGCGGCTGAAGGCGTCGGCGGCGGCGCGGAACATGCCCGGCAACGTGAATCAGAACGAGCATTACAACCAGTTCGGCAACCCGACGATGGACCGCTGAGGCGGCGTCAACCGCAGGGCAGCATCGAGACTCGCCTTCTTGGCGGAACTCCATCTTTCGTTTTAAAATCGGGTCTCGTAGATATATGCCGGGGCCGCGAAGATTCTTCTTGAGTGCCCGGCGTCCCTTCCCGAATGTCGCCGCCATATGCCGGTCCGAGAAGCAGCGCTCGTTGCGCGTCCACAGTCCGCAGTAGAGGACGGTTCTTCGCCGACGTCTGGTGAGTTGCCCGCGCGGCGGCGGCGCGAATGGCAGCGCCTGCTGAGCACCAGCCGGCCGGTCCGGCTGCTCCTCATAGGCGGCACGGTGCTGATCGCAACGATTCTCATCATTGCGGCGCTGGTGATCCTGCAGTTCCGAGTGACGGAGATCCATCAGGCGAAGAGCGAGCTGATGACGCTGAACGTCTCGCTCGCCGAGCAGACCGCCCGCGCCTTTCAGAGCGTCGATCTGATCCTGAACAGCGTCGTCGACGATCTGCATGCCGAAGGCATCGAGGATCCGGAGGAGTATGCACGGCTGAAGAGCGGCCGCGATACGTACGAGCGGCTGCTGGCAAGGACCGCAGGCGTGCCGCAGCTCGATGCCGTGACGATGATTGCCGCCGACGGCCACCTCATCAATTTCTCCCGGTATTTTCCGATTCCGCCGGTCAACGTGTCCGACCGGGATTATTTCGCCGCGCTGCGCAATACCGTCACCGATCGGCCCTACGTCTCGCAGCCGGTGGAGAACCGCGGCTCCGGCACCTGGACGGTCTATATCGCGCGGCGCGTCACCGGGCGGTCGGGGAACTTCGTCGGCCTCGTGCTCGGCGCCGTCAACCTTCAATATTTCGAGGATCTCTACCGCACGCTGCAGATCGGCGAAGGCGGCGGAATCAGTCTCTGGCGGCGCGACGGCATCCTGCTCGCGCGGTACCCTGCCATCCCCGGCATCGGCAAGGGTTTCGCCATCAAGTCCTTCACCGAGGTGCTGACCCACAACGAAGCCGGCGTCTATCAGACGAGCCGGTCGATCGACGGGTACGAACGGATCGTTGCGACCCGCGCGGTGCACGATTATCCGATCGTCGTCAACGTCACGCGGACGCTGCCGGTCGTGCTTGCCGACTGGCGCCGCGAAGCGATGCTCATCGGCGGCAGCGGCATGGCCTGCGTGCTGCTGATCGGTCTCCTCCTGTGGGCGCTGATCCGCCAGTTCGCCGCGTACGAGGCCGTCGCGGCGGCGACCGCGGAGCGCGAGGAGGCGATCCGCGCGCGGGAACAGGCGGAGTCCCAGCTCCTCCAGTCGCAAAAGCTGGAGGCGATCGGCCAGCTCACCGGCGGCGTCGCGCACGATTTCAACAACCTGCTGACCTCGGTGCTGGGCAATCTCGATCTCGCCGAGAACCGCGTGGGAGACGAGGCGGTGCGTTTGCTGCTGCGCAACGCGGTCCGCTCGGCCGAGCGCGGCGCGGAGCTGACCGCGCAACTTCTCGCCTTCGCGCGCAAGCAGGATCTGCGGCCCCGGCCGGTCGATCTGAACGAGCTGGTGACCGGCGCCGAGCACATCCTCAACCGGACGCTCGACCCGGCGGTGCGCATCGTCCGCTCGCTCGACCCGGACCTGTGGCCGGCGGTGGCGGACCCGACGCAGCTCGAACTGGTCGTCCTCAACCTCGCGATCAACGCGCGCGACGCGATGCGCGACGGCGGCGGCATCCTGAGCATCGGGACGCGGAACGTCCCGGCCGATGCGCCTGGCGCCCGGCCCGATGATCTCGCCGCCGGCGTCGATTTCGTGGCGCTCGCGGTCGGCGACACCGGTACCGGCATGACCGAGGAGGTCCGGGCGAAGTGTCTGGAGCCGTTCTTCACGACGAAGCCGGTGGGATCGGGCTCGGGGCTCGGCCTGTCGATGGTCTACGGCGTGGCGAAACAGCTCGGCGGAACGATACAGATCGACAGCACGTGGCAGCGCGGCACGGTCGTAACGGTCTATCTGCCGCGCGCCGAGCATGATGCTCCCGCCGTCCGGCAGGCGGATCCGGCGCCGCTCGACGCTGCCGCCCATGTCGGCAGCCTACGAAACAGCGGGAGGATTCTCCTGGTCGACGACGAGGCCGACGTGCGCGAGGTCGCGGGGACGATGCTGCGCGAACACGGTTATGAAGTGATCGAGGCGGAAGACGGCGGGGCGGCGCTCGCGGTGCTCGACCGGGACGTCCCGGTGGACCTGCTGGTCACCGACTTCGCGATGCCGGGGCTCCGCGGTTCGGCGCTCGCCGTCGAGGCGGAGCGGCGGCGGCCCGGACTGCCGATCCTGATCATCACCGGCTACGGCGGCGATCTCGCGATGCCCGACTCAGGGTTCGGCCCGCGGTGCCCGATCCTCAGGAAACCCTTCAAGCCCGCCGACCTCGTCGTCAAGGTGCGCCAATGCCTTGACGCCGCCGAGCCGCTGCAGCGCGATCGTCGGGCGGCGGCGGCGCCCGCACCGCGGCCGGGCGGCGGTTGACGAGATAGATACCGAACGCGACGCACAGCATCGCCGCGGCGAGCCCGCCGGTGATCGGCTCGCCGAGCAGCAGCCCGCCTGCCAGCAGCCCGAACAGCGGGGTCAGGAAGGAAAAGGCCGAGAGTTGCGAGGCGGGATAGCGCGTCATCAGCGCGAACCACGCCATATAGCTGATCGTCGCGACCACGACCGTCTGGTAGGCGAGGGCGCCGAGCACCAGCGGGGTCGGTGCGGTGATGCCGTGCTCGCCCAAGGCCCAGGAGGCGATCGGCAGCGCCACGGCCGATCCCGCGAGCTGGTACAGCAGCGTGCGGCTCGGGTCGATGCGGGCGAGCCGGCTCGCCTTCACCAGCACCGTCGTCGCGCCCCAGAGCAGCGCCGCCGCCAGCTCCAGCGCGTCGCCGGCCAGTTCGTGCCCGCTCGGCAGCCGCAGGGCGTCGGCGAAGGCGAAGGCGATTCCGGCGAAGGCGCAGAGCAGGCCGATCACCTGCGGCGTCCGCAGCCGCTCGCTCGGCACGAAAAGGTGCGCGCCGACCGCGACCACGAACGGCGCCATGTAGAGGAACACCACGGCGCGCGACGCCGTGGTGTAGACGAGCCCCCAATACAGGACCGCGAACTCGCCGGCGAAGAGTCCCGCGATGCAAAGGCCGGGGAGGAGCGAGCCGTCGCGCACGAGGAGCCGGGTGCCTCGCCAGGCGCACCAGCCCGACACCAGCAGGGTCGCCCCGATCGACCGCAGACCGGCCTGGAGCACGGGCGATATGCCATCGTTGGCGACCTTGATCGCGACCTGATTGAGTCCCCAGACGGCGCAGAGGACGACCATCATCGCGATCGCGGCGGCGTCGAGATGCTGCTTCGGCGGAGACGGCTGGTGGTGAGGGCGTCGGTCGGGCATCGGGGAACAGGAGACGGGGAGCATGACGCGCGGCGGCGCACCGGACTCGCTTCGACAGGCACGCACAGTAAGCTGTCCGCCGCCCCGGCGCCATAGAGGCGCCCGCCCGGAACCCGACGCCCCGATCCCTGGGAGAAATCCGGGTAGCCTGTCGACGCCGGGCTCTCGCTCGTGCATCCTCCTGGCCTTACGGGGCATCGTCGGGCGGAACGGTACATGCGCGTGGGAATGGTCGTCGGCTGGGGCTGCATTCTTGCCGCCATGCTCGCTGCGTGCACCGCCGAACCGGTGCTGCTGCGCAACCCGCGCACCGGCGACATGGCGAAATGCGAATGGCATGGCGGTATCGGGTTCGATCCGCGGGCGACCGTCGAGGAGTGCGCCCGTGCCTACGAGCAGGCCGGCTTCGTCCGCACCGGCCCATAGAGCTTGTCTCAGCCCACCGAGAGAGGCTCTGTGCTGTCGGGAATCGCCAGCAGCGTTGCGACGCTTTCCGCCAGCTCAGCCGGCTTGAACGGTTTCGGCAGCAGCGGCACGCCGGCCGGCAGCGCCGAGGCGCCGCGCTGCAGCAGGTCGGCGTGCCCGGTGATGAGCAGCGCCTTGAGGTCGGGGCGATGGCGGCGGGCGGCGCCGATCAGCGCGATGCCGTCCATGCCCGACATTGCGTAATCGGCGACGAGAAGGTCGAAACCCGCGCTCTTCTCCTCCAGGAGATGCAATGCCGGTGCGGCGGCTGCGACCGCGTACACGTCGTAGCCCTCCCCGTGCAGGATATCGGCGGCCATGCGCCTTACGTCATCGTCGTCGTCGCACAGCAGGATACGCGCCTGACGGCGTCGCTCCGCGGGGCGTCGCATCGGGTCGGCCGCCGCCGTAACCTTCGCCGCCGATGACGGCGGCGGCTCGGCCGCAGCTGCGGTCGCGAGCGGCGCGACGGTGTCGCCGGCTGTCGCCTGGGGCAACCAAAGCTCGACGGTCGTTCCTTCGCCGACGCGGCTGCTGATCCGCACCGTGCCGTCCGACTGGACGGCGAAACCCTGAACCATCGGCAGTCCGAGGCCCGATCCCTCGCCCACCGGCTTGGTCGTGAAGAAAGGGTCGAACGCTCGCGCGAGCGTCGCCTCGTCCATGCCGATTCCGGAATCCTCGACCGTCACGACGACGTAGTCGCCGTCGGGCAGCTCGGCCGGACGGCTGCCGTCCGGGCCGTCGCTGCTTCCCGGCCTGACGCCGATCCGCAGCGTGCCGCCGCCGTTCCGCATCGCATCGCGGCCGTTGATAGCGAGATTGAGAATGGCGAGTTCGAGCTGGTTGGCGTCGACGCGAGCCGTCGGCACGTCTGCTTCGCAGACGATTTCAAGCGAGACTGCCGGGCCGAGCGTACGCCGCAGCAGGTCTTCAATGCCCCGGATCAGCGTGTCGACATCGACTGCCGCCGGACTGAGGCGCTGCTTCCGGGCGAAGGCGAGCAGGCGCTGCGTCAGGGTTGCGCCGCGTTCGGCGGCTCGCAACGCGCCGCGCAGCGGCTCGGTCAGGCGGCGGGTGTCGCCATCCTCCGTCCCGGCGCCGGGGACGCGGGAAATCGCCATCTCCAGGTTCCCGATGACCGCGCTCAGGAGATTGTTGAAATCGTGTGCGATGCCGCCGGTGAGATGGCCGATCGCTTCCATTTTCTGGAATTGCCGGAGCGCCGACTCCGTTGCGCGATTCTCTTCGATCGTCGCCCGCAGCCGTTCGTTCGTCTCGTCCAGCTCGCGTGTCCGGTCGGCCAGCGCGAAGCGCAGCCGCAGCGACTCGGTCAGGGTGCGGTTGAAATTCCGTCCGGCGAACGAGAGCGCTGCGACATAGACGAGGATCATCCCGGCCATTGCCGCATCGGTCGGCGTCCGCTCGATGAGGAAGCGGACCGCCACCGGCAAGCTCGCCGCGGCGACGTAGGCAAGCAGGGCGGGCATGTGCGGGGAGAGCGTCGCGACCGCGCCGGTGCACATCCCGCCGACCGCGAAGACGAGGAATACCCGGAGGATCAGCGGCTCGGGGAGCAGCACGGCCGCACCCAGCCCCCACACCGCGCCTGCGGCCGCGGCGCCTGCCGTCGCGAGCACGGCCCAGTATGGCGCGGCGGTCGGCGGCTTCTCGTCGGCGGTGCGCTGGTAGCCGCGCCACATGAGAAAGCGGCCGGCGGTGACGACGGCCAGAAGACACAGCCATGCCGACAGCAGCCGGTAGGAAACGGCGGCGGCGAGGACGGTCGCGACGAGTGCGCCATTAGCGAGATTGACGCCGAGTGCGATCGGCATCTGATCTATGAGCACTCTCACCCGTTCTGCATACACCGAGCGGGAGACACCCGCGCCGGTCATTGGACTCCCCTTTTACCGTCCGTGCTGCCGGGCCGCCGCCGCCGTGCTTGCGCGAGAACCGGCACGTCGACGCCCCCGCGAAGCATAACGCGCCGCCCGGTCTCAATGCGACCGCGCCGATGCATGGCGGCGGTGGCGTCCTCTTCGTGCTCTGGTTGTGGCGTAAACCACATGAATCCAACCTTGAGATTTATTGTGAAGGCGGACAGAAACCTCAAGTAAAAGTGCTGAATATTTCAGCGCTGATTCCCCCGAATCGTGGAACCGTTGCCGGCGACATGAGTTTTTTCACCCTACAGTCTACTGTTCGGGGTCGGGCCGTGACCGCAAAACCTTTGCTCCTTTCATCGACGGCGGTGCGCGTCGTCCTTCTGGCAGCAGCGTTCTATGCGCTGGACCTGCCGAAAGCTGCCGTGAACGGCGACGTCGGCGGCGACATCGCGAAGGCAGCCGGCGGCGCAGGCGGAAGCGGCAACGGTAATGGAAACGGCAACGGCGGAAGCAGCGGCGCCGGCAACGGCAATGGCAACGGCGCGGGAGCCGGCGGTCATGGGATCGGCGGGTCCGGGGGATCGGGCGGCTCCGGCGGCAGTGGCGGCAGCGGGGGGAGCGGCTCCGGCGGATCGGGAGGGACGGGTGGCTCCGGAAGCGGCTCCGGCGGCAGCGGTTCCGGGTCGGGGGGATCGGGTGGCGCCGGTGCAGGCGGTCACGGCAGCGGCGGCAGCGGCTCCGGGAGCGGAAGTGGAAGCGGCGGCAGTGGTTCAGGCGGTGCCGGAAGCGGCTCCGGCGCTGGTGGTTCCGGCTCCGGCGGTGGCGGCTCCGGCTCCGGGACGGGTGTTGGCGTCGGTGGCAGCGGCGCGGGTGTCGGCGTCGGCGTCGGCGTCGGAACGGGCGGCGCAGGAAGTGGTTCAGGCGGATCGGGGACCGGCGGTTCCGGCACCGGCTCGGGAACGGGTGCGGGCGCTGGAGGCAGCGGCTCGGGTGCCGGTGCTGGAACCGGTTCCGGCGGTGCGGGAGCTGGTTCCGGCGGAGCCGGAGCCGGCGGGTCGGGCAGCGGCGCCGGAGCAGGCGCCGGGACCGGAGCGGGTGCCGGTACGGGAACAGGCGCCGGAGCCGGGGCTGGCTCCGGTACCGGAGGAGCCGGTGCCGGTGGGCACGGCGGCGCCGGAGGCAGTGGCGGGACCGGTTCGGGAGCGGGCACCGGTTCAGGTGCCGGAACCGGTTCAGGTGCCGGGACTGGAGCCGGTGCCGGTGCTGGGACCGGCGTGGGCGTCGGAACAGGCGCCGGAGCGGGAACCGGCGCCGGAACCGGGACTGGTGGTGCATCGGCTGGCGGC
>DASWRT010000124.1:0-2904 GCA_036403035.1 Allostellaceae bacterium | reverse complement strand
GGGAACAGGATCCAGGTGTCCTGGCTGACCTCGGTGACGAAGGTGTCGACCATCGGCCGGCCGGCCGGCTTGGCGTAGACGGTCGCGAAATGCGCCTTCGGCAGCATCTCCCGCACCACGCGGGCGGTGTGGCCGGTATCGACGAGATCGTCGATGATCAGGAAGCCTTCGCCGTCTCCGACGATGCCTTTCAGCACGCGGACTTCGCCCTTGGTCCGGTCGTCGTAGCTGGAGACGCAGAGCGTGTCGACGAGGCGCAGGTCGAGTTCGCGCGCCACGATCGCCGCTGGCACGAGGCCGCCGCGGGTGATCGCGATGATGCCGCGCCACGGGCCCATCTCGACGAGCCGCCAGGCGAGCGCCTTGGCGTGCCGATGCAGTTCGTCCCAGGTGACGGGGAAAGTCTTCTGTGCGGGAGTGCTCATGCCGGAATCACGTCGTCTTCTGGTTGCTCTCGGTAAGGATGCAGCCGTTGATTCGCCAGCTGCCGTCGGGCTGGCGCTGCATCAGGTAAAGTGCCTCGACCGGCCGACCGTCCGGGCCGATCAATAGCACGCGCTGCACCAAACCGTCGCCGTCCTCTGCCGCTTCGAGCCCTTGAAACTCGACCTCGCGCGGCCGGTAGACCGGAAGATAGCCGGTCCGCACCATCCGCAGGAAGGTCTCGGCCGTGCCGAACTGCCGCTTGATCATCGGCGATGCGAAGCTGAAGGCGCCCGCCGCGTCGTCGCGCCGGAATGCATCGATCTGCGCCTCGATCACCGCGCGGATCGCCGCTTGGTCGGTGCCGCCGCCGGAATCGTCCGCCCGGGCGGAACCGTGAGAACCGAGCAGCAGGGCGGCGGTCAGGAACAGCGCGGGAAGGCGGAGGAAGAGGAGGACGCGGCGCATCGGAGCCTCGCGTGGAAGGGGCGCAAGCCTGCGAGAGACATAGGAGCGCCGGCCGCGGCCGCCAGCATGCCGGCTCTCCCGCCGCTTCGACGGCGGCCGCAGCCATGCCGGCCGCGGTCAGCGCACATAGAGGCGGACCTCCTCGTCCTGCACGTCCGCGCGCGTCGTCGCGGAGGGCCGGATGCGGTTCCCCGGAACGCCCATGTCGGCCAGCGAGCGGACGACGGAGTCGACGTTCCGCCGGAGCGATTCCGGCGGGCGGCCCGGCGGCGACACGCCGACCACGTCGAACCCGATATCGGGCCGCCGCTGCCGCGCCGCGGTCACCGCCGCGTTGAGGTCGTCGCGGTACGCCACGTCGGGCCGGTCGAAATGGATCACCACCAGCGGCCGGCGTTCGTCCGGCCGGGCGGCTGCGGCTACGGCGGCCGTGCTCCGGGTCGCGGCGGCGGCGGGGGAGCGCGTCGCGCCGCCGCCGGTGGCGGGGGATGCCGCGACGGCCGATCCTCCCGTCACGGCGGCGAGGCGCTGCCGGTCGACGCCGAGGCGGCGGCCTTCGGTCGCGATCGCCTCGCCGATGTCGCTCAGCAGGCGGTCGATCCCGGTCGCGGTGCGGTTCGTCTCGTTCCCGGTCGCGATGAGCTGGCGGCGCTCGCTGTCCCCGAGGTCCGGCTGCATCGAGGCGGCGCGTGCCGCCTGAAGGATGTAGTTGGCGAGCGTCGCGTCGCTCGTCGCCCAGCTCGACAGGTTGCTGAGCTGCCCGATGCCGTTCGCGGCGCGGTCGATCTGCATCTGTGCGCGGTTGATTTCGGCGCCGAGCTGCGGGTCGGTGGCCGGCGTCCCGGAACGCCGGCTGCCCTCGATGCCGGTCAGCAGCCGGTCGTAGTTTTCGGCATTCTGCTGAAGCTCGCCGCGCAGCGCCGTGAACTGGTCGCGATGCTTCGAGACGTCCGCCTGGAGGCGCTGCAACTGGTCGCTCAATCCGGCGGCGCTGCCCTGCGGCGGGCGCGCTGCCGTCGGCGCGGCATCGGTGCCGGCCGCGGCCAAGGTGGAGACGCTCGGCGCGGCCGGGTTGCGTCCGAAATCCGCAGCGCGTTTCGGGTCGCCGCCGGAGAGCGTCGGCCAGAGCTGGTCGTCCGCGAACGAGCAGCCGGCGAGCGCGACGACAAGGGAGAGGACGGCGAACGACGGGCTGCTGCTGGTGGTGTGGCGGCGGCGCGCGATGGAGGACAAGGAAATCGGCTCCTCTGCGCCGGCCCTCCCGCCGTTCGGGTGCGAGCCGGCGGCGGTCGGGCGGGCGGTGTGCTGCTACCTCCGGTAGGCGGCCGGCGGCGATGCGCGCGAAGGTAACGCACCGCGCGGCGCGCGAACAAGCCTGCCGGCATTCCCGGCGCCGTTCCGGCGGCGCGGCGCGCCGTCGGCGCAGGCGGAAAATCCGCCGACATCGCCCCTTGTCATCGCCGGCCGTTGCCGCTAGTGTCCGCCACCTTCGCGCCGCTGGCCGTTTCCGGCTTCCGGCGGCGCCCGCTGCGCCCGTAGCTCAATTGGATAGAGCACCAGACTACGAATCTGGGGGTTGGGAGTTCGAGTCTCTCCGGGCGCGCCATCCGCATCTACGCTGCGACACCGCTTCCCGCCGCTCGAAAGATGGCGGTATACCGTCGGTATCGGTCAAAGGCCGAGCCGATCGTATTGACGGAAAAGTCGGAGTCTGGCGGTGGACTATCGTACTCTCGAGACCTTGCGCCGCGTCCATCCTGCCTGGCGTTTGCTCCAGGCCGACCATGCGCCGCTGATCGTCAGCTTCCTGTATCAGAGCTTCGTCCGTCCGAACGTCCGCACGCTCGCCGAACAGGAACTCGTCACCCGGCTGGACGACTATCTGTTCCATCTGCGCGAACTCCTGGGCGAGGACGCCTTCCCCAAGCCTGCCTCCGAATACCTCGGCGCGTGGGCCTCGGACGACCGCGGCTGGCTGCGCAAGTACTATCCGGCCGACATCGACGAGCCCCA
>DASWRT010000123.1:0-6723 GCA_036403035.1 Allostellaceae bacterium | reverse complement strand
TGGAAGCGATGCAGACGCGCAAGCCGCGCTTCCACTGGCGGGTCTGGGGACTGCGCGGCGGACGCAAGCTGATCGACGGCTTCAAGGTCGACGGCGAGCGGCTCACGGTCGCGGGCGACAGCGCGTTCCGCGACGATCCGGTCAATCTGATCCGGCTGTTCCACGTGGCGCAGGAGAACGGGCTCGACATCCACCCGAACGCACTGCGGCTGATGACGCAGTCGCTGAAGCTGATCGACGCCAACCTGCGCGCCAACGCGGAGGCGAACCGGCTGTTCCTGGAGATCCTGACCTCGCGCAAGGACCCGGAGACGGCGCTCAGGCGGATGAACGAGGCCGGCGTGTTCGGCCGCTTCGTTCCGGATTTCGGCCGCGTCGTCGCGCAGATGCAATACGACATGTACCACGTGTACACGGTCGACGAGCACACGCTGTTCGCGATCGGCATCCTGCACAAGATCGAGACCGGGGAACTCAAGGACGAGCTGCCGCTGGCCTGCCGCGTGGTGAACGAAGTGATCTCGCGGCGCGCGCTCTACCTCGCGGTGCTGCTGCACGACATCGCGAAGGGCCGCGGCGGCGACCATTCCGAACTGGGCGCCGAGGTCGCGCTGAAGCTCGGGCCGCGGCTTGGCCTCACCGCCGAGGAGACGGAGTCGGTCGCCTGGCTGGTGCGCTGGCACCTGCTGATGAGCAAGACCGCCTTCAAGCGCGACATCGACGACTCTCAGACGATCGCCGACTTCGTCGCGAAGGTGCAGTCGCCGGAGCGGCTGCGCATGCTGGTCGTGCTGACCGCAGCCGACATCCGAGCGGTCGGCCCGCATACCTGGAACGGCTGGAAGGCGGCGCTGCTGCGCGAATTGTACAACCGCGCCGCCGAAGTTTTGTCCGGCGGCCAGACCGTCCCGAAGAGCGAGGCGCGGATCGCCGTCGCGCAGGAGGCCGCGCGCCGGCTGCTGCCGGAGTTCTCGGACGAGGATTTCGCCGCCTTCGTCGGCAAGGGCTATTCCTACTACTGGCTGTCCTTCGACCCGGAGACCTATGCCCGGCACGCGCGCATCATGCGCGAGGCGGAGCAGAGCGGCGCGCCGCTCACCGTCGACAAGCGGGTCGACCCGCAGCGCGAGGTCACCGAGATCACGCTGTACACCGCCGACCATCCCGGCCTGTTCTCGCGCATCGCCGGAGCGCTGGCGGTGAGCGGCGCCAACATCGTGGACGCACGCATCGCGACCATGACCAACGGCATGGCGCTGGACACGTTCTGGGTGCAGAGTCCGGACGGAAGGGCGTTCGACCGTCCGGACAAGCTGGCGCGGCTCGCCGTGCTGTTCGAGAACGTGCTGTCGGGACGGCTGAAGCCGCATCTGGAACTGGCGCGGCCAGCGGCGCTGACGCGGCGCACCGCCGCCTTCACCGTGACGCCGCGCGTGCTGATCGACAACAAGGCGAGCGCGACGCACACCGTCGTCGAGGTCAACGGCCGCGACCGGCCCGGCCTGCTCTACGAGCTGACGCGGGCGCTGACCGGCCTCAACCTGCAGATCTCCAGCGCCAAGATCTCGACCTACGGCGAGAAGGTGATCGACGTCTTCTACGTGAAGGACATCTTCGGACTGAAGGTGCACCACGAGAAGAAGCTGAAGGAGATACGCGACGCGCTGGTGAAGGTGCTTGCGGAGCCCGCGGCGAGCGAACCCGCAGCCGCACCGAAGCGCCCGCCCCGCCGCCGCCCGCCGGCCGCGGCGGAGTGATTCAGACGGCCGCATGAGCCCGACACGCTGGTAGTCGAGCGTCCGATCGGCATCGGCCGGCGCCATAGAAACCCGAATCGGAGATCGGGGGGATGGTTGGGGATCGGGGGGATAAAAGGAAAAAGAAGCTCACGCTTTATCGCGACGGCCGCAAAGGTGTCGCTAAGGACGC
This sequence comes from Allostellaceae bacterium, assembly GCA_036403035.1. GTDB lineage: Bacteria > Pseudomonadota > Alphaproteobacteria > ATCC43930 > CGMCC-115725 > DASWRT01. The sequence goes on along the minus strand of DASWRT010000123.1, from coordinate 4,794 downwards.
GACGCACGTAGTTCCCGCGCGCCGCGGACGCGCATTGAAACCTTCGCGCCCGTCGCGTTTCCTTTGCGCCCTTCGCGTTAAAGCCTGGGTTTTCTTTTTTCCTTATCCCCCCGATCCCCTAATCAAAATCCGCTGGCCTCGACCGGTCGGCCTTCGTTCAAGCCCGTACGGCACGTCCTCCCCGCTCCGGCCGTTTGTCCTTGACGGAAGCGGCGCGATGGTTCGGTCCCGCGCGTCAGCGCGTCAATTCCATCGCGGGACCTTCGGACGGAGCACCCCAGCATGACCGACGACGACGCCAAGCGGGGCGTCGCGCTGAACTCGGTGGCGGCGAGCGGCTTCATGATGGTGGCGAAGCTCACCGTCGGGCTGCTCACCGGCAGCATCGGCATCCTTGCGGAGGCGGCGCACAGCCTGCTCGATCTCGGCGCGACGCTGCTGACCTACTTCGCGGTGCGGGTGAGCGGCGCGCCGCCCGACGAGGAGCATCCCTACGGGCACGCCAAGATCGAGAGCGTCTCGGCGCTGGCCGAAACCGTGCTGCTCTTCCTCACCGGCGTCTGGATCGTCTATCAGGCCATGCAGCGGCTGCTCGCGGCCGACGTCGAGGTCGAGGCGACTTGGTGGGCGGCCGGCGTGATGGCGCTGTCGATCGCGATCGACGCGTTCCGGGCGCGCGCGCTGAGCCGCGTCGCGAAGGCGACGAAGAGTCAGGCGCTGGAAGCCGACGCCCTGCATTTCAGCTCCGACATCCTCAGTTCCGCTGTCGTGCTCGCGGGGCTCGGGCTGACGTGGCTCGGCTACCCGAAAGGCGACGCGATGGCGGCGATCGGCGTCGCGCTCTTCGTCTGCCTCGCCGGCTGGCGCCTCGCCCGGCGCACGATCGATACGCTGATCGACGCCGCGCCCGAGGGCGTCGCCGAACGGGTGCGCACGATCGCGGCACTGTCGCCGGGCGTCGCCGGCATCGACCGCGTGCGGGTGCGGCCGGCCGGCAGCGCGCTGTTCGCCGACCTGGACATCACGGTGAGCCGGACGCACCCGCTCGACCGCGTCGCGGCGATCAAGGAGGCGCTCGCGGCGCGCGTGTCGGCGGCGGTGCCGGAGGCGGACCTCGCGATCCGGGTGCGGCCGATCGCGCTCGACGACGAGCGGATCGCCGACCGCGTCCGCGTCACGGCCGCGATCCGCGGGCTGTCCGTCCACCGCGTCACGGTGCAGCACGTCGCCGGCCGCCCGACGGTGAGCCTGAGCCTGGAAGTCGACGGCCGCCGCCGGCTCGGCGACGCGCATGCCGTCGCGACCGCGCTGGAGGCGGCGGTCCGCGACGAGATCGGCGGGGAGGTCGAAGTCGAGACCCACATCGAGCCCGCGCTGGTCGAGGAACGCGACGCGAAGGCAGTGCCGGCCGACGAGTTGGCCGCCATCGTCCGGTCGGCGGAGGACATCGCCCGCGCCTTCCCGTCGATCATCGACGTGCACGACATCCGCGCCCGCCGCTCGGCGGACGGCCTGTTCGTCGTGCTGCACTGCCGGTTCGGCCGGAGAGAGACGGTCGACGCGGTGCATGACGTGCTCGACGAGTTCGAGCACGCGATGCACCGGCGCTGGCCGGAGGCGCGGCGGATCGTCGTCCACGCCGAGCCGCCGCAGCAAAGCGGCGACGCCGAAAGCGAGCCGGAAGCCGCGGAGTAGGCGGACAAGCAAAGCCGTATTGTGACGGCGCGCGGCACACCGCACCGTCACATCGGGGTTCAGCGAGGCGAACGTTTCGGTTACGGACCTGCCACGCGCCGTCGGCGGCACGGCAGGCGGTAGCGACGCCGGTTTCATGTCGCGGTGTGACGAAGGGCGGCATGCCGAACGCAATCGCCTATTTCCGCTTCCGGCTGCCGACCTCCTCGTCCCACTTCCTGAAGGCGGCGACCATCGCCTTCGGCGACAGCGGCAGCTCGATCGGATTCCCGGCGATGAGGTCGGCATATTCGGAGCGGCCGAACTCGCGGATGGCATCCCGGCTCTCTTGTGGCGCCATCTCCAGCGGGACGTTCCTGACCGCGGGACCCGGATAGAGGTAGCCCTCGTCGTACGCGAAAGCCTGCTGCTGCGGCTGGAGCAGGAACGCCATAAGGTCGAGCACGACGGCGAGCTTGTCGTTCGGAATGCCCTTGGGCACGACCATGAAGAAGGCGTCCGAAACCCAATGGAAGCCGGTGAGCGCGGCGATCTCCGCTGATTTCGGCACGATCCCGAGAACGCGCGGATTGATGTCCCATCCCGTGGTCGTCACGATCAGGTCGCGCGATCCTTCGCCCAGCTCCTTCATCGTAGCGCCCGTACCGGAGGGGTAATACTCGATGCAGGAGTCGAGTTCCTTCAGATAAGCCCAGGTCTTCTCCCACCCCTCCGCCGGATCTTGCGGATCCTTGTCGCCGAGGAGGTACGGCAGCCCCATCATGAAGGTGCGGCCCGGTCCGGAATTTGCCGGCCTCGCATACATGAAGCGGTTCGGGTGGGCCTTGCACCAGGCGAGCAGTTCGCCGACCGAACGAGGCGCGTCCTTGACGCGATCCGGCAGGTATTCGAGCAGCGGGCCCGAGGGGTAATAATTGACGACGATTCCGTAGCCCTGTCCCTGCGCGCGGTGCAGTTTCAGCGCCGCCGGCTCGTAGTTCGCCTCGATGTCGGGGAATCTGTCCGCATACTCGGGCAGGAGCTTGATCCAGAGATCCTGCTCGAGGCCGGCGGCGAGACCGTCGCTTCCCGTCAGCACCAATTCCAGATCGATGCGGCCGGCCTGTTGCTGCGCCCGGATCTTGCCCGCGAGTTCCGGCGCCGGAGCCTTTACGTAGTTGATCCGGGAGACGAGCTGCGGATGCGACGCGCGATAGGCCTCGAAGCCCTTCTGCATCAGGGCGAGCGCCCCGCCGACATCGATCACGTTGATCGCGACGGGCGACGCCGGAAGCGGCGGCGAAGCGGCCCTCGCCGCGGCAGCGGGAAAAAGCGCCGCGGCGGCGGCAAGCAGAAACAGCAGCGGTCGTGCGGATCGAGACACCCTTTCCTCCCCGATCGTTCTTTTGATCACGATAGGAGGCATACGCGGCGGTGGGAATGTCGTTGCGGCGCCTGCCCGGTCCCGGCAGTGTCGGCGCAAAGTCTGACAGGAGGCAGCACGACGATGGGGTTCCGCATCGAGATCCTACCCGATGCCGCGTCCCTCACGGCACGCGCGGCCGACGATGTCGCGGACCGTTTGCGGTCGCTGCTGTCGCGGCAGGCGAAAGCGCTCGTGATGTTCGCTACCGGCGCTTCGCAGTTCGGTGTGCTGGACCGCCTGATCCGTGCGCCCGGAATCGACTGGACGCGGATCGACATGTGCCATCTCGACGAATATGTCGGGCTGGCACCGGACCATCCGGCGAGCTTCGTCCGCTACCTCACGGAGCGGCTGACGAGCCGCGTGCCGTTCGCGAGTTGCCTGATGATCGACGGGCTGGCGCCGGACCCGGCGGCGGAGTGCGCCCGGCTCAAGGCGGCGCTCGCCAGCCGCACGGTCGACCTTGCCTTGGCCGGGATCGGCGAGAACGGGCATCTCGCCTTCAACGACCCGCCGGCCGACTTCGCGACGACGGAGCCCTATATCGTCGTCGATCTCGACGCGGCATGCCGGCAACAGCAGGTCGGCGAAGGCTGGTTCCCGAACCTGGAATCGGTACCGGCGCGGGCGATTTCCGCGTCGATCGACTTCATCCTCTCGGCCCGCCGCATCGTCGCGGCGGCGCCGGACGCGCGCAAGGCGCGGGCGGTGCGCGACTGTCTGGACGAGGACGCCCCGATCACGCCGCGGCACCCCGCCTCGGCGCTGCGCCGGCACGGCGACGCGGTCGTCTATCTCGACCCCGCGTCGGCCGCACTGCTGCCCGTCCGGCCGTCCCGATGAGCCGCAGCGAACCGACCCTTACCACCGGCGGGCTCGTCGACCTCCAGGTCAACGGCTTCGCCGGGGTCGACTTCAACACGCCGGGATTGACCGGGACCGATCTCGACCGGGCGCTCCGCGCCATGCTCGCGTCCGGCGTGACGCGCTGCCTGCCGACGCTCATCACCGGAAGCGAAACGAACCTCGCCGCCTGCTTTCGCGCGCTTGAAGCGGCAGTCGCGGCGAGCGAACTCGGGCGCGCGATGGTCGCCGGCTACCATCTCGAAGGACCGTTCATCTCGCGGGAGGACGGTTTCCGCGGCTGCCATCCGGCGGCACATGTGCGCCCCGCGGATCCGGCGCTCTTCGACCGGCTCCAGGAAGCGGCGAGCGGACGCATCCTGCTCGTGACCCTGGCGCCGGAAGCGCCGGGCGCCCTCGATCTGATCGACCGCCTCGTCGCACGGGGCATCGTCGTCGCGCTCGGCCACACCGCGGCCGATCCCGCGACCCTGCGCGAGGCCGCGGCGCGCGGCGCGGCGCTGTCGACGCATCTCGGCAACGGCGTGGCGCGGCTCCTGCCGAAAGGCGAGAACCCGATCCTGTCGCAGCTCGCCGACGACCGGCTCACGGCGTCCTTCATCGCCGACGGCGTCCATATCCCGCCGGACACGCTGAAGGTGTATCTCCGCGCCAAGGGGCTCGACCGCGCGATCCTCGTGACTGATGCCGTCGCTGGCGCCTCGGCCGCACCAGGAGACTACCGGCTCGGCGACGTGGCGATCACACGCGGAACGGAGCCGGTCATCCAAATCACCGGGTCAGCATCTCTCGCAGGCTCGGCGCTCTGCCTCGATCAGGCGGTGCGCAAC
>DASWRT010000122.1:0-1643 GCA_036403035.1 Allostellaceae bacterium | reverse complement strand
CAGATCCTGATGCGCAAAGGCGCCCAGCGCCGTCTCCCGCACGCGCCGGAGAAGCACGCGGAAGCTCGGATCGCCCGACAGGTCCGTGCGCAGCGCCAGCATGTTCAGGAAGAAGCCGATCAGCCCCTCGGTCTGGCGGTCCGTCCGGCCCGCCACCGGCGTCCCCACCACGATGTCCTGCTGCCCGCCGCTCCAGCGCGACAGCACGATCTGGAACGCCGCGAGCAGCACCATGAACAGCGTCGCGCCCTCGCGGTGCGCCAGCGCCGCGAGAGAGTCGCTCAGCTCCTTCGGCAAGGCGAAGGGCAGGATCGCGCCTTGATAGTTCTGCACCATCGGCCGCGGCCGGTCGGTCGGCAGGTCGAGCACCGGCGGGGCTCCGGCCAGACGCTCCGTCCAGTATGCGACTTGCCGCTCGAGCGCCTCGCCACGTAGCCAGCTCCGCTGCCACAGCGCGTAATCCGCATATTGGATCGGCAGTTCCGGCAGCGGCGAGGTCCGCCCCTCGGCATACGCCGTGTACAAGGCGCCAACTTCGCGGATCAAGATGCTCGCCGACCAGCCGTCCGAGACGATGTGGTGCATCACGATGACGGCGACGTGCTCGTCTTCGCTCAGCCGCAGCAACGCCGCCCGGAACAGCGGTCCTCTCGCCAGATCGAACGGCCGCCCCGCCGCTTCGCGCGCCACACGACGCGCCTCGGCGGCTCGCTCCGCCTCCTCCCCAAGCGCGGAGAGGTCGACGCGCTCAAGCCGGAACGCGCCGGAGGCATCGATCACCTGCTCCGGGCTGCCGTCGCCGTCGTCCGATACCGCGAACCGCGTCCGCAAGGATTCGTGCCGCCGTACGATCTCGCGCAGCGCCCGCTCGAAAGCCTCATCGGCGAACCGGCCGGTCAGCCGGAACCCGGCCGCTATGTTGTAGACAGATCCCAGCGTCTCGATTTGCTCGAGCAGCCATAGCCGCTCCTGCGAGTACGACAAGGGCAGGCGGGCCGGACGCGGCTGCTGGGCTGTCGGCGCCGGAACCGCCGGCCCTGCCCCCTCCTGCTTCGCCGCGTCGATCCACTTGCACAGCTCGGCCACGCTCGGCGTTTCGAACAGCACTCGCAACGGCAGCTCGACGCCGAAGGTCGCGCGCAGCCGGGTCACCACCTGCGTCGCCAGCAGCGAATGCCCGCCGAGATCGAAGAAGTTGTCGTGAACGCCGACGCGATCGAGCCCCAGCACCTCCGACCAGATCCCGGTGACGGTCTCCTCGGTCTTGCCGCCCGGCGCGACATAGCCGGTCTCGCCACGCGCCAGATCGGGCACCGGCAGCGCCTTGCGGTCCACCTTGCCGTTCGCCGTCAGCGGCAGCTCGTCCAGCACGACGATGTACGACGGCACCATGTAGTCCGGCAGCGACCGGCCCAGCGTGGTGCGCAATGCGGCGGCATCGATGCCGCTGCTTCCCCCGGCGCTGCCGACGACATAGGCGACCAGACGCTTCTCGCCCGGCTGATCCTCGCGCGCCAGCACCGCCGCCTCGCGCACCCCCGGCAGCGCCGTCAGCGCCGCTTCGATCTCGCCAAGCTCGATGCGATATCCGCGCAGCTTCACTTGATGATCGATCCGGCCGAGGAACTCGATATTCCCGTCAG
>DASWRT010000121.1:0-7953 GCA_036403035.1 Allostellaceae bacterium | reverse complement strand
CATCACCCAGATCGCCGCCAAGACGGCGATCCCGGTCGTCCATACCGTGCAGCTCCTCGACTGGGCGACCGGCGGGCCGGTGCCGAAGCAGCTCAAGGATTTAGCGACGGCAGAGCCGGCGCCGGCGGTCGCGGCGGCGGAATAGGGCTAGAGGCTTAGTGCCTTGAACGTGTCATGACGTAGGGGCGGGGCTTGCCCCGCCCGAGGGCTCTCGGCGGAACTCCGTTCCGCCTGCCGCCAGCCGGACCTGCGGTCCGGCGAGAGGCGGCCCGAGGGCCGCCCCTACGTTAGGATGCATCGCGCAACGGGTGGTCACTCTCGCACAAGATCAGGCGCTGGCGCGGTCGAGCGCTTCGATCGCGTCATGATCGAGGCGCAGCCTCGTCGCGCCGATCAGCTCGTCGAGCTGCGCCGTCGTCGTCGCGCTGGCGATCGGAGCGGTAATGCTCGGACGGGCGATCAGCCAAGCCAATGCAACCTGCGCTTGCGTCGCGTTGTAGCGCGCCGCGACCTCGTCGAGCGCGGCCAGGATACGGAAGCCGCGGTCGTTCAGGTATTGCCCGACAATCTTGCCGCCCCGGACGCTCTTTCCGGCATCCCGCTCGGACCGGTACTTGCCGGTCAGGAAGCCGCTGGCCAGCGAGTAATAGCTGATGACGCCGAGCCCTTTCTCCCGGCAGAGCGGCTCCAGGCCGGCCTCATAGCCCGCGCGGTCGAACAGGTTGTATTCGGGTTGCAGGCTCTCGTAACGCGGGGTCCCCTTTCTCTCGCTGATCGCGAGGGCCTCCGCCAGACGAGTGGCGGTGTAGTTGGACGCGCCGATCGCCCGCACCTTACCGTCCTTGACGAGCCCGGCGAACGCGTCGAGCGTTTCCTCCAGGGGCGTGTCCGGGTCGTCCCGGTGCGCCTGATAGAGATCGATGTAGTCGGTCTGCAGCCGCCGTAGCGAGTCTTCCACCGCCGCCCGGATATAGGCCGGCGACAGCCCCTTCTTGCCCGGTCCCATCTCCAGGCCGACCTTCGTGGCGATGACGACGTGGTCGCGGTTGCCGCGGGCTTTCATCCACTTGCCGATGATCGCCTCGGACTCGCCGCCCTTGTTGCCCGGCGCCCAGGCGGAATAGACGTCGGCGGTGTCGATGAAGGTGAAGCCGGCCGCGACGAGCGCGTCGAGCAGGGCGAAGGATGTCGCTTCGTTCGCCGTCCAGCCGAACACGTTCCCGCCGAAGCACAGCGGCGGCACCATCAGGTCCGATCGGCCGATTCGACGCTTCTCCATGATGACCACTCCCTGTTTTGGACCGAATAAGCCGCCGCCGCTCCGGCAGCGCCGGGCTGACAATGTGGGATAACGCCGGGACCGGAAAACGGGGCACAACGAAAATTGCCGTGCGTCGGTCGCGGCGGAATAATCTCCGCCGCGCGGCGTTGACCGGGCGGGAGCGTGCGGCGTGCTTTGCCGCCGCGCAGTCCCGCCGATCGGGGACCGGCAGACTCCCCATGAGACGGCACGCCGTCCAAGCTCTGCGCAACTCGCGACGACGGGCGAGGTGTGCGTGCATGGACCGAACGGCAATCCTATCCATCACGAGCCGACGCTGCCGGGCATGGCTGTCGGCGGCGGCCTGCGGTCTCCTGTTCGCCGGCACTCCGGCTTCCGCGGCAAGCGACGGCACGGCGGCGGCGGCGCTGACGCTCGAACGCAAGATCGCGCTCGGCGACGTCAGCGGCCGGATCGACCACCTCGCGGTCGACCTCGCGCGGCGCCGGCTGTTCGTCGCCGAACTCGGCAACGGCAGCTTCAGCGCGGTCGATGTCGCCGCGGGAAAACTCCTCCGCCGAGTCGGCGGGTTGAAGGAGCCGCAGGGCATCGGGTACGTCGCCGGCACCGATACGGCCTATGTCGCAAACGCGGGCGACGGCTCCGTCCATCTTTATCGGGGCGCGGATCTTGCGCCGGCCGGCACGATCGATCTCGGCGAGGACGCCGACAATATTCGCGTCGACGCCCGGACGAATCAGGTCGCGGTCGGGTACGGCAGCGGCGCCATCGCGCTGATCGACGCGGCGACCGGCGCCAGAACGGGCGACATTTCCCTGCCGGCGCACCCGGAGTCGTTCCAGCTCGATCCCGACGGGACGCGCATTTTCGTCAACGTGCCGGATGCGCGGCAGGTCGCGGTCGTCGACCGTGCGGCCAAGCAGCAGGTCGCCGCGTGGACGCTGCCGGGCGAAGCGGCCAACTTCCCGATGGCGTTCGACGCCGGCAGCGACCGGCTCCTCGTCGTCTACCGGCAGCCGGCGCTGCTCGCCGTTTTCGATGCGCGGGACGGCGCCGTCGTCGCGCGCATGCCGACCTGCATCGACGCCGACGACGTCTTCTTCGACGCGAAGCGCCGGCGGATCTATGTGAGTTGCGGCGAGGGCGCCCTTGCCGTCATACAGCGGGAGGAGGGCGGCGCATACCGGGAGATCGAGCGGATACGCACCGTTCCCGGCGCCCGCACGTCGCTCTTCGTGCCCGATCTCGACCGGCTGTTCCTGGCCGTCCGTGCCGAGCGGCGCGAGCCCGCGTCGGTCTGGATCTTCCGGCCGGCGCCTTAAGCGGAGAGGGTGGATGCCGCCGGACGCAGACTCACCGGCAAGCCGAGCGGCGGGTCGACTGATCAGGTCGGGTGATTCGGTTTCGCATTCCCGGCGGCGGACGGGCCAGCCGCCGCGACGGCGCTGTCCAATGCCGACAAATGAGGGCGCAAGGCCGCGTATGCCGCCGCTTCCATGGCTCGATAATGGGTCACAAGCTCTTCACCGAAGTGCGTGAGTTCCGCGCCGCCGCCGCCGCTGCCGCCGAGCTTGGTTGCTACGACCGGCATACGGAACGATCGATTGAGTTCGTCGACCAAAAGCCACGCGCGGCGATAGGACATGTCCATCGCGCGGCCGGCCGCCGCGATCGAGCCGGTCTCCCGAAGCAGTTCAAGAAGGCGGATCTTGCCCGGACCGACCGAGTCCGCTCCGTCGAAATCGATACGCAGGCTGAGCGTTGCCATGCGGCCGACTTTACCACGGCGGTAATCCCCTCGCGCTTTCTCTATGCGCGCTCTATGCGCGCGGCTGGTTGCCGATCCCTCGGCGGCGGTTGGCCAGCTTCGGCAGGAGAATCGAGACGGCAAGAGCGGCAAGCCCGACCAGGGTCGGCGCGATCCAGCCGGCCTTGCCGCTGCCGCCGCCGGCCAGCATCTCGCTGCCGGCCGTGCCGAAATCGACGTAGGCGATCGTCATCGGCAACTGTCCGAGCAGCGAGCCCAAGGCATAGCTGCCGAGCGGCAGCCGGGTCAGCCCGAGCGCGTAGTTCGCGAGGCTGTGCGGCAGCACCGGCACGAGCCGCAGCATCGCCACCGACCGCCAGCCGCCCTGCTCGGCACGCAGCAGCACCGGTCCGAGGCCGCGCGTGTTCTCGAGGTCGATGAGTCCGCCATTGACATAGCGGGCGAGGAGGAAGCCGGCGGTCGCGCCGATGACGCTCCCGGCGCCCGCCCAGACGATGCCCCACCACAGGCCGAACAGCAGGCCGGCAGCGAGCGCCAGGAGCGTGCGGGGCACGAAAAGCAGGCTCGCGGCGACGTGCGCGGCGAGGAACATGAGCGGCGCCGCGGGATAGCGCCCGATCGTCGCGACGATCGACGCCGGGTCGAGCGCCGCGCGGTAGCGCCAGACAGCGGCGAGCCCGGCCGCGAGCAGCGCAAGCGTAAGGATCCGGCCGGCGGTCCGGAAGCCGGCGAGCCCGCTGCGGGCGGGGCCGGCTTCGGGAGCGGCGACGGTTGCGGTGGCTCCGTTCTTCACGCTTCCGCCTTCCCGGTCAGGGGCCGTCATGCGCGGTCGCGGCTGCGTTGCCGCCGGCCGCCGTCACCATCGTGGCGCCCTCATCGCCGACGAGGCGCGGCAGCCTGGAGCGGCGTTGCAGCCACATTACCCCGAACAGGTCGGTGATGCCGACGAGCAGCCGGTCGAGCGTGCCGTAGTTCGAGGTGCCGCGCTCGCGCGGCCGGTGATTGACCGGCACCGACACGGTACGTCCGCCGGCGCGCAGCACGAGGGCCGGCAGGTAGCGGTGCATATGGTCGAAATAGGGAAGGTCGAGGAACAGGTCCCGGCGGAACAGCTTGAGGCCGCAGCCGGTGTCCGGCGTCTCGTCCTTGAGCAGCGCGGCGCGCACGCGGTTCGCGATCCGCGAGGAGGCCCGCTTCGTCCAGGTATCCCGGCGCTTCTGCCGGTGCCCGGCGATGAGCGTCCGGCCGCTCGCGTCCGTCTGCGCCATCGCCCAGAGGCGCGGGATGTCGGCGGGGTCGTTCTGCCCGTCGCCGTCGAGCGTCGCGATCCATGTCGCGCCGGCCGCCTTGACGCCGGTGCGGATCGCCGCGCTCTGCCCGCAGCTCTCGGCGTGGCGGAGCACGCGCAGCCGCGGGAACCCGGCAGCACGGATCGCTTCCAAGGCCGTGAGCGTCCCGTCGCGGCTGCCGTCATCGACATACACGATCTCGTACTCGGCCCGTCCATCGAGCGCGGCACGGATCTCGGCGACGAGCGGCCCGATGTTCTCGGCCTCGTTGCGGACGGGGATGACGATCGAAAGGTCCATGAACTCCAGGCGCGGCGCCGGCAACGATGGCGCGGCCGGCAATCCGAACAGTGCGCCGCGCCGGCCGCAGCGTGCGGACGCGGTTTAGCACAGGTCGGGCACGCGGTGAAACCCGGCGGCTCATTGGCGGTCGGGCTATCGCGTCGGTTGCCGAGCACGGGCACGCGGGCGGGCGGCGGTGCCGCCCGCCACTCCCGGTTCGCCCTCTCGTCAGCGGACCGGCATGGCGTACATGAGGCCGCCGCGGGTCCACAGGTCGTTGATGCCGCGCTCCAGCTTCAGCGGCGAATCCTTGCCGATGTTGCGGTCGAAGATCTCGCCGTAGTTGCCGACCGCCTTGACCGCGTTGTACGCCCACTTCTCGTCGAGGCCGAGCGCCTTGCCCATGCCCGGCGTGGCGCCCAGCAGCCGCTTGATCGTCGGATCGTCGCTCTTCAGCATCTCATCGGCGTTCTTCTGCGTGACGCCCCGCTCCTCCGCCTCGATCAACGCGTACACCACCCAGCGGACGATGTCGTTCCACTCCTCGTCGCCCTGACGCACGGTCAGGGCGAGCGGTTCCTTCGAGATCCGTTCCGGCAGGATCACGTGATCGTCGGGGTTCGCGGCCTTGCCGAGCCGGGCGCCGGCAAGGCCCGACGCGTCGTTCGTCAGCGCATCGCAACGGCCGGAGAAATAGGCATTCTCGACTTCGTCGAGGCTTTCGATCACCACCGGCTTCACGCTGATGCCGTTGGACCGCGCGAAGTCGGCGAGGTTGAGTTCCGTCGTGCTCCCGGCCGGAACGCAGATCGAGGCGCCGTTCAGCTCCTTGGCGCTCTTCACGCCGAGCTTCCGCGGCACCATGAAGCCTTGGCCGTCATAGAAATTGACCGGGGCGAAGTTGAGCCCGAGTTCGGCGTCGCGCTGGAGCGTCCAAGTCGTGTTGCGCGAGAGCAGATCGACCTCGCCTGACTGGATCGCCGCGAAACGCTGCTGGGCGCTGAGGGGCGTAAATCTCACCTTGGCGGCATCGCCGAGGACGGCCGCGGCGACGGCGCGGCAGAAATCGACGTCGAACCCGGTGTAGCGTCCCTGGCTATCGGCGGTAGCGAAGCCCGCCAGACCGGTGTTGACGCCGCACCTGAGTTCGCCGGCCTGCCGGGTCTTGTCGAGAGTCGGCCCCGCAATCGCCGATCCTGCCGACACGAAGAGCCAGCAGGCAGTGGCGGCGGCGACGGCCGAGGCAGCGGTCATGCAGCGCTTGGATAGGAACACGGCGCGATACTCCCGAAAAGTTGCGCACGCAGCGCGCATCTTGGGCGCAGCCTGCATCCATCACCGGGAGCCAAACAGCAGATCGGCACTATTCGTCCCGCCGCCTGCCGGACGGGCACAGTTCGGCGCGAGCCCGCGACAGGCGCCGCCAGTATCCTGTACGCGGTAGACTATTCCTGCCGCGCCAGCATCGCCTCGACCGCTTCCTCGTCCGTGCAGGCGAGGACTCGGCGGGCGACGTCGAACGCGAAGCCGGCGCGCGCCATCGCGGCGAGTTCCTTGTTCCGTCGCGCCGCCGCTTCGTCCGCATTGCCGGCGGCACGGCCGCCGGCAGCCGGCCGGAACGGGCCGAGCCGCCGCCGCCGTGCGAAGGCGGCCGCGGCGGCGAGGTCGCCGCCTTCCTCGTCGTGCAGCCGGTCGACGGTTTCGGAGATGAGGTCGCGGTCGACCCCCCTCACCGCCAGCCGTTCGCGGATCGCGCGGGACGATGTCCCGCGCCGTTGCAGGCTCGCCGCCTTCGCGGCCGCGTATTGCCGGTCGTCGAGCAGGCCCGCCGCCTGATAGCGGGCGAGCATCGCCTCGACCAGCGCGGCGCCCTCGGCGGGGTCGTCGCCGTGCGCCTCGGCGGCGCGCTGCACCTTGCGCATCAGGACGCGGCGCAGGTTGGCGCTGGAAGTCGCGAAACGCTGAAGGTAATGGAGCGCCGCGTTCTCCAGATAGGCCGGCGTGACCCGCCGCGGCAGGCGGCCGGTATTGCGGCGCGGGGCGGCATCCGCCATGTCGTCTCCTTGCTTCGGCCGACGGGCCGGACGGCCACCAGCTTGCCACCGCTTCCCGCAAACCGCTAATTTCATTCCAGGAGGATTTCGCCTGTGCTCTCGCCCACGCCGCCGGAGGCCCGGACGGCCTATCTCCCGCCGCCGCAGGCGCGCCGCATCGGCGCCGTCAACTGGCTCGGCTTCTGGACGCTGTATGTCAGGGAAGTGCGCCGCTTCCTCAAGGTCCACACGCAGACGGTCCTGGCGCCGGTCGTCACCACCCTGCTCTATCTCGCGGTGTTCATGCTGGCGCTGGGCGGCGGCAGCCATCCCGCGGTCGGCGACGTGCCCTACTCGGCGTTCCTGGCGCCCGGCCTCATCATGATGGCGATGACGCAGAACGCCTTCGCCAACACCTCCTCCTCGATCGTGATCGCGAAGGTCCAGGGCAACATCGTCGACGTGCTGATGCCGCCGCTGAGCCCGGCGGAGTTCACGCTCGGCTACGCGCTGGGCGGCGTGACGCGCGGTATCGTGGTCGGGTTCGTCGTCGCGCTGGCGATGGCGGTCGTCGTGCCGGTCCATATCCACAATGCCGGCTTCATCCTGTTCCACGCGATCATGGCGTCGCTGATGCTGTCGCTGCTCGGGCTGGCGGGCGGGATCTGGTCGGAGAAGTTCGACCATATCGCGGCGGTCACGAACTTCGTCGTAACGCCGCTCTCGTTCCTGTCCGGCACGTTCTATTCGGTCGAGCGGCTGCCCGAAGGCTGGCACCTGCTGGCGCACGCGAACCCGTTCTTCTACATGATCGACGGGTTCCGCTACGGCTTCATCGGCCATGCCGACGGATCGCTCGCTGCCGGCGTCGCGATGATGCTCGGGATCAACACCTTCCTGCTCCTGCTCTGCCACTGGATGGCCGCAAGCGGCTACAAGCTGAAGGCGTAGCCCCCGCCATGACAAGCTGCGCCGCCCCGGCCGTCGAGCCCTTCTTCGACAAGGCGACGTCGACCGTCAGCTACGTCGTTCATGAGGGTCCGGGCAGCCGTTGCGCGGTGATCGACCCGGTGCTCGATTTCGACATGAAGTCCGGGCGCACGCGGACCGGCTCCGCGGAGCGGATCGCCGCCTTCGTCCGGGCGCATGGGCTCGCGGTCGAGTGGATCCTGGAAACCCATGTCCATGCCGACCACCTGACCGCGGCGCCGTTCCTCAAGGGAGAGTTCGGCGGCCGGATCGGGATCGGCGCCGGAGTCGTCGACGTGCAGCGCCGCTTCGGCGAACTCTTCACCGCCG
>DASWRT010000120.1:0-20713 GCA_036403035.1 Allostellaceae bacterium | reverse complement strand
CCGGCGTCACCGTGATCGGCCGCGAGCAGTTGGGCGAGCAGGACGGCGGCAATTTCGAGCGCGACGTCGACGACCTCGTCGCGACAGTGCTGGCCGAGCACGCCAAGCGCCCGTTCGACGTGCTGCACGCGCAGTACGGCTATCCCTGCGGCTGGGCGGCGCTCCTCGCCTCGAAGCGGACCAACCTGCCGACCGTGATCTCGATCCAGGGCGGCGACGGGCACTGGGTCGGCTCGTGCTGCGAGACGCACAAGCTGGCGATGCAGCGCGTGCTCGACCACGCCAACGCGGTGCTGATCGGCTGCCGCTCCTTCGCCCAGGAAGTCACGGACCGGCTCGGCACCGCCCCGGAGCGGTTCACGATCGTCCCCGGCGCTGTCGACGTGACCCGCTTCCGCCCGACGCCGGGCAAGGTTCCGGGCGACGCCGCGGACCCGCCGGTGCTGCTCTATCACGGCCGCGTCGACCGGCGGAAAGGCATGCTCGACCTGCTCGACGCCTGCGCCCGGCTCACGGCGGACGGCGTCCGCTTCCGGCTGCTCGTCTCCGGCATCGGCCCGGACGTCGATTCGGCCAACGCGAAGATCGCCGAGTTGGGTCTCGGCGACCGTGTCGAGATGCGCGGCTACGTCGATTACGAGGACGTGCCCCGGATCTATCACGAGGGCGACATCTTCGTGAGCCCGACCTACGCCGAGGGCTTCTCGAACACGATCCTGGAGGCGATGGCGAGCGGTCTGCCGAACGTGTCGTGCCGCTCCGTCGGCGTCGTCGACTGCCTGCGCGACGGCGACAACGGGTTGCTCGTCGATGCCGGCGACGTGCCGGCGCTGACCGAGGCGCTTCGCCGCGTCATCACGGACGCCGCCCTGCGCCGCCGCCTCGCCGCGACGGCGCTGGAGGAATGCCGGCGGACCTATTCGTGGGCGGCGGTCGGCCGGCAGATCATGGACGTGTACGCGTCGATCGCCGGGCACGAGCCGGACACCCGCTGGCCGTCGGAACTGCCGGTGGACCTGAGCTGCCGCTTCCGGGCGACGCCGCATCTGCTGTGAGTGTTGGCGGTTCTGCGGTGAGCGGCGGCGTTTCCACCCCCACCCCGACCCTCTCCCGTCAAGGGGGAGGGAGTTTGTGTTGTGCAAGTGTAAGCGCCCCGCACATCCTTTATCCTAAATCCCCCTTCCCCTTGACGGGGGAGGGTCGGGGTGGGGGTGGAAACGCGACGCTCAACGGCAGGGCATAACGACAGATGCCCTCCGCCCTCTTCCTCTCCCCGCATCTCGACGACGTCGCCTTCTCCTGCGGCGGCATCGTGCGGCGCTTGGCCGATGCCGGCTGGCGAACCGTGCTCTGCACGATCTTCACGCGGTCGATGCCGGACCCGCAGGGCTTCGCGCTGGCCTGCCAACTCGACAAGGGGCTGCCGCCGGAGATCGACTACATGGCGCTGCGCCGCACCGAGGACGCTGCGGCTGCGAAGGCGCTCGGCGCCGGAAAGGTCGAATGGCTCGACCTGCCGGAAGCGCCGCACCGCGGCTACCACTCGGCCCCTGCCCTGTTCGGCGAGCAGGTCGCGGCGGACGATGCCGCTGATGCGGTCGAGGCGGCGCTCGCCACGCGCCTCACCACGGGAAACGATCTCGTCTTCGCACCGCAGGGGCTCGGCGACCACATAGACCATCGCCACGTCCGCGACGCGGTCGCTCGACTTGCGGCAGGGCACGGTCGGAGCGAGCGGATCGCGTGGTATCGCGACACGCCCTACGCGATCCGGCATCCCGGGGCCGCGCCGCGCTTCGGCGCGCCGCCGCCCGGGGCCGAGATCGCCGTCCCGATCGACGGCGTGCCGCTCGCCGCGAAACTCGACTCCTGCGCCGCCTATGCGTCACAGATCGGCTTTCAGTTCGGCGGCGAGGCCGCGATGCGCGAGGCGCTGAGCCGGTTCGCCGCGGCCGAAGCCGAACGCCTGAACGCGAAGGGCGCCGCGGAGGTGATCCGCGGCGCCCCGTACGTGGCCCGTCTGCTCGGCTGAACCGGCTTCAATCGCCGACCGCCGAGGCTTCCGTCACATGCTCCCAATCCAGCCGCTGCGGCTGCATCGGCGTCGGCACCGGGACCGGCAGCGCCGGCCGGGCCGCGTCGACCGTCGCCGGCCGGACCGGCAGGGTCGCGGGCGTCGCGGTCGCGCTGCGGATCGCCTGCAGCTCGTGCTCCGGCTCGACCTCGTCCGGCGTCAGGAACAGTCCGAGCTTGCGCGCCCAGCGCCCGACTTCCAGGCGGCTCGACAGCACCGTGAACGGCGCCGCGAGGGTGAGGCCGCAGAAGATCGGCGACATCCACCAGAAGATCGTCTGGTCGAGCGAGGCGACGCCGACCGCCGCGACCGCGCCGATCGCGAAATGGATGCGGTGACGGATCCAGGCTTCGCGCCAGCTCACGCCGCGGTCGTCGCGCGGCTGGCTGTCCCAGGAGACCATGCGGCCGGCGAGGATCGAGAACACGAACTGCGTGTAGAACAGGGCCATCACCGGGGCCATCAGCGTCGTGAAGACCTGCTCCAGGAAGGTGCTCGCGACGAGGCTCTTCCAGCCGCCGAAGCCGCGCCGCGTCCGCGGATCGCTGAGCGCGACGCCGAGGCTCATCAGCTTCGGCCCGAAGACCAGCGCGAGGCTCATGCTGAAGAGGACCGTCGCGGCGGTGTCGCTGGAGAACAAGCCGGAGGTCAGCAGCCCGACGCCGTCGGACGACGAGTCCGCGCCGCCGTGCGTCGCGACGAAGAACTGGAGCAGCGACACGGCGATGAAGGCGAGCCAGATCGGCGCCGACATGTAGGTCGCGATGCCCATGCCGAGATGGATGCGGTTCGACCACTTGACGCCCTCGGCCGGCAGGAACCGGATGTGCTGCAAGTTGCCCTGGCACCACCGGCGGTCGCGTTTCGCGAAGTCGATCAGGTTGGTCGGCATTTCCTCCCAGGTGCCCTCGATGTGCGGAAGCACCCAGACCTCGTAGCCGCCGCGGCGCATCAGCGCCGCCTCGACGACGTCGTGGCAGAGGATCTGCCCGCCGAGCGGCTCGCGGCCGGGCAGCACCGGCAGGTCGCAATGCGCCATGAACGGCTTGATGCGGACGATCGCGTTGTGGCCCCAATAGTTGCCGTCGCGCTGCATCCAGAAATCGAGGCCCTTGACCGACAGCGGCACGTAGAGCCGCGCCGCGAACTGCAGGACGCGGGCGAACAGCGTCTCGCGGTTGGCCGGGTTCGAGCAGGTCTGGAGGATGCCGATTTTCGGATGGCGCTCCATCAGGGCGATCATCCGCCGGACCGTCGCGCCGGACATCAGGCTGTCGGCGTCCAGCACGACCATGAAGTCGTACCGGCTGCCCCAATTGATGCAGAAATCGGCGATGTTGCCGGCCTTGCGCCCGGCATTGTCCTCGCGCCGGCGGTAATAGACCGGAGGCACCTTCTCGCCGGTCGCGAGGAACTGGTCGTACGCCTCGGACTCGGCCTGTGCGATCGCCGGGTCCTGCGTGTCGCTCAGCACGAAGATCTCGATGTCGTCGGCGCCGACCTTTGCGAGCGAGCGGGCCATCACGCCGACGGCGGCGAAGACGAGGCCCGGATCCTCGTTGTAGATCGGCATGACCAGCGCGGTGCGCGAGTTGCCGGAGGGCGCAAGCGGCACGGTCGCCGCCTCCTCCTCCAGCCGCGAGCCCTTGCCGGTCAGATGCGCGTAGAAGCCGAGGAAAACGCCCCAGCAGCTCGCGACCAGCCAGCCGAAGGTCAGCGCGAAGAGCAGGATCAGCAGCGCGCCCAGCGGCGTGGCCGCGCGTGGTCCGGCCATCGTCGCGGCACAGAGCGTGCCGACGAGGGTGAGGATGACGACCGGCGCCGCGAAGGTCAGGCGGCGCAGGGGAAAATCGACGCGAAAGGAGCTTCCGGCAACCATGACGTGGTTCCAGTGGCCTTGACGAAGGGTGGGTGACTCGGCCGTGATCAGCCGTACCAATGCGACGAGGACAACGGTGCAGCACGAATTTTATTCAACCCTGTCGAGAAGCGAGCACATGGGTGCGACAAGGTGTTCCAGGCGCGCGCTGTTGGGCGGCGCCGCAGCGTTGAGCTTACTGGGTTTTTTCGCTTTCCGGCCGGCCGCCGCGGCAATGCCTCAAGGACAGGCGGAGCGGTTCGCGTTCGACGCCCTCAAGGAACGCGCTCGGGCGCTGGCGGCTGCGCCCTATGCGTCGCCCGTCTCGGCGCTGCCGCCTGCATTGACGACGCTCGACTACGATGGCTATCGCGCAATCAAGTTCCGGCCCGACCATGCGCTCTGGCGCGGCGAAAAGAGCTTCACCGTCGAGTTCTTCCATGCCGGGTTCCTCTATCCGAACCCGGTCCACGTAAACATCGTGCGGCCGGACGGGACGGTCGATCCGGTCCGCTACGACCCAGCGATGTTCGACCTCGGCGGACTGAACCCGCGCGACCTCGGCAGCGGCAAGAGCGATCTCGGGTTCGCAGGCTTCCGGCTGCATTACGCGATGCACCGGCCGATGGAGTACGACGAGTTCGCCGTGTTCCTCGGCGCCTCCTACTTCCGCCTGATCGGCAGCGGCCAGCAGTACGGCGCGTCGGCCCGCGGCATCGCGGTCGGCGCCGGCCTGCCCAGGGGGAGCGAGGAGTTCCCGGCCTTCCGCGAGTTCTGGATCGAGGAGCCGGTGCCCGGCGCCACGGAAGTCACCGTCTCGGCGCTGCTCGACGGACCGAGCGTCGCCGGCGCCTACCGGTTCCGCCTTACGCCCGGCGCCGAGACCGGCGCCCTGGTCGAGGCGGCGCTCTATCCGCGCAAACCGATCGAGCGGTTGGGCCTCGCGCCGCTCACCAGCATGTTCCTGTACGGCGAGTACGGCGGCGAGCGGTTCGACGATTTCCGGCCCGAGGTGCACGATTCCGACGGGCTGCTGATCCGCACCGCCGACGACGAGTGGATCTGGCGGCCGCTGGTCAACGTCAAGGACGAGCGGCTGACCGACTTTCCCGCGACAAACCTCAAGGGTTTCGGCCTTCTCCAGCGCGACCGCGACTTCGCGAACTATCTCGATGCGGAAGGGCGCGAGGAACGGCGGCCGAGCCTGTGGATCGAGCCGGTCGGCGCGGCGTGGGGCGACGGGATCGTGCAGCTCTTCGAGTACGAGTCCGACACCGACTACGACGACAACATGGTCGCGTCGTGGATCCCGCGGCGACCGGTCGGGCCGGCCACGCCGATCGAGATCGCCTACCGCGTCACCGCCTTCGGCGAGCGTCCGGATTGGCCGCCGATCGGGCGCGCGGTGCGGACCAAGATCGGCTCGGCCGAGCGGCTGCGGCCGACCAAGCCGCCCTCCCCCGAGCGCCGCTTCTTCATGATCGATTTCGAGGGCGGCGAACTGCCGTTGCGGCTCGACGGGCAGCCGGTCGAGCCGGAGGTCTCGTCGTCGAGCGGAGAGATCGTCATGCCCGTCGTGCAGCGCGTGCCGCAGACCGGCGGCTGGCGGCTCTATTTCGAGTTCCGCCCAGCGGCCGGCCAAGCCGCGGAACTGATGGCGCGGTTGCAGCTCCAGGGAAGGCAGATCACGGAGACGTGGCGGTTTTCGTGGCAGGCGAAGCCGGCGTAGCCGCGACGACTCTGGCTGCAGCGAGGTCGGACTCCTACTTCATCGGGGAGAGATAGCCCGCACCAGACTCATACCTTGCGCTTGTCTTCCGCCTATTCCGTACCGCCCTCCCTTGCCCGATCGGCTCGCCGCGCATGACCGAACGGCACGCACCAGCGGTGCGCTTCCGGCGCGAGGTCGACCTCTACGAGCCGGTGAAGCGGTTCCTGGAGGCAAGCGGGTATGAGGTGAAAGGCGAGATCCGCGGCTGCGACGTGGTCGGGGTGCGCGGGCCGGACGAGCCGCTGGTCATCGTCGAGTTGAAGCGGACGATCAATCTCGGTCTGGTGCTGCAAGGCATCGACCGGTTCGCGATCACCGATCTCGTCTATCTCGCCGTTCCCGCCGCGCCCGTAGTTACCGAGACCGCAACGGCGGCGCGGGCCTTCACGCCCGCGCATCCCGGCATCCGCCGGTTGTGCCGGCGGCTCGGCCTCGGTCTCCTCGCGGTCGCGACGGACGGCGCGGTGGAGGCCGTCCTCGATCCGGAACCGTATCGCCTGCCGCGTCGCAACAAGGCGCGGGCGGCGCGGCTGCTGCGGGAGCACACCCGCCGGCAGGGCGATCCGACCCGCGGCGGCGGCACCGGCGGCAAGCCGATCGTCACCGCCTACCGGCAACAGGCGCTGCGCTGCGCGTGGCTGCTCCAGAGACACGGCGGCGGGCCGCTGTCGGTGGAAGTGGTGCGCGAGGGCGCAGCGGTGCCAAGCGCGGGGCGGCTGCTTTACCGGAACGTCTACGGCTGGTTCGAGCCGGTCGGGCGCGAAACCTACCGGCTGACCGCCGAGGGAGAAAAAGGCCTCGCGACGTTCGCCGGGGACTTCGAAGTGCGGGTCGAGCGAGCCGAGACGGAACAAGACGATCCCGCGACCGCAAGCGCCGAACCGGCGGCCTGAGGCGGCAAACGGCGCCCTGCCCCGCCGGGTCTACCGCTACGTCGCGGTCGCTCCGAACTGGCGCTCGATCTGGCCCGACAGCCGTGCGTAGACCCGCCGCGCGTTGCCCTCGTAGATCTTCCGCCGGTCGCTCTCGTCGAGCCACGGCACCGCGTCGATGTAACGCTTGGTGTCGTCGTAGGGATGCCCGGTCTCCGGATCGACGCCGCGCACCGCCCCGATCATCTCCGAGGCGAACAGGATGTTCTCCACCGGGATCACCTTCGCCAGCAGCTCGGTCCCCGGCAGGTGATAGACGCAGGTGTCGAAGAAGACGTTGCCGAGCAGATGCTCCCGCAGCGGCGGCCGGCCCATGTCCTGCGCCAGTCCGCGATAGCGTCCCCAATGATAGGGCACCGCCCCGCCGCCGTGCGGGATGATGAACTTCAGCGTCGGGAAATCCTTGAAGATGTCCGAGGTCAGGAACTGCATGAAGGCGGTCGTGTCGCCGTTCATGTAATGCGCGCCGGTGGCATGGAAGTTCGGATTGCAGGAGGAGCTGACATGCACCATCGCGGGCACGTCCAGCTCGACCATCTTTTCGTAGAACGGATACCACCATTTGCGGTCGGTCATCGGCGGGTCCGTCCAGTAGCCACCGGATGGGTCGGGGTTGAGGTTGCAGCCGACGAACCCGTACTCGCGCACGCAGCGCTCAAGCTCGGGGATGCAGTTGTCCGGCGGCACGCCCGGCGCCTGCGGCAGTTGGCAGACGCCGATGAAGTTGCGCGGGAACAAGGTGCAGACGCGATGGATCAGCGTGTTGCACAGGTCCGACCAGCGCGCGTTCGCCTCGGCGTCGCCGTCGTGATGCGCCATGCCGGCGGCGCGCGGCGAAAAGATGGTGAGATCCGTGCCGCGCTCCCGCTGAAGCTTGATCTGCCCGTTGACGATGCTCTCGCGGATCTCGTCGTCGCTGATCGACGGCGGCGGCGGGATTTGAGCGCCAGTGCCGCGCGCCGCCACTTGCTCGCGCCGCCAATTCTCATGCTGCGGCGGCGAGGTGGTGTAATGGCCGTGACAGTCGATGATCATGGATGTCTCCTCGGGAACGATGCGCGCCTCAGCCGGGATGCCGCACGGGAGCGCCCGTCGGTCCTGAGGTCGACGTCAGGCGCGGCGTCAAGCGCAAGGAGGCGGCGATCGCTGATGCAACCAGCAGAAACGCCGACAGCGCGAGCAGGGCGGCCGTGAAGCTGCCGGTGCTGTCCTTGACGAGACCGATCATCCACGGGCCGATCAGGCCGCCGAACTGCGCGACCGTGTTGACGAAGGCGATCGAGACCGCCGCGGCCGCCCCGGTCAGGAGCGAAGCGTTCAGGCTCCAGAACAGCGCATTGCCGGAATTGATCGCGAGCCCCGCGACGCACAGGCAGACGTAGGCGAGCACCGGGCTCGACGCCAGCGCGCTGGCGCCCAGCGCCAAACCGCCGACCAGGTAGACGCACGCCAGATGGAATTTCCGGTCGCCGGTCCGGTCGGAACTGCGGCCGATCAGGATCGAGCCGATCACGCCGAGAAGCGGCGGGACGGCCGACAGGAATCCCACTTCGATATCGCTCAGGTTGCCCATGGACTTGATGATCTGGGGCAGCCAGATCAGCAGCCCGTAGATCCCGACCAGCGCGCAGCCGAAGAGGATCGCCAGGCTCCACACCCGCCCGTCCGAAACGCCGTGGAACAGCTTGAAGGTTTCGTCCCGGTCGATCGCGGTGCGCTCCTGCTTCAGGCGGCTCTCCAGCCAGTCCCGCTGCGCGGGTTCGAGCCATTGGGCCTTGGCGGGCCGCTCGGTCAGGGCGAATAGAGCGACGACGCCCAGCGCCATCGTCGGCACGCCCTCCAGGATGAACATCCACTGCCAACCGTGGAACGACAGCAGTCCGTCGCAGTACGTCATCAGCGTCGTCGACAGCGGACCTCCGATCACGGCCGCGACCTGACCGGCGATGATGTAGCCGGCGACGGCGCGGGCGCGGTACGCGGAGGGGAACCAGTAGGTGACGTAGACCGCCAATCCGGGGAGGAACCCGGCCTCGGCGACGCCCAACAGGAAGCGCAGGCCGTAGAAGCTCCAGGCGCTCCAGGCGAACGCCATAAGCGCCGCCACGAAGCCCCAGGAGACCAGGATGCGGGCGATCCAGAGGCGCGCCCCCAACCGGTGCAGCATGATGTTGCTGGGGACTTCCAGCACCATGTACCCGACGAAGAACACGCTCGCGCCGAAACCGAACACCGCCGGACTGAGCCCCAGATCCTGGTTCATCCGAAGGCTGGCGAAGCCGATATTGATGCGGTCGAGGTAGTTGAAGAACATCGCCGCGAAAAGAAACGGCACCAGCCGCCAGTACACGCGCCGCATCGTGCCTTGTTCGAGGACGTCGCTCATTGCTCCTCCCCTCTACCGAGTTCTTCTTTTCGAGCCGCCGGCGTCAGGATTCGATGACGCAGCCCAATCGTTGGAGCGTCGCATCCACCCAGGATCGATCCTGGGCTTGGCCGGCGCGGATGCCGGCGAGCATCTTTTCCTCCGATGCCTGTTTTTCCCGGGCGGCGCGGCAGACCGCCTCGACCTGATCGAAGGGCACGCAGACCAAGCCGTCATCGTCGCCGTAGATGAGGTCGCCCGGCTCGATCACCATTCCGTCCAGCGCGATGGGGACGTTGATCTCTCCCGGCCCGTCCTTGTAGGGGCCGCGGTGCGTGACGCCGGCCGCGTAGACGGGGAAGCGCCCGGCGCGCAGCACGCCGCTGTCCCGGATCGCGCCGTCGATCACGATGCCGGCCAGCCCGCGCATCTCGGCGTACCCCGCCATGATCTCGCCGATGATCGCGTTCGTCAGGTCGCCGCCCGCGTCGACGACGATCACGTCGCCGGGCTCGGCGAGGTCCAGGGCCTTATGGACCATCAGATTGTCGCCCGGCCGCGTCTTCACGGTGAAGGCGGCGCCCGCCATGACGCCGCCGCGATGCATCGGCCGGAGCCGCGGGCCGCTCGCCGTCATGCGCGCCATGGCGTCGCTGATATTGGCGGCCGGCAGTCCCGAGAAGGAGGCGACCGTCTCGGCGCTGACCTTGCGGGCTCGCCGCCTGATCCGGAATCCCAGGCTCATCTGTCGTTCCTCCCGTTTCGATTGGCCTCGGCTTCGCTTCGGCGGTCGGCGGCGGGCGCCGGCACGGTCATGCTCGGCGCGCCGATACATCACGTCAAATACGATATTGCGCCGCTATTTATTCGGTTTCAGTATAACCCATGGACTTCCGCCGCTTACGGTACTTCGTGGCCGTCGCCGAGGAGCTGAGCTTCAGCCGCGCGGCCAAGCGCCTGAACGTCAGCCAGCCGCCGCTGAGCATGCAGATCAAGGCGATCGAGGACGAGCTCGGGACTGGCCTGTTCGCCCGCACGCGCCGGACCGTCGCCCTGACCCACGCGGGAGAGGTTCTGCTGCAGCAGGCGCGCCTCGCGCTGAAGCAGTTGGATCAGGCGGAGGAGATGACGCGCCGCGCCGGGCGAGGCGAAGCCGGACGGCTCGCGCTCGGCTTCACCGTCTCCGTCCCGCTGCTGGACCTGTTCCCGCGTATCCTGCGGCGGTTCCGCCAGCTCTACCCGTCTGCGGTGATCGAGGCGCGGCTGATGTCCACCGGCCAGCAATTGAAGGAGCTGGCCGAGCGGCGGCTGGATGTCGGCATTCTGCGTCCGCCGCACGGCTTCGAGCCGGCGCCCGGCTTGACGGCGCGACCGATGTGGCGGGACCAGCTCCACGTTTTCCTGCCCGACGATCATCCGCTGCTGAAGCGGAACGGACCGGTCGCGCCCGCCGCCTTGGCCGGAGAACCCTTCATCACCTTCGCCTCCGACCTGGGCTGCGGCCTCTCCGCGCACACGACCCTGCTGTGCAGCCGCGCCGGCTTTCACCCGCAGGTGACGCAGGAGGTGGATGTGGCCAGTTCCATCCTGAGCCTCGTCGCCGCAGGCATCGGCGTCACCATTCTGCCTGAATGCCAGTCGCGCACAGGGGTTGCCGGCGTCAGCAATCGTGCCTTGGCGGCAGTCGGAACCGAGAGCGACTTGCTGCTCGCGCATCGCACTCGCGATCGCAGCCCGTTGCTGTGCAACTTCCTGGCGCTGGTGGACGAGATCGCGCCTGAACTCCCGGAAATGCCTGCGCAGTTGCGGGCGCTGCGGTAGCGAGATGCCGCATAGCGCGGCTCACCGCTTCCCTCCGCCGTCGGCATGAACCGTCGCATGACGGGGCGGAGCCGCGGGCGGGAACGCGACAAGTGCCAAGGCGTTCGGAGACCCCCAACCCGGTAGACGGCGCGCCCGCCGGGCCGGAACCGCCTTACCTCGACCTCGTTACCGAGAACGAGTGCGCGCCGGTGCGTCGAGCGGCGGTGCGATATTTCCGTTGCGGGGATGCTGGATGTCGAAGACCGCCAAGAAGACGGACCCGAGGCTTTGGGAAGCGGTGAAGCACGAAATCGTCGAATCCGGCAAGGGCGGGCGGCCGGGCCAATGGTCGGCACGCAAGGCGCAGCTCGCGACGCAGGAATACAAGCAGGAAGGCGGCGGCTATGCCGGCCGGAAGTCCGGCGACAACAGCCTGCGCCAGTGGCAGAAGGAGGACTGGGGCACGAAGTCCGGCCGCAAGAGCACCGAGACAGGCGAGCGCTACCTGCCGAAGACGGCGCGCGAGGATCTGTCGGACGAGGAATACCGCAAGACCACCGAGAAGAAGCGCGCCGACACGCGCAAGGGCAAGCAGTTCTCCCGCCAACCCAAGCGCATCGCCGAGAAGACCGCGAGGCATCGCGCGACCGGACACTCCGACGGCTCCGGCGGCCGGACCAAGGCCGATCTGATGGCGGAGGCGAAGCGCCGCGACATCCGCGGCCGCTCGCGGATGCGCAAGGATGAGCTGGCGGACGCCCTCGGCCGCGGCGGCTGAATAGATCCGGGTTTGGTGGTCTAATACGGGCTGAGCTTCACGCCTCTGCCGGTGTCGCGGGTGAACGTCGCCCGCGGCAGCAGTCGGGGATCGGGAACCGGCGGCGTTTTCGGGAGCGATCGTTTTCCGCACCCACGCCGGTCCGTAGGCGAAACACGGAAGAAGGGAGGAGCACATCGTGCGCAGAAGAAAAGCGCTCGCTCCGGCGGCGCTGTCGCGTGGGGTCAGCCGCCGCGACATGCTCGCCACCGGGACGGCCGCGATGCTGGCGGCTGGAACCGGCATCGGCGCCGTCGCGCCGCGGCAAGCGTCGGCACAGGAGACGAGCGGCAACCTCCCGCCGAACGTGCCCTCATGGATGAGGGAACAGGGAGCCCCCATTCTGACCTCGCCCTACGGCGTTCCGTCGCCGTTCGAGAAAGAGGTCGTGCGCCGGGCTCGGGAGCAGCGGCCGACGAACACGGCCGCGACGAGCTTCGCACCGC
Source organism: Allostellaceae bacterium (assembly GCA_036403035.1). GTDB lineage: Bacteria > Pseudomonadota > Alphaproteobacteria > ATCC43930 > CGMCC-115725 > DASWRT01. The sequence goes on along the minus strand of DASWRT010000120.1, from coordinate 8,647 downwards.
TGCAAAACCTGTTCGGCATCATTACCCCGAACGGGCTTTGTTTCGAGCGTCACCATGCCGGCGTGCCGGGAATCGATCCGGACGAGCATCGGCTGATGGTGCACGGCATGGTGGAGCGCCCCCTGATCTTCACCATGGACGACCTGATGCGCTTCCCGTCGGTGTCGCGCATCCACTTCCTCGAGTGCTCGGGCAACACGCTGAACTGGAAGAACGCCGATCCGCGATGGACGGTGCAGGACACGCATGGCCTCGTGATGTGCTGCGAGTGGACGGGCGTGCTCCTCTCGACCGTGCTCGACGAGGTCGGCGTCAAGCCGGGGGCGTCCTGGATCCTCGCCGAGGGGGCGGACGCGGCGGCGATGACGCGCAGCATCCCGATGGAGAAGGCGCTCGACGACGCGCTGCTCGTGTACGCACAGAACGGCGAGCGGTTGCGCCCGGAGCAAGGCTACCCCTTGCGTCTCCTGCTGCCCGGCTACGAGGGCAACATGAACATAAAATGGCTGCGGCGCCTCAAGGCCGGCGACAAGCCGTTCCAGACGCGCGAGGAAACGTCTAAATACACGGATCTCATGCCCGACGGAAAGGCGCGGCAGTTCACCTTCTTCATGGAAGCCAAGTCGGTGATCACCCACCCGTCCGGTGGTCAGCAGATCAAGGGCGGGCCGGGATTTTACGAGATCTCCGGCTTGGCGTGGTCCGGCCACGGCCGGATCGCGCGCGTCGACGTATCGACGGACGGCGGCAGGAACTGGCAGGAGGCCCGTCTGCAAGAGCCGGTCCTGTCGAAGGCGCTCACCCGCTTCCGAATGCCCTGGCGGTGGGACGGCGGGCCGGCGTTGCTGCAGAGCCGCGCCGTCGACGAGACCGGATATGTACAGCCGCAGCACGATGCGATGATCGGCGCCCGCGGCACGAATTCCTTCTATCACTACAACGCCGTCCAGACGTGGCGCGTCGATGGCGGCGGGGCCGTGACCAATCATGTCGCGTGACGTCGTCCGCATCGCCGCGCTGGCGGGATGCCTGCTGTTCGGCGCCGCGGGCACTGTCGGCGCCGCCGAACGATACGGTCTCGGCACGCCTGCGACCGCCGCCGACGTGGCGGGCTGGGACATCGACGTGCAGCCGGACGGGACCGGCCTGCCGCCGGGCAAAGGCAGCGTTCAGGACGGGCGGAAGATCTTCGCGGAGGTCTGTGCGGCCTGTCATGGGGAGAGGGGCGAAGGCAAGCCGATGGACCGCCTCGCTGGAGGCTACGGCACGCTGAACACGGTGAAGCCGGAGAAAACGGTGGGTAGCTATTGGCCGTACCCGACGACGCTGTTCGACTATGTGCGTCGGGCCATGCCGTTCAACGCGCCGCAGTCGCTCACCGCCGATCAGGTCTACGCCGTCTCCGCCTACGTCCTCTTCCTCAACCAGATCGTCCCGGAAGACGCGGTGCTCGACGCCGAAAGCCTGCCGCAGGTACGGATGCCGAACCGCGACGGCTTCGTCAGCCCGGATCCACGGCCGGATATCCGGAGCCCGGAGTGCATGCACGACTGCGATACGAGCGGCAGGAAAGACTGATTTTTCCCTGACACGCTCTCTCTTAAGCAGCGGAGACCGTCTGCCGGTGCGGCTTGAACGCCGGCGCGGATCACCGGAGCGTCACGGCTGCCTTCCAGCATATGATACCGCATTTACCAGATGTCTCAGCTCTCGATACCGAAGCCGGCAATATGCCGGCCATGACGAGTTGCTTGGATCGATCAGGCGGCGGGTGAAGCCCACGAAGGTCATCTTCGAGTGGCGTTTGACCGCTGCCGCAAGCTGGATATCAAGGGATCGACGGTTATCTCCGATGCCGGGCTGCCCGCCTTCCGCGAACTCGACGACGCGCTCGGTCCGAACGCAATGGCGGAGGTACTGGCCGACACCAGGACCGGCACGACGGAGACTGCGGATTTTCATCCGGGAAAGTTCGGCCGTATCTACATCTTGATCGTCACAAGGAAAAAACAAAGGAAAACAAAGATAAAGAAGGCAATACTTTTGAGCGTTGCCGTCAAGGTTGTTCAAAAGTACAAATTTACACACTGTTCGAATTCGAACAGATCGTATATTGTGAAATATCGCCCGCAACTGGTTCAGGCGCGGGTGGCTGAGGGATGCATGCGCCCCCGCCTAGGCGGCAATAGGGGTGAGAGCGTGACGAAAAATGCCACCGAAGTCCTCGTCGTCGATGAAGACGCAAGTAGAGAGGCGAAAGAGACATCCCTCGACGAACTCGGCCGCCCCGTGAGCTGTGCTGCGAATGGCGAAGACGATCCGGGGCATCGAAATGCAACCATGATCGGCATGCACCTCCCGACCAGTCCGCAGACGGCCGACGAGTGCAGACGACAGGCCGAGCATTTCGAGTTGTGCGCACAAAAACAGTCGGACATGGTAAAGGCATTGATGCTTGGCGATCTGGCTAAATTTTACAAGGCTAAGGCGGTTTGGCTCGAAAATGTCTGAATACCCTGGTGTGTACAGACGATCGCATTGCTGATGCTCGGCCCGGCGGCGAAGGCGCAGCTCGCCGCGGAAGTGATCTTCCTCACCCACAACGCCGGCCCTCACGAGAGCAACCTGGAGTGGCATCCCAAAGGCGAGGCCCTGCTCTGGCGCCCCGACCTCCAGGAGGCGAAGCGCTCGGAGAACGGCGGCGAGAACATCCGCTACCGCGCCGTACCGAAGCCCGGTTACCTGCGGGAGTTCAAGGCGCTGCTGACGCACGAGCTGCCCTATTGCCGCGTGCGCTACGCGTTTTGAAGCGACGGGCGGATAAGGTGTGAATTTCGTTTTCCGCTCAACCGCCCGACATGCTCGGCCAACCGGCGCGACGCGAGGTTCTTGTGCTTCGCCTCGACCTCGAAGTCGGTCCAGACGAGATGCGCGGTCACGAGGTCGTTGACGGCATCGTTCCACATCGTGTCGGAGTGGGCGCGCAGGTCGCGCGCCTTGATGCCGCGCTCCAGCAGGGCGACGAAATCCGGCCGCACGCCGGGCGGGTGGTCGGGAAGCAGATCCTCGCGCGATACGCTGACGTGGCTGACCGGGCGGACGCCGCGCCATGATTCCTGGATGAGCGGGATGCGAGGATCGTCGGACCGTATGTACTCGCCGCCGCTTTTGATCCAGTGGTGATGGATGTCCAGCACGATCGGGAGCGTGTCGGCGAGCGGCAGCAGGTCGTCGAGCCCGTACGAAACCTCGTCGTTCTCGACCGTGATCAGGTTGCGCGCATCGGCGGAGAGGCGCGCGAGACCGGCGCGGAAACCCTCGATCCCGGCGGCCCTCGCGCCGCCGTGGATGTTGATGTGCGCGCCGTGCGGATGCCAGCCGCCGCCAGCATATCCCATCATCCGCATCATTTCGGTATGGTACTCGAAATCCCCGATCGCGTTCTCCAGCGCCGCCGGGTTCGTCGTCGCGAGCACGCAGTACTGGCCGGGATGCATGCTGAGCCGGACGCCCGTGGCGCGGGCAAGCGACCCGGCCCGGGCCAAGCCGCTCTCGACCAGCGACCGCATTGACGGTTCCTCGCGGTACATCCAGCTCCCGACCGGATGCGTATAAGCCGGCAGCACGCCGCTGTAGATACGCAGCAGCCGTTCGAGCGCCGGCCTGCGGCCTACCTCGGCGATCTGCGCGGCGAGCGCCGCCATATTGTGCTCGACGATACCGATCGCCTTGGCCAGCGCCGCCGTCCGATCGAGACGGCTCAGCGCGGCGATCGTGGTGCCGATCAGGTTGAGATGCCTCTCCGCGGCGGTGTCGCCGACAGGCGAGACGTACTTGCAGCAGAAGCCGACGCGAGGGGTATCTTCGGATGTCATCGTCCTGCCAACTACCCGACGCCGGGCTGCGTTCCGGCCGCCATCGCTGCGAAGGCGGGCGGACAGCGGAATCGCTTTGACGCCGGCACGGCGGCGCAGTACTCGGCGGTGCACGAAGACTCGCCCGAGCGGGAGATGGGGATGCGGAAAGTGACGGCGCGCGGCTTCACGGCGGAGCGGGCCTGGGGCGCGCTCGACGTCGCCGTCATCGGCGGCGCCACGGTCCGCCTGCATTGGACCAATCGGCCCTATATCTGGCATGTCAACGATGGCGAGGAAGTCTTCGTCGTGCTCGACGGCATTGTCGACATGCACGTGCGCGAGCATGGCACGGTGCGCGTCGTCCGGCTCGAACCGGGCGACATCTTTCATGCCGCGGCCGGCGACGAGCATGTGGCACACCCGCGTGGAGAAGCCCGGATCCTCGTCGTCGAGCAGCAGGGGAGCGTCTGATATCACGCCACGGCAAATGACGAACGCAGAGCGTTTCTTCGGTTCGCATTACATTCCCTGGGGTTGAACGCGGTAAATCCTTTGGTTACGGTGCGACGGTCCATGGTAACTTAAGTCGCCACTTAAAGTAGTTTTTAACCATCAATGCCCTTCGTTCGCCAGGCAATTGCCCGCCGTGCCTCAACAGCGCCCGCTAGTGGCGTCAGGTGCGCGGCGAGGTCTGACGCGACGGAGAGGTGGATGGTCGATCGTTTCATTGGGAAGGTTGCCCTGATAACGGGCGGGACCAGCGGCATCGGCGCGGCGAGCGCCCGACGAATTGCGCGCGAGGGAGGTGCGGTGGCGATCGTCGGGCGCAATGCCGAGGCGGGCGCCGCAATCGTTGCCGACATCGGCGCGGAAGGCGGCCGGGCCATTTTCGTGCAGCTGGACGTGCGCGACCGCGCTGGCATTCAGGAGGCGGTCGATCAGGTCGTCGAACGGCTGTCCCGCATCGACGTCCTGGTCAACAGCGCCGGCATCGCGAAGCTGGCGCCATTCCTCGACACGCCGCCGGATATGTTCCAGGACACGTTCGACGTCAATGTCGGGGGGACGTTCTTCTTCGGGCAGGCGGTGGCGCGCGCCATGATCAAGCACGACGTCGGCGGCAGCATCGTCAATGTCGCCTCGATCTCGGGACAGCGCGGCAGCACCCGCCGCGCCGCCTACGGCCTCTCGAAGAGCGCCGTCATTCATCTGACGAAGGTGATGGCCGCCGAACTCGCCCAGCACCGGATCCGCGTCAACGCGGTTTCGCCGGGACCGATCACGACGCCGCTCAGCACGGCGGTCCACAAATCGGCGACGGTGGCGGCGTACCGCGCGCTGACGCCGGCCGGGCGCTTCGCCGAACTCGAAGAGGTCGCGGCGGCGGTGGTCTTCCTCGCCTCGGACGAGGCCTCCTACATCACCGGGCATACCCTCAACGTCGACGGCGGCTTCTGTGCCGCCGGGCTGATCGATTAGGAGGCGGGCGGGGGCATGTCCGTCACCTTCGCCCGGCCCCGTCTGCGGTGGCTCGCCTGGATCGGCCGCCGCGGCACCGCGGCGCTCGCGGTCGGGGCGCTGCTCGGCCTCGCCGTGCCGGGCCTCGCCAACCTGCTTGCCCCGGCGCTGCCGGCGCTGGTGTTCGCGTTCCTGGCGTCGACGCTGCTGCGCCTGCGGTTCGACGGGCTGCGGCAGTGTTTCCGCCGTCCGCTGCTGCCGGCGCTGCTGATCGCCTGGTCGCTCGTGCTGTCGCCGGCGGCGGTAGCGCTCGTCCTGCGGGCGGCGCCGCCGCAGCTGCTGCCCGGCGAGCTGCCCGACGCGCTGATGCTGTGGGCGGCGTCGCCGCCGATGACCGCCGCCGCCGCGTTCGCGGCGCTGCTCGGGCTCGATGTCGAGCTGGCGTTCGGCGTCTCGCTGGTGTCGACGCTGGCGACGCCGCTGACGGCGCCGCCGCTGCTGTTCGGACTCGCCGGCTTCGCGGTCGGGATCGACGGGGTGGCGCTGTCGGCGCGGCTCGCGGCTGTCGTCGGCGGCGCCGCCGCGGTCGCATGGGCGCTGCGGCGGATGCTCGGGGAGGAGCGGCTGGAGCGCCACGGCGACGAGATCGGCGGCGCGATGATCCTGGTGCTGGTCGCGTTCGCGGCGGCGCTGATGACCGAGATGCGGGCGCGGCTGGCGACGGCCCCGGACACCGCCCTCACCTTCATCGCCGTCGCCTTCGCGTCGAACCTGCTGGTGCAGGGCGCGACGGCGGCATGCTTCGCCTGGGCCGGGCGGCGGCGGGCCGCGACCGCGGCGCTGCTCGGAGGCAACCGCAACCTGTCGGTCGTCTATGCCGGCCTCGGCGCGGCGGCGACGCCCGACATCACCCTGTTCTTCGCCGCCGTACACCTGCCGATCTACATGCTGCCGCTGCTGCTGCGGCGGATCTACTCTGCCGGTCGCGGCGCGGTGGCGGCGGACAAGGCGGAAGCCGCGGCCGAAGCGGAACTCAAGCCGCCCGCGGCGCCTCGGCCGTCGCGCCGGGGCCGCGCGGGACGTCGCCGCGGATCGTCGTGCGGTACATGATCCGCCGCTGCCCCTCCTCCAGCGGCGTCGCATGGTGGATCGTCGCGCGGTTGTCCCACATCACGATGTCATCAGGCCGCCACAGGTGGCGGTACATGAACCGCTCGTCGATCATGTGGCGGAAGAGATGGTCGAGCAGCTCGCGGCTCTCCGCCTCGGGCAGGCCGACGATCCGGGTGGTGAAGCCTTCGCTGACGAACAGCGCCTTGCGCCCGGTCGCGGGGTGGACGCGGACCATCGGGTGCGCGACCTCCGGCACCTGCGCCAGCATGTCGGCGTCGAGCGCCGGGCGGAGCGGGTTCTTGGCGTTCTGCGCGGCGTTGCGCATCGCGTAGCTGTGCACCGCCGAGAGCCCGTCGATGCGCCGCCTGACGTCCTCGGACAGCGCCTCGTAGGCGGCGTGCATCGAGATGAACAGCGTGTCGCCGCCCTTCCGCGGCAGCTCGCGGGCGTGGAGCAGCGAGGCGAGGCTCGGCTCCGCCTTGTAGGAGAGGTCGGAGTGCCAGTAGCGCCCGGCGTCGGTGAGTCCGATCGGCTTCCCGTCCTCGCCCATCACGTTCGAGACGATCAGGATCTCGGGATGCCCGGCGAGCAGGAAGGTCTTCTGCACATGCACCTCCAGCTCGCCGAAGCGGCGGCTGAAGGCGATGTGGTGCTCGGGCGCGACGCGCTGGTCGCGGATCACCAGCACCGACCGCTCCTCGAAGGCTGATTTCAGCGCGGCGAAGGTCGCGTCGTCCGGCGGCTGCGAGAGGTCGACGCCGAGCGCCTCCACCCCCAGCGGCCCCGGCATGTTGCGGATCTCCAGCGTCATCCTTCTCCCTTCCCTCCCCGCCCCGGAAGGGCGGCGTCGGCATCCCTCTGCGATTGCTACCATACCATGACGGCGGCGGGAACACGTGCCGGCCTTGACAGGCGGCGGGGTCTCGGGGCGTATTCGGGGCGCGCCGATTTCAGCCATGCCGTCAGCTTGCGGGCGCTCGACAAGTTCCGCTAAGCAGGATCGGCCGGTGCAGCACGATCCGTTCCGACCCGAGGAGAGGATCATGACGACGCTCCGAGCCGCCGCCTCCGCCTTCCTTCTTTCCCTCGCCGCGGCAATCGCGCTGCCGTCGCCGGCCGCCGACGCCGCCGAGACGGTGCGGATCGCGCAGCAGTTCGGCGTCGCCTACCTGCCGCTCACCGTGATGAAGGAGAAGCGCCTGCTGGAGCGGGCGGCCGAGCGCCGCGGCGGCAAGGCGCCCACCGTCGAGTGGCTGCAATTCAGCGGCGCTCCGGCGATGAACGACGCGCTGATCTCGGGCAACCTCGACTTCGCCTCGGGCGGGATCTCGCCGCTGATCACGACGTGGGACAAGACGCGGCGCAGCCTGGGCGTCCGCGGCGTCGCGGCGCTGGGCGACATGCCGAACGAGCTGACGACGAACCGGGCCGAGATCCGCACGCTGCGCGACTTCACCGACCGGGACAAGATCGCGCTGCCCGCGGTCAAGGTCAGCTTCCAGGCGGTCGTCCTCGAGATGGCGGCGGAGCAGGCGTTCGGCCCCGGCAACGCCGGCCGCCTGGACGGCATCACGGTCAGCATGGCGCATCCCGACGCCGCGGCGGCGCTGCTCTCCGGCGGCACGGAGATCGCCGGGCACTTCACCAGCCCGCCCTTCAGCAACCAGGAGCTGCTCGACCCGAAGATCCACCGGGTGCTGAGCAGCTACGACGTGGTCGGCGGGCCGCACACCTTCAACGTCGTCTGGGCGACGGCGAAGTTCCACGACGCCAACCCGGAGACCGTCGCCGCCTTCATCGAGGCGCTGGACGAAGCGGACGCCGCGATCCGCGACGACCCGGCGAACGCCGCCCGGCTCTACCTCGCCGCCGAGGGGTCGAAGATGCCGGCGGAGCAGGTCGAACGGATCATCCGCGCGCCGGACAACAGCTTCACCGCGACCCCGCACGCGACGATGAAGTTCGCCACGTTCCTCGCCCGCACCGGCGCGATCAAGGCGGCGCCGGCCGACTGGAAGGAGCTGTTCTTCCCGGAGATCCACGGGCGGGAGGGGAGTTGAGGGAGCCTCCGCATCACCTTCCCTGACGTTGGGGCGGGGCTTGCCCCGCCCGTCACGGAACGCGGCGTTGGATACGGGCGGGGCAAGCCCAGCCCCTACGTTAAGACCAAGCATGGCACTCAAATAAGAGCCAAACGAAAACGAACCGAACAGGTGGCG
>DASWRT010000119.1:0-8325 GCA_036403035.1 Allostellaceae bacterium | reverse complement strand
CGACCATGTCGGCGAGCACCGAGCCCGCCGGGTCGGCGAGCACCATTTCGACATGCGGCGCCACCCGCCGGAAGAAGCGCCCCAGGCCGGTCAGCGTCCCGCCCGAGCCGACGCCGCAGACCACCGCGTCGACGTCGTGCGCCATCTGCGCCCAGATCTCCGGCCCGGTGCCGGTCTCGTGCGCCAGCGGGTTCGCCGGGTTCGAGAACTGGTTGACGTGGAACGCGCCGGGGATCTCCTCGGCAAGCTGCTCCGCGATGTCCTGGTAATACTCCGGATGCCCCTTGCCGACGTCGGAGCGGGTCCAGCGGATCTCCGCGCCCAACGCCTTCAAATGCAGCACCTTCTCCAGCGCCATCTTGTCCGGGATGACGAGGATCAGCCGGTAGCCTTTCTGCGCCGCCACCAGCGCCAGCCCCAACCCGGTATTGCCGGCGGTCGCCTCGATGATCGTGCCGCCCGGCTTCAGCCTGCCGTCACGCTCCGCCACCTCGATCATCGACAACGCGATGCGGTCCTTGATCGAGCCGCCGGGGTTCTGGTTCTCAAGCTTCCCGAACAACCTGCACGGCCCCGTGTCGAGCCGGGTCAGCTCGACGATCGGCGTGCCGCCGATGGTTTCGAGAACGGAACGCTCCGTTGTCATCAACCGTACCTCCGATTTCCCGACCATAGCCGACGCCGGGCCGGTTTACAGCCCCGTGGGCCGCGGCGCAGGATGCGCTCCCAACGTTGACGGGAGGAGCATGCACCATGTCGGCATATTTCATCATCGAGCTTGATGTACACGATACCGAACTTTTCGAGCGTTATCGGCCGATCGCGACGGAGACGATCGCCCGCTTCGGGGGCCGGTATCTCGTGCGCGGCGGCGCGGTCGAGACGATCGAGGGCGGCTGGTCGCCGCAGCGCGTCGTCGTCCTGGAGTTCCCGACCGCCGAGCGGGCGAAGGCCTGGTATCATTCCGACGATTACGCCGAGGGCCTGCGGCTCCGCCAAGCCGCCGCGGACAGCCGCGTGATCCTCGTGGAAGGCGTTCCGCCGTCATAGGCCGCCTGCCTGCGGCCGGCGGCGCCTACTCCACGGGGGAAATCCGGGCGAGGCGCGAGGCTGCGCGAGGCGGACGGATTGCGTCCAGCGCGACGCCGAGGCCGAGGGCCGCGAGCGCCGCCGCCGCCGCCGTCGCGGTCGAGGCGACGCGGCGGCGGCGTTCGCCGATCTCGTCCAGCCGGTTCGCCTCCTCCTGCTGGATCGAGTTGATGTCGTACTGCATGCCGCGGGCGAGGCCGAAGCGGGCGCTCATTTCGACGCCGCCCTCGGCGGCGTCGAACCCCTTCGAACGGCGCAGGTCGGCCGCCGCGTTGAGTCCGGTCGAGATCGCGCGGACCACGGATTGCAGCGACTGCCACCGCTCCGCCTCGCGGGACGAGCCGAGGACCGGTTGCAGCGCCTGCAACTGCTCGTTGACCTTGCCGATCGACTGGCGGAACCGGTCCTCGGCGGCAGGGGTGCCGAGCAGGAGATAGCTGCGCTGCGCCGCGTCGGCCCGCCACACCTCGCCGGACAGGCGCTCGGTCAGCAGGATCGTCTGCTGCACGCGCTCGATATGCGCCTCCTCCGTCCACCACTCGTCGAGCGACCAGCCGAGCACGGCGGCGGCGGCGGCGATGCCGGCGGCGGCGGCCAACCGGAGCACTCTTGTCCACTTCATTGCCGGGCCCTGACTGTATCGCGATCCGTGCGGCGTCGCTGACGTGAGATGGGGACGGCCGGCACCGCGGACCAGTCCGGCCGGACGCCGCCGCGGCGCGTCGCCGATGCCGATTGCCGCGCCGGGACGCGTGCGCTATGGAAGCCTTATGCACCCAGAGACTGCAAGGTAGCAAAGATGGTCGCCAGCAAGGGTCCGCTCTCCGGCATCACCGTCGTCGATCTGTCGCGGATTCTGGCCGGCCCCTACTGCACGTTCCTGATGGCCGAACTGGGCGCGCGGGTCATCAAGGTCGAGCCGCCGGCCGGCGACGACGCCCGCGAGTACGGCCCCTTCCTCGAAGGCAAGTCGGCATACTTCATGTCGATCAACCGGGGCAAGGAGTCGATCGCCCTGGACCTGAAGAAGCCCGAGGACAAGCGGATCTTCGAGACACTGCTCGAAAAGGCCGACGTGCTGGTCGAGAATTTCCGGCCGGGCACGATGGAGAAGCTCGGCTACGGCTGGGAGCAACTCCATGAGCGCTATCCCCGGCTGATCTACGCCGCCGCCTCCGGCTTCGGCCATACCGGCCCGTATTCCCACTACCCCGCCTACGACATGGTGGTGCAGGGGCTGGGCGGGATCATGAGTGTCACCGGCGTGCCGGGCGGCGGCCTCACGCGCATCGGCATGTCGATCGGCGACATCGGCGCCGGGCTGTACACGTCGGTCGCGGTCAACGCCGCGCTCCTCCACCGCGAGCGCACCGGCGAGGCGACGAAGATCGACGTCGCGATGTTCGACTGTCAGCTCGCGCTGCTCGAGAACGCCGTGATGCGCTACACCACCAGCGGCGTCGTTCCCGGTCCGATGGGGGCGCGGCACCCGTCGATCACGCCGTTCCAGGCTTTCGCGACGGCGGACGGGCACATGATCATCGCCGCCGGCAACGACGGGCTCTACCGCAAGCTGTGCGCCGCGCTGGAGCGGCCGGAGCTTGCGACCGATCCGCGGTTCGCGACCAACGACCTGCGCAACACCAACCAGCCGGCGCTTCAGGAGATCCTGGAGGCGATCCTGCGGACGCGACCGACCGCGCAGTGGACCGAACTGCTGGAGGCGGCCGGCATGCCGTGCGGGCCGATCAACAACATTGCGCAGGCGCTGCAGCACCCCCAGGTGCCGGTGCGCAACATGCTCGTCGAGATGCAGGACCCGGCCGCCGGCACCGTCAGGCTTGCCGGCAACCCGCTGAAGTTTTCCGCCTTCGAAGATCCGAAAACGCGCCCGCCGGCGCCGGACCTCGACGGCGACCGCGCGGCGATCCTGCGCGAACTCGGCCTGTCGTAACGAAGAAGGGTAGGTGGCGCCATGAGTGAGAACCGACTTTCGCCCGTCCTGGACCCGCATACGCTTGCCGATCAGCTTTCGAACAAGCTGCTGATCGACGGCAAGCTGGTTCCGGCGGTATCCGCCAAAACCTTCGACATCGTCAACCCGGCGACCGGCACGGTGATCGCGCAGGCCGCCGACGGCGCCGCGGCGGACGTCGACCGCGCCGTCCAGGCCGCCGTGAAGGCGCAGAAGAGCTGGGGCAAGATGCACCCGCGCGACCGCGGCAAGCTGGTCGCCGAGTGCGGCCGTATCCTCAACGACCATGTCGAGGAGATCGCCCGGCTGGTGGCGCTGGAGACCGGCAAGGCGCTGCGCACCGAGAGCCGCGTCGAGGCGAGCGTGCTCGCCGACGTCTTCGTCTTCTTCGGCGGCCTCGGCTCCGAGCTGAAGGGCGAGAGCGTGCCGTTCAAGACGGACTCGATCACCTTCACCCAGCACGAGCCGATCGGCGTCGTCGGCGCGATCATCCCGTGGAACGTGCCGCTGCTGCTGATGGCGCTGAAGATCGCGCCGGCCCTCGTCGCCGGCAACGCGGTCGTCGTGAAGTCGGCCGAGGAAGCGCCGCTCGCCGTGCTGCGCACCTGCCAGATCATGAATCAGGTGCTGCCGCCGGGCGTCTTCAACATCATCTCCGGCGACGGGCCGGGGGCGGGCGCGCCGCTGGTCGAGCATCCGAAGGTCGGCAAGGTCACCTTCACCGGCTCCGTCGAAACCGGCAAGATCGTCTACAAGACCGCCGCCGACCGGCTGATCCCGGTGACGCTGGAGCTGGGCGGCAAGAGCCCGATGATCGTCATGGGCGACGCCGACCTGGAGAAGACGGTGGCGGGCGCCGTCGTCGGCATGCGCTTCACCCGCCAGGGCCAGAGCTGCACCGCCTCCTCGCGCATCTTCGTCCACGAGTCGATCCACGACCGCTTCGTCGAGATGCTGAAGGCCAAGGTCGACGCGATGAAGATGGGCGACCCGCTCGACGAGGCGACCGACATCGGCACGATCATCTCGACCCAGCAGTTCGACAAGGTGCGGAGCTACATCAAGATCGGCGAGGAGACGCCGGGCATGAAGGCGCTGCGCGGCTCGGCGATGCCGCAGGATCCGAAGCTGGCGAAGGGCCTGTTCGTCCAGCCGGTGATCTTCACCGGCGTCAGCAACGACAGCAAGCTGGCGCGGGAGGAGATCTTCGGGCCGGTCACCTGCATCATCAAGTTCTCGGATTACGAGGACGCGATCCGGCAGGCGAACGACAGCGAGTACGGCCTTGCCGCGACGATCTGGACCAAGGACCTGAAGACCGCGCTCGACGCGACGCAGCGCCTTGAGGCGGGCGTCGTCCAGGTCAATCAGAACATGGTCGTCCAGCCGAACATGTCCTACGGCGGCGTCAAGAGTTCCGGCCTCGGCAAGGAGGCGAGCCTCGAAGCCATGCTGGAGCACTTCACCCACAAGAAGACGATCATCATCAACATGGGCTGAGCAGGGCGGACAGGCCCGAACTCCACGCTTGAACCTCCCTCTCCCCTTGCGGGAGAGGGGCGAGGTGAGGGGGCACATCATAACGTAGGGGCGGCCTTGGGCCGCCCGGGTGGGGCAAGCCCCACCCCTACAATTAGGATAAAGTCCGACCGGTTCCGGCGCCGTCCTCCTCACCCTCCTGTCACGCCGCCGCCGTGTTTCCGCCTGGAGTATCCTGATGCGCCGCTGGCTGCGCCGCCTCGTTCTCGCAATCGTCCTGGTCCCGCTGGCGCTTGCCGCTTCCGGCTATCTCTGGCTTCGCTCGTCGCTGCCGCAGATGACGGGCACGATCGCGCTGCCCGGACTGCACGCGGCGGTTACCGTGATTCGCGACGCCGACGACGTGCCGACGATCCGCGCCGCCGACGACCATGACGCCGCGTTCGCCCTCGGTTACCTGCACGCGCAGGAGCGGCTGTTCCAGATGGACCTGCAACGCCGCTACGCCGCCGGGCGGCTGTCCGAGATCCTGGGCGCACGCTCGATCGGCATCGACCGCTCGATGCGGACGCTCGGCGTCTACCGCGCCGCCGAGCGCGCCTACGAGCGCCTCGACGGCTCGGTGCGCGAGACGCTGGACGCCTATGCCGCGGGGGTCAACGCCTATATCGACGGACGGCGGCTCGCGCTCCCCGTCGAATACTACGTGCTGAGCGCTTCGCCCGAACACTGGCGGCCTGCCGACTCGATCGCCTGGGGCAAGATGATGGACTTGCAGCTCAGCGGCAATTACCGGTTCGAGCTGTTGCGCGCCCGCTTGCTCCGGCACGTCTCGCCGGAGCAGTTGCGTCAGCTCTACCCGGACTATCCGAAGGACGCGCCGGTCGCGATCGGCGACCTCGCCGCGCTGTATCGCGGCGACAGTGATGGCGGCGGCGGCCTGCCGTCGCTGATCGACCGGCTCTACGCATCGCTCCCCGACAAGGCCGGCCCGATCCGCGCCTCGAACGACTGGGTGGTCGACGGCGCGCATTCCGCCTCGGGCAAGCCGATCCTCGCGAACGATCCGCATCTCGGCTTCTCGGCGCCCGGCACGTGGTATCTGGCGCGCATCGAGACGCCGACGCTGCACGTCGCCGGGGGCACCGCGCCGGGCGCGCCGTTCGTGATCATCGGCCACAACGATCGCGTCGCCTGGGGCTTCACGACCACCAACAGCGATGTCGAGGATCTGTTCGTCGAGCGGCTCGACCCCGGCGACCCGTCCCGCTATCTGACGCCCGACGGGCCGCGCCCGTTCGTTGTGCGCCAGGAGCGCATTCTGGTGCGCGGGGCGGACCCGGTGACGCTCGCGGTGCGCACGACCCGGCACGGCCCGGTAATCTCCGACGCCGCCGCCGATGCCGTGGCGCCCGCCGGACACGTGATCGCGCTTCAGGCGACGTTCCTCGACGAGGACGATCCCACGGATCAGACCGCGCAGGCGCTGTGGGATCTCGACCATGCGGACGGCGCGGCGTCGATCGAGCACGCCTTCCGCAACTACCTCGCGCCGCAGCAGAACATGGTCTACGCCGACGTGGACGGCACGATCGGCTTCCTGTCGGCCGCGAAGGTTCCGATCCGGCGCAAGGGCGACGGCTGGCTGCCGGCGCCGGGCTGGACCGGCGAATACGACTGGGTCGGCTACATCCCGTTCGAGGAACTGCCGCGCGCGGTGAACCCGCCCGCCGGACGTATCGTCACCGCCAACAACAAGATCGTACCCGACAGCTATCCCTATTTCATCGGCCGCGACTGGGACATCCCGAACCGGGCGGAGCGGATCGGCGACCTGCTGCGCGCGACGCCGGTGCAGACCCCGGACACGTCCGCCTCGATCCAGGCCGACACGCTGTCGCTGATGGCGAAGGACCTGCTGCCGCTGATGCTGAAGATCGCGCCGGGGCGCGACGCCCGCGCCGCCGACGCGATCGACCGGCTGAAGCGGTGGAACCTGCGGATGGACGACAACGAGGTCGGGCCGCTGCTGTTCACGGCGTGGCTGCGCGAGCTGAACCGCGCCCTCTTTGCCGACGATCTCGGCGAGGTCTTCGAGGATTGGTGGAGCGTCCGGCCGCAGGTCGTCAAGGACGTGCTGACCGAGTACCCGGCGTGGTGCGACGACCGGGCGACGGCGGCCGTGGAAAGCTGCGGCGACCAGCTCGCCTTTTCCCTCGACCGGGCGCTGGACTTCCTGGCGCAGCGCTACGGCGACGATATGGCGAAATGGACCTGGGGCCGCGCGCACGTCGCCGTGTTCAATCACTTGGTCCTGGGGCAGGTGCCGCTGCTCCGCGACATTGCGGACGCCGCCATCCCGGCGCCGGGCGGCTACGACACCGTCAACCGCGGCGCCCACCAGATCAGCAGCCCCGTGGCGCCTTTTGCCGACATCCACGGCGCCGGCCTGCGCATGGTCGTCGACCTTGCCGACCCGTGGGCGGCGCGCTTCATGGTCGTGCCCGGCCAGTCCGGCAATCCGCTCTCCCGGCATTACGCGGATCTCCTGAAGCCCTGGCGGGCGTTCCGCTGGTTGCGGCCGCCGGCCGGGAGCCAGGAGGACGACGATACCCTGACCCTGGTGCCGCGATGAGCGACGCCGCCGCGTCAGGCCCCCCGGCGCCGGCGCCGCCGCGCCTGCCGGTGACGATCGCCGATATCCGCGCCGCCGCGGACGCGATTGCCGGCGCAGTCGCGCGCAGCCCCGTCGTGTCGGCGCCCGCGCTCGCGTCGCTGTCCGGCGCGGCCGAGGTGATGCTGAAGCTGGAGACGCTGCACCCGACCGGCTCGTTCAAGGAGCGCGGCGCCCTGAACCTGCTGACGAATCTCGGCCCGGCGCAGCGCCGCGCCGGCGTGATCGCGATGTCGGCCGGCAATCACGCGCAGGGCGTCGCCTACCACGCCCGCCGCCTCGGCATCCCGGCGACGATCGTGATGCCCGAGGGCACGCCCTTCACGAAGGTCGAGAACACCGAGGCGCTCGGCGCCACCGTGCTGGTGCGCGGCGCCGGCCTCACCGAGGCGCGGCAGGCGGCGCTCGCCCTCGCCGCGGAGCAGCGCCTCACCTTCCTGCATCCCTACGACGATCCGCATATCGTGGCCGGGCAGGGCACGGTCGGGCTGGAGCTGGTCGAGGACTGCCCGGACCTCGATACGATCGTCGCGCCGATCGGCGGCGGCGGCCTGATCGCCGGCATCGCCGTCGCGGCGACGGCGCTGAAGCCGGGGATCGAGATCGTCGGCGCCGAAACCGCGCTCTACCCGTCGATGCACCACGTCCTGCGCGGTCTCGCCTATCCGCCGGCAGCGGGGCAGGGGCGCGGGCAGACGATTGCCGAAGGCATCGCCGTCAAGGAGCCGGGGGAGCTGACGCGTGCCATCGTTTCCGCGCTCGTCTCGGACATCGTCCTGCTCGACGAGCGCGAGTTGGAAGCGGCGGTCGCGCTGATCGTCGAGATGCAGCATCTCGTGGTCGAAGGCGCCGGTGCTGCGCCGGTCGCGGCGCTGCTCAAGGCGCGCGAGCGGTTCCGCGGCCGCCGCGTCGGCCTGATCCTCAGCGGCGCCAACATCGACGCGCGGCTCCTCGCCTCGGTGCTGATGCGCGGCCTCGTCCGCGCGGGGCGTCTGGTGCAGCTGCGCCTGGAGGTCTCCGACCATCCGGGCAACCTCGCCCGCGTCACCGGCCTGATCGCCGAGAAGGGCGGCAACATCGTCGAGGTGCAGCACCAGCGCCTGTTCCA
>DASWRT010000118.1:0-19978 GCA_036403035.1 Allostellaceae bacterium | reverse complement strand
GCATTGACGGTGCGGAGCGCGAGGCTATGCACTTGGCAGTAGGCGTGGCGCGACAGATTGCTGGCCCGCCAGGCGCGGACATGGGCGTGCCAGATCGTGTGCTGACCGGTTGACCGGGTTGTCCGCCGCCGCGGACGCCGCGGACGTGCCGTGGTGGCAGGCGGGCGGGTCAACAGGCGGGTCGGTTTCGGCTCGGCCCGGTGCGACGGCGGGGGCGATCACCGGCGCGACAATCCGGATGTGATCCTCGTACTGGAAGACCTGCCGCGGGGCCGGAGCGGCACGCGCCCGAGTCGGGAAGTTGCTCATCTTGCGCTTGATAACCCGAGGATTGTGGCGGCACGGCTACGCTCGGCGGGCAGCGCGAGGATCTCAAGGAGGATGAGCTCAGCCATCCGGTGCTGCTGCGGTGGGGGAAAAGGCAGCATGGAACGGGAGATGCCGCCGCACGATGCGCACCGTGTGGATGAAGGACAGATGGTCCGGGTCGCAGCCGGTCGTGCGGCTCGCCTCGTGCATCAGCCGGCGCAAGGCGAAGTGGACGAGCAAGAGGCCGTAGAGTTCCTGCTTGGCGAGATCGGCCCGCCGGCCGGCTGCGCAGCATCAGCCGTGTGCCGGGCAGCGTCACCTTGAGTTCGGCGAAAGTGCCCTCGCTTTCCCAGCGCTCATGATAGAGCGCCGCTAGCTCGCGCGCCGGGGCGGCGACCGGGTCGAGCAGTGTCGTGATCAGCCGGTACAGCGGCTCGGCATCCGGCACGCCCTCCAGAGGCGGTACTCGATGACGCGGACAAGCAGGCCGTCCTTGTCCTGCCGACGATGCTTGGGCGAGGCATAGAGGCGGCTCAGGTACGAGCCGTCGGGCAGGCGCTCCTGGCAGGGGAGCACTTGGTTTTTGCGCACCCGCCACAACAGGTCGGCGCCTGGCGTGCTCGCCGTGCGCCATAGCTCGAAGCCGACAAAGGCGCGGTCGGCCAGGCACAGCATGCCGGGTTGCAATTGCGCGAGCAGCGGCGGTGCCAGCCCGACCTCGCTGCTGTCGTAGCGATCGACGGCGGCGGCAAAGATGGCGTGGGTCCCCGTCTCGACGAGGGTCAGCAGGCGTAGCTGCGGAAAGCTGCTGATGCCGCGCGAGGCTGCCGGGCGGCCGAAGTGGTCCTCGAGATCCGGCGTGTCGGGCAGATCGATGGTCGTGCCGTCGAGGCTGACCAGGCGATGGCCGCGATACCAGGCGCCTGCTGTCTCGGCTTCGGCGAAGGGGCGAGCGACACGCTCGAACAGTTCCTTGAGCGGGGCCGGACCGAGCCGCGTGCGCGCCTTGGTGATGGCCGACTTGTCGGCGACCGCCGCATCGGCACCGCCCAAGCACAACCAGCGCACACCCTCGAGCAGGCAGCGCAGCACTTCGCCATAGGAGGCCTGCCATACAGGGCCAGAGCCCAGGGCCAGAGCCATGACATAATAGACCACCAGCCGAGCCGGCAACTGGCGATAACGCCGGCTCTGACGGCCGGTGTCCGCGAGCACGGCATCGACGAGCGCCGCCGGGACGGTGGTCGTCAGCACACCCAGGCTGACATAATCGCTAATCCGTGTGCCGTTCGGCAGATGTGCCGGCTTCCGGGCCATCGGCTCCTCCCCCGCAAGCATCGCTGGCTAGCCGTCAACACACGGAACAGCCTTAACTCAACGGTATTGCGACTAGCCCTAACGGGCAATCGGACAGAGATGCAGAGCCGGCGTACGAGACGCCGCCGCGATCAGACCGTCGAGCCGTTCGGCGGGTCGTCGGCCAACCCGCATCGGCCTGCCGTTTCCGCGCGCCCTCCGGCGCCAGGCGACGACCGCGAAACCGAGCGTCCGCAGGCTGCGCCGGTAGTCCGACAGCGACTTCAGCAACCAGTCGCGGGACTCCCGGACGTGCCGCGCGGTCTCCGTCGCAGCCTCTTCCGCCTTCCGCGCACGGATCAGCTCCAGGATCCGGCGGTGCTCGGCCCAGGCGTGATCCCGCGAGGTCTGGCTCCAGATCTTGAGCCAGCGCGCCCGCGAGACCCGCGTCATCGCGTCATCGAGCGAGCGCGCGAAGAACGGGTTGTCGGAAAGCCGGGCGATCTCGACATGGAAATCGGTCGCGACGCAGTACCATTCGTCGGACGGCGTATCCGCTTGGCAGGAATCCAATATTTCCGCGATGGCGTCGAGTTCGGCGGGGGTGGCGCGGTTGCAGACGAGCCGCACCGCCTCGCTTTCGACCGTCTCGCGAAACGCGTAGACTTGCTCGATTTCACGCAGGTCGATCGGCGCGACCATGTAGCCGGGCTTGCCCCGCTGCACCAAGCCCTCCGCTTCGAGGCGGCCGAGCGCGGCACGGATCGGCGTGCGCGACCCCTGGAAGAACGACTCCAGCCAGCTCTCGCTCAGTCGCTCGCCGGGCGCCAATTGCAGCGTCACGATGAGATCGCGCAACCTCTCGTAGGCGAGTTGCATCCGCGACACGAAGCATACCCTCCGAACGACGGCTCAAGACAAACACCGGAAGCCGTTCATCTTAGTGTCGCATAACCCTCATGCGAAGAATAATTCGCGGAGCGCCGCCGCACCGGCGGGCGCCCGATGCGACCGCTCGACGCCCCCTGACTCCGGCCTCGGCTCTGGCGCGGACGGCCTCGACGCGTTAAGCGGTAAACGCTTATCCGCTGCTGGGACGATATCACCGCCGATGTATGCACAAGATGGCCTGCCGCCGCAGCAGCGACGCTGGGCAATGCTCACGATTGCGATCGCGGTCACCATGGCCGTGCTCGACGGCGCGATCACGAACATCGCCCTGCCGACGATCGCGCGTGATCTCCACGTCGAGGCGGCGGACGCCATCTGGGTCGTCAACGCCTATCAGCTCGCCGTGACGGTCTCGCTGCTGCCGCTCGCCGCGCTGGGCGACATCTTCGGCTACCGCCGGATCTATGGGGTTGGTCTCGCGATCTTCACCCTCGCGTCGCTCGCCTGCGCGATGTCGCACTCGCTGCCGGCGCTGTCGCTGGCGCGGGTCGTCCAGGGTTTCGGCGCCGCCGGGCTGATGAGCGTCAACACCGCGCTGATCCGCTTCATCTATCCGCGGGCGATGCTGGGCCGCGGCGTCGGGCTCAACGCACTCGTCGTCGCGACCGCTTCGGCGCTCGGGCCGAGCGTCGCGGCGGCGATCCTGTCGGTCGCCTCCTGGCCATGGCTCTTCGCGGTGAACGTGCCGCTCGGCGCGCTCGCGCTCGGTCTCGCGGCGCCGCTGCTGCCGCGCTCGCCGCGCGCACCGAACGCGTTCGATCTGCCGAGCGCCGGCCTGAGCGCGCTGACTTTCGGGCTGCTGATCACCGGGATCGACAATCTCGGCCGCCTGTCTCCCCTGGTCGCTGTCGAGCTTGCCGGCGCGGCGCTGGCGGGGTTCATCCTGGTCCGCCGGCAGCTCGCGCTCGACGCGCCGCTGCTCGCGGTAGACCTGTTCAAGCGGCCGGTCTTCTCGCTCTCGGTCGCGACATCCATCTGCTCGTTCACGGCGCAAGGGCTCGCCTTCGTCGCGCTGCCCTTCTATCTGGAGGACGTGCTTGGCCGCTCGCAGGTCGAAACCGGCCTGCTGATGACGCCGTGGCCGCTCGCCGTCGCTTTCGTCGCGCCGATCGCCGGGCGGCTCGCCGACCGCTATCCCGCCGGGATCCTCGGCGGGCTCGGCCTCGCCGCGCTGAGCGTCGGGCTGCTCCTGGTCGCGTCGATGCCGGCGCATGCAGGACTGCACGACATGGCGTGGCGGATGGCGATCTGCGGCGTCGGGTTCGGTTTCTTCCAGTCGCCGAACAATCGCGCGATCCTCACCAGCGCGCCGCGCGAGCGAAGCGGCAGCGCCAGCGGCATTCTCGCGACGGCGCGCCTCATCGGCCAGACCACGGGCGCCGCGACCGTCGCCGTCATCTTCGGTCTGACCGGCGTCGCGGCAGCGGCGGCGGCAAACGGCGCCACCGCCGCCGTGCTGCTCGGCGCCGGCTTCGCCGCGGCCGGAGCCGTCGCAAGCAGTCTGCGGCTGTTCGGACAGAGCCGGCAGACGCTGTCGGAAACCGGCGATTGAGAGCGCCTACAGGCTCTCTTGGTCGAGCCTAACCGCCGATCCAGTACAAAGCCGCGACAGCACCGACGATTGCAACCCACGCACCTATTCCCGCGGCAATCACAGCGACCCCTTTCGGCAGCGCAAGCCGCCTGAGCCTATGATGCTTGAGCGTGAAAACTTCGAGGGACATGGGGGCAAAAACCGAGCCGGGTCTCCCTATTAAACCTCACCAGGTACGGAAGTAAACATAGTTCTCTTTTTCGCGTCGGCATGGAATATGCCAAATCCATACTCGTTATTCCGGCGTGATCGATGAACATTTCCGGAATATCACAAGTGAATAGGCTCTATGTTATAGCAATCTCTAGTTTTGTTCTTGCAGTCCAGTTGATTTGGGTTGCGGCTCTCGCCACCGTAGTCGTCTGGGCAGTGGGTGAAATCTGGTAGAGCCATGCGGACGAGCCCGGGCTAGTCGACCGGCAGGCGCGCGTTCCGGTGGGATGCAATCGGGCTTAGGAGCCGGTACAGGGCGGCGGCCAAGGCAATCGCGGCGACGGTGACGGAAGCGCGCAGGAAGCGCGACGCGTCGCCATGCAACGCGAAGCGCCACCACACCTCGCCCGTCAGATCGACGTGCTTGTAGCAGAACAGTCCCAGCCAGAAGCTGCTGAGCAGCACGGTCGAGATCGCCAGGAACCAGCCGGGAGTATAGCGCTCGCCGAGAAGCGAGCTGGTGCGGGTGAACTCGCGCCTCGCCGGCAGCAACGCGAGAAGGAGAACGGCGAGCACGCCGGCCTCCTGCCACTCGAATCCCTTGAGCATCGCCGACAGCGCTCCGAGGCCGAGCAGCCCGACTGCGATCATCCAGGCGCTCCGCAAGCGCCGCTGTAGCCCGTGGGCGAGGAGAAGGAGGAGTATGCCGACCACGCTTCCAAGGAAGTGGGAGGCCTCCAGGAGCGGCAGCGGCAGCAGTTTTCCCGCGACCCACAGCCGTGCCGTGTCGATCGGCGCGGCGCTTGAAAACAACAGCACGACGCCGCCGAGGAACGTACCGCCCGCGAGCACAAGCGGTGCCGCCGGCGTAACGAACGTCGCCAGATTCTCGGACATGCGGTGGAAATGCCGCCGCGCGCTCAGCAACTCTACCGTGCCGAACAGCGCCCCCGCGATGATGACAGGCAACAGAAAGTAGGCGATGCGGAAGACCAGCAGCCCGGCCAGCACGGCGTCGCCCGGCAATTGGTCCGAGAGACCGATCAGCACGACGGTATCGAACACGCCGAGCCCGCCCGGCACGTGGCTGATCAGCCCGGCAACAAGTCCGAGCACGAAAACGCAGAGGACATGAGGATAGGCGACGGTGCCCCAGGGAAGGCAGAAATAGAGCACGGCGCCGGCGAGCGCGAGGTCCACAAGGGAAAGGGCAATCTGCCCCAGCGCCAGTCCGGGACGCGGCAGATCGACTTCGTAACGCAGGACGCAGAGCGGCCGCTTGAGCCACCACCCGAGCAGCACGTAGCTTGCGGTGAGGCACACGGCAACTGCGGCGAAGACGATGCTTACTAGGGGCGGCACACCCAAGACCGCGAGCGCGGACGGGTCGAGCAGCGCCACGATCGGGAAAAAGACCGCCAGCCCCACCATGAACGTGATGTTGACGAACGCCGAGACCTCGGCGATTTCCGCCGCGGTGAGACCGAACGGCGCGTAGAGACGATAGCGGACCGAAGTGCCTACGATGCTGCCGAAACCGAAGGCATGGCTGAACGCATAGCTGACGAACGAGGTGAGCGCTATTCGGCGGTAACGCAGTTTCCAGCCGACATGACGAAGGGCCAGCACGTCGTAGACGGTGAGAAGGAGGTAGCTTGCCGCCGCGGCGCCCAACGCCAGGGCGACTTGCCCCCAGCCAAGCGCCCTCAGCGCGCGGCGCACGTCCGCCGGCCGGTACGCGGTGACCTCGTGATAGAGGATCACGGCCGCCGCGGTAAACAAGGCGAGAGCGAGCAGCGCGCCGAGATAGGGCAACAGGGGACGGAAGGACTGCCACGCCTTCGCAGTGTGCGCCGCCGTGAGCGCCGCCGGCATGGCTTTGGCATTGGTCACCGAGCTGGCTTGCCGGCTGGAAGTGACTACTGCCATGCGCCTCCTGCTCCGATCATGAACGCCGCTTATACCAGGTTAACGAGGGCAGCGCCTGTCCGGTCCTCCCCCGACCGGTCCGCTTACCCGTTTACTCGGTAAGGCGACGGTCGAAACCCGCCACCAGCTCCAGGTGCGCCGACCACACGAACTGATCGACCGGCCGGACCCAGCGCAGGCGGTAGCCGCCGTCGACGAGAAGGCGGGCGTCGCGGGCGAAGGTCGCCGGGTTGCAGGACACCGCGGC
This sequence comes from Allostellaceae bacterium, assembly GCA_036403035.1. GTDB lineage: Bacteria > Pseudomonadota > Alphaproteobacteria > ATCC43930 > CGMCC-115725 > DASWRT01. The sequence continues at coordinate 13,499 of DASWRT010000118.1, read as the reverse complement.
GACGCGCGGCACCGGCGATTGCGCCAGAGAGGCCGCCTGCGCCGCGGCTCCGGCGCGCGGCGGGTCGAACACGGCGGCGTCGAACCGGCGCAGTTCGTTCGCGAGGAGCGGCCGCGCATCGAGATCGCGCCGTTCGGCCGTGACGCGCCCCGCGAGACCCGCTCGGTCGGCCGCGTCCTTCAGCGCGGCGAGCGCCGGCGCCGCGCCTTCGACGGCATGGACCGCGGCGTTGCGGGCCGCCAGCGCGAAGGTGAACGTGCCGACCCCGGCGAAGAGGTCGGCGACCCGCGGCCGGGAAGCATCGGCGCCGACCGCGTCGAGCACCGCCTCCGTGAGGACCGCCTCGCCTTCGACGGCAGCTTGCAGGAAGCCGTCTGTCGGCAGATCGACGGCGACGCCGGCGATCACGGCCCGCGGCGGCCGGCGCACCGCGGCGGGCATCGGCTCGCCATGGCCGGGCGCACGCCAGGCGAGTCGCGCCAGATCCTGCGCCTCGGCGAAGGACGCAAGCGCCTCCAGCGCCGCTATGTCGGGCAGGCGCGGCAGGTCGATCAGCGCGTCGACGCCGGTCTCGGTCAGGGTGACGGCGGCTGCGCCCGCTTCGCCCGGCGCCAGCACCGACGCGCCGAGGTCGCGCAGCGGCTCGACGAGAGCGGCCAGCGCCGGATGCAGGACGGCACAGCCGGCGGCGAGGTCGACGACGTCGTGGCTTTCGCGCGCGTTGAAGCCGATCAGGACGGCCTTGCCGCCGCCCTGTCTGCCGCCACGGCGGACGAAGGACAGCCGGGCACGCCGGCGCGTCCCCGGCGGGACGCGATGCAAAGGCTCGATCACCCCGGGATCGAGCCCGTGCCGCCGCATCGCCGCGTGGAGCGCGTCGAGCTTCGCCGCAGCGTAGAGATCGTCGTCGAGATGCTGAAGCGTGCAGCCGCCGCAGCGCCCGAACTGCGCACAGGGCGGGTTCCGCCGGCCCGGCCCGGCGGCAACGACGTCCAGCAGCGCGGCCGCCCTGCCCTCGCCGCGCCTCGGCCCGAGCCGCACGCGCACGCGGTCGCCGGGCACGGTGAACGGCACGAAGACGGGCTCGCCGTCATGACCGCGAGCGATGCCATCGCCCCGCGCGCCGACGCGCTCAATCGTGAGGTCGACGGTTTCGGCCGGCAGCGCCGCCGCGGCACGCGCCAGCCGGGACTGGCGCCGCCTCATGGCGCGGACATCCCGGCCGCCGCGTCCCGCGGCTCGCCGCCGCCGCCGCGCCGCGCGACGACGAGGAATTCCTTGTTGCCTTCCGGCCCGAGGATCGGGCTCTCGGCAACGCCCTCCACATGCCAGCCCATCTCACCGGCGAGCCACGACACGATCGTGTCGCATACCTCGGGGTGCAACGCCGGATCGCGGACGACGCCGCCCTTGCCGACCCGCTCCTTTCCGACTTCGAACTGCGGCTTGATGAGAGCGATGAGCCGCGCATCCGGCCCGGCGGCGAGCGCGAGCGCCGCCGGCAGCACGGTGCGCAGGCCGATGAAGCTGGCGTCGCAGACCACGAGGTCCGGCGGCTCCGGAATCTCGGCCGCGGTGAGATGGCGCGCGTTCGTCCGCTCCAGCACCACCACGCGCGGGTCCTGACGCAGCTTCCAGGCGAGCTGCCCGTGCCCGACATCGACCGCATAGACCCTGGCGGCGCCGCGCGTCAGCAGCACGTCGGTAAAGCCGCCCGTCGACGCCCCGATATCGAGCGCCACGGCGCCCGCCGGGTCGACGCCGAAGGCGTCGAGCGCGTGCGCGAGCTTGACGCCGCCGCGCGAGACCCAGGGGTGATCCCGCCCGCGAACCTCGATCGTCGCATCCTCCGGCAGCGCCTGCCCTGGCTTGTCGAGGCGCCGCTCCCCGGCATAGACGAGCCCGGCAATGACGAGCGCCTGCGCCTTGGCGCGGCTCTCGGCAAGGCCGCGCTCGACGATCAACTGGTCGAGGCGTAGCTGCTGCGGCTTGCGGGACGGCATGATGCCGGTATAGCACGCCTGCCCGCTGCGCCCAGCCCGGCAGAGAGGTGGGGCGGCGCAGGTCAGGCAGCGGCCACCCGCACTGCCTCCTCGCCCCCTGTCTCCGCCAGGACCATGGCGGCGCCTTTCTCCGCGATCATGATCGTCGGCGCGTTGGTATTGCCGCTGATCAGCGTCGGCATGATCGACGCATCGACCACGCGGAGCCCGGCGAGACCGCGGACGCGCAGGCTGTCGTCGACGACGGCCAGCTCGTCGCCGCCCATCTTGCAGGTGCCGACCGGGTGGTATTCGGTCTCCGCGGTGCGCCGGACGAACTCCTCCAGCTCGGCGTCCGACCGGCAGGCGGCGCCGGGCAGGCGCTCGCCGCCGAGATAGGGTGCGAACGCTTTCGCGGCGAGGATCACGCGGCCCCGCCGCAGCCCGGCGATCAGCACGTCGAGGTCGTGGCGGGAGGCGAGATAGTTCGGATCGATGAGCGGCGGGTCCGACCAGCGGTTGCTGGCGAGCCGGATCTCGCCGCGGCTTTCCGGCCGTAGGCAGCAGGCATGAAGCGTCACGCCGCGCCCTTCGAGCTTCGTGCGCCCGTGATTGACCACCAGAGCCGGAAGGAAATGGTACTGGATGTCCGGCGCCTCGTCGTCGCCCCGGCTGCTGACGAAGGCGCCGGCCTCGGCGACGTTGCTCGCGCCGGGGCCGGTCTTGAACAGCGCGAACTGCAGCGCGACGCGGAGCGACGCGAGGCCGGAGCCGAGCCCGTCGAGCGTGATCGGCCGCGTGCAGGAGGCGAGCACGTTGACGTTGATGTGATCCTGAAGGTTCTTCCCGACCCCCGGCAGGTCGTGCACGACAGCGACCCCGGCCGCGCGCAGCTCGTCCGCCGGCCCGATGCCGGAGAGCAGCAGGAGATGCGGCGAGTTGATGGCGCCGGACGCCAGCAGGACCTCGCGCCCGGCTCGCGCCGTCGCACGCCGGCCCTTGTGGTCGTACTCGACGCCGACCGCACAGCCGCGTTCGACCAGGATACGCGTCGCAGTGGCATGGGTCGCGATGGTCAGGTTGGGACGGTCGAGCACGCCGCGCAGATAGGCGGCGGCGGCGCTCCATCGCTTCCCGCCCTTCTGCGTGAGCTGGTACAGGCCGCATCCGTGCTGCATCGCGCCGTTGAAATCCGGGTTGTAGGCGATCCCGACTTCCTGCGCCGCCTCGACGAACACTTTGCTGAGCGGGTTCGTGTAGCGTTGGTCGGCGACGTTCAGCGGCCCGTCTGCGCCGTGCCACCGGTCGTTCAGACGTTCGTTGCGCTCCGCCTTGCGGAAGAACGGCAGCACGTCCTCATAGCCCCAACCGACATTGTCGAGCTGCCGCCACTGATCGTAGTCCCGCGCCTGCCCGCGGATATAGATCATCGCGTTGATCGAGCTTGAGCCGCCGAGCGTCTTGCCGCGCGGGCAGTACATGCGCCGGCCCTGCATCGAGTCCTGCGGTACGGTCTTGTAGCGCCAGTTGAACCGCGGCGCGTGGAGCCGCGCGATGGCGGCGGGCATATGGATCAGGAAGGAGTCGTCCGGCCCGCCCGCTTCGAGCAGCAGCACGTTGCAATCGGGATCGGCGCTCAGCCGGTTGGCGAGCACGCAGCCAGCCGAACCGGCCCCGACGATAACGTAATCGTATGCGTCCGTCGCGGTCGCTTTCATGACCGTCCCCCTCGGCCTTGGTCGCGATGTCAGCCGCAACGGCTGTCGGCAGGCGGCGGCCAGCGCTTTGGCATCGACGACGATACGGTGTCACGGAAGACGCATGACACACCGTTATGGTACCGCGATCGGCGGGTTCTGACATTATCGGCGAGCGATAGCCGGCAGGCGTCATCCGGCCTGCGGAGGACGACGGCGAAAGCAAAGGCGCAGCGCCCCTTCGTGGAAGGGATGCTGCGCCTGTCGGACGAACCTTACTTAGAGCCTATCCCAGTAGGCCGTCATGGTCTGCGACGCGGTGTCGTGCCGCCGGGTAGGAGCGCGGCTCTCAGCGAAGCTCCGCTTCGCCTGCCGCCGTCAGCGCAAGCTCTGCTTGCGCGAGAGGCGCGCCGCGATGCCGGGACATCGCAAGCGACGTGCGACGCATCCCGGCGGCACGACGCCGCGTCCCTGCGGGTTGCGCTCCGACGCCCGGCGGCTGCGCCGCACGGCCTTGCCGATGTCCCGGCATCGCCTGCGGCCGCGCGCCTGACCGCCGGACGTCACGGCGCAACGCAGACCACGGCGGCCTCCTGGGATAGGCTCTTAGGCCGGAACAGGTGAACCCGCGCGCAGCTTGTGGCAACCTTGGGGCCCTAGCTCGGGAGACTGGGACAGGCTTTAAAATTGCCCTGAGGGGCGCATCGGGGGGAGCGGGACGAGGATATGCCGGAAATGAGATCCGGGTGCGCACGCGACCGTCATCGCGGCGGTTTTCGGTCGACATGGCTGGCGGCGGCCATCGTCCTGCCGTGCGTCTCCTGCACCAGCAAGAGCGTCGATATGCAGAATCCCAAGACCGGCGAAGCAACGTCGTGCAGTATCTATTATCCGGCGTTCGGCGAGCCGAGCAGAGCCCGGATGATCGAGATGGACGAGTGCATCCGGGAGCATCGGACACGCGGCTTCGCCATCGTTTCGCCGCAGCAGCGCTGAGCAGGTCGCAATGGCTGTGCCCATCCCGCCATTGGTGCTGGAGCGCCACGTGCGCGACGGCATCCCGCTCGTGACCGCGTGGCTTCAGGAACTCGGCCTGCCGGTCGACCGCCACAGCGGCGAGGCGGCGCTGCTTGAGGAGCTGGCTGCGGCGCTCGCGATTCCCGTATCGGAGCTGGTCCGGACGATCGACGCTGCGAATCAGAGATAACCGCCGCTTTGCACACGGTCTTCGGCGACCGTAGGCGCAACCGGACACGCTGTATCATACGGCGCTGAATATATACGTGTGATGGGATGCGCAGCGGACGGCCACGAATAACAAACATTGGGGACCGCATGATCGCACTAGCTTCCAGCGGCATTTCGATGCATTCTGCTGGTATATCACATACAGAATTGCGCATGCCTGTCTCAGGAGGCGGCACAGCGGACAAGAAGGCGGCACAGCCTCGGCTCACGACACGGAGGAAACGTTGAGAGATCTCCCTAGCGAGAATGGTCTACTCGGCAATCGTTGGCTGCAGCTGATGGTCGGCATCATCTGCATGGCGATGATCGCCAACCTGCAATACGGCTGGACCCTGTTCGTCAACCCGATCGACGCGAAGTTCCATTGGGGACGCGCGGCGATCCAGGTCGCGTTTTCGGTCTTCGTGTTCACCGAAACATGGCTCGTGCCGATCGAAGGCTGGTTCGTGGACCGCTACGGCCCGCGCATCGTGGTCATGTTCGGCAGCTTCATGGTCGCGGCGGCCTGGGTGATAAACGCCTACGCCTCCTCGCTGATGATGCTCTATGCCGCCGCGGTGATTGCCGGCGTCGGGGCCGGCGCCGTCTACGGCACGTGCGTCGGCAACGCGTTGAAATGGTTTCCGGACCGGCGCGGGCTTGCGGCCGGCGCCACGGCGGCGGGGTTCGGCGCCGGCGCCGCGCTGACCGTGATCCCGATCGCCAATATGATTCATGCCCAGGGCTACGAAGCCGCGTTCCTGACGTTCGGAATCGGCCAGGGCGTCGTGATCTTCGCGCTGTCATGGTTCCTGCGGAAGCCGCGGGCCGGCATGGTGGCGCCCTCTCAGGCGAAGGTCGCGCAGAGCCGCGTCGAATACGAGCCCAAGCAGGTCCTGGCGGCCCCGGTGTTCTGGCTGATGTACCTGATGTTCGTGCTGGTCGCGTCGGGCGGCCTGATGGCGGCGGCGCAGATCGCGCCGATCGCGGCGGACTACAAGATCGCCGACGTGCCGGTGAGCATCGCCGGATTGCAGTTCGCGGCCCTCACCATGGCGATCTCGCTCGACCGGATCTTCGACGGGTTCGGCCGGCCGTTCTTCGGTTGGGTGTCCGATCAGATCGGCCGCGAGAACACGATGTTCATCGCCTTCGCGATCGGCGCCGTGTCGCTGACGCTGCTCAGTCAGTACGGCCACAATCCGATGCTGTTCGTGCTGCTGACGGCGCTGTTCTTCGGCGTGTTCGGCGAGATCTACAGCCTGTTCCCGGCGACCTGCGGCGACACGTTCGGCTCGAAGTTCGCCACCACCAACGCCGGCATGCTCTACACGGCGAAAGGCACGGCCTCGCTGCTGGTCCCGTTTGCGAGCATCATCGCGGCGGGTTACGGCTGGCAGGCGGTGTTCATGATCGCCGTCGCCTTCAATACGGTCGCGGCGCTGCTCGCGATGTTCGCGCTGAAACCGCTGCGCGGAGCCTTCATGCAGCAGGCCCGGGTCAGGGTGATGTCGCCGCCGGAAAGCAAGGTGGCGTAGAGCGCGTCCGTCCATCCGTCCGCGCGTCAAGCGGCGGGCCGGACACGCGGCGCTCCCGAGAGCGGGAGCGCCGCTTTTTTATGTGCGCTCCAACCCGCCGCGCCGCGCCGGGCCGGGCCGCCCGCCCATCGCCTCCCGGCCCCTCAATCGTTTCCGCCGCCGCCCTCGCCGTCGCCGGGCAGCGGACCGGGAGCCTCGCCGAGCGCGTCCCGGACATAGAAGAGCTTGACCGCGACCATGGCGACGACGGCCAGCGGCGTCGCGAAGAGCACGCCGGGCAGGCCGACGACGGCGCCCGCCACGACCGTCGCGAAGATCGTGAGCGCCGGCGGCAGCGACACCGTCTCGCGCTGGACGATCGGGGTCAGCAGGTGGTTCTCGATCTGCTGGATCAGCACGAAGGCGCCCGCGGCGTAGAGCGCGAGGACCGGCTTGGCCGCCAGCGCCGCCAGGATCGACGGGACCGCTCCCAGGATCGGGCCGAGGATCGGGATGAACTCGGTCAGGCCGGCGATCAGCCCGAGCGCCAGGGGCGACGGCACGCCGATCAGCCACATCGCCAGCCCGGAGAGGATGCCGACGACGGCCATCGAGACGAGCTGGCCGAGCAGCCACAACCGCAGCGCGCGGCCGACCGCCGACAGGAACTGCCGCGCCTCGCCGCGTCGCGCGGCCGGGGCGAGCCGGGCGACGCCATCGACATAGAGGCCGGGCTGGAACGCGAGATAGAGGCCGGCGACGACGATCAGGAAGGCGTTGGCGAGCGCCCCGAGCGCCGAGGTCGCGGTGCCGATCAGCGTTGGGAACGCGCTGCCGCCGAGCCCGGCGAGGTCGAGGTTCTGAAGCTCGTCGAGGAGCCGCTGCCCCCAATCGTTGCCTTGCAGTATTGCGCGGAGGCGGCCGATGCTCGCCGGGATCGTCTGCGCCAGCGCCGAGAACTCCGCGACCAACCGGGTGCCGAAAAACCAAGCGCCGCCCGCGCCGAGCACGAACAGGAGCAGGACGACGACGCCGAGCGCCCAGTCTCGCGACAGCCCCGTCGCCCGGCTCAGCAATCCGGCGAGAGCCGACAGCGCGACGCCGAACAGCGCCGCGCCGAACGCGAGCACCAGGACTCCCGAGATCGCCCACAGCAGCAGCGCGAGCGCGACCAGAAGCAGAACGAGCAGCGTCTTCCGCGCGAATTCCGCATAGCTCATGCCCTGCGCGGTCCCACGCCCGCTTCCGCCGCCGCTGCGCCGTCCTTCATTCTCCAGTAAAGGGCGAGCGGGTGCGCCGGTTCCGGGTTGAGGACGGCCGTCAGAACAGGCGGAACAGTAGCGGCAGCAGCACCGCGGTCGCGATGCCGTTCAGCACCATGCCGAGCCCGGCGAAGGCGCCTGCCGTCTCATTGGCCGAGATCGCCTGCGCGGTGCCGATCCCGTGCGCGGCGACGCCCATCGCCAGCCCGCGCGCCCGCCAGTCGGAAATCCGCGCGACATTGAGCAGCGCCGGCCCGAAGACCACGCCGATGATGCCGGTGAGGATGACGAAGACGGCGGTTAGCGACGGCAGGCCGCCGAGCTGCTCGGCGATGCCCATCGCGATCGGCGCCGTCACCGATTTCGGCGCGATAGACCGGACGACCTCCGCCGAACCGCCGAGCGCCCACGCGATCCCGACCGCGCTGCCGATCGCGGTGAGGCATCCGGCGAGCACCCCGCCGGTCACCGCCAAGGCCGAGCGGCGCAGCGCGCCGAGTTGGCGGTAGAGCGGCACGGCGAGCGCCACCGTCGCCGGGCCGAGCAGGAAATGCACGAACTGCGCGCCCTCGAAATAGGTCTGGTACGGCGTCCCGGTGACGAGCAGCGCCGCGGCGACGAGGACGATGGCGATCGGCACCGGGTTGGCCCAGGGCCGTCCGCCCGACAGGACATACAGCCGGTACGCCGCGAGATAGGCGCCCAGGGTCACGGTCAGGCCGATCAGCGGCGTTCCGGAGAGATAGACCCAGAGCTGCCACAACTCTCCGCCGCCAACGCCGACGCCTCCGCCGCTCATCGCGCGTCGCTCCCGGCCGCGCCGCCGCTGCCGCTGCCGTGGCGCGCCGTCAGCATCGCGTCCACGCGGCTCGTCACCAGCCCGGTCACCCAGATCGTCAGCACCGTCGAGCCGACCACCGCCGCCGCGACAGGCAGCGCCTGATCGGCGATCAGCCCGAGGTAGTTCGTGATGCCGACGCCGGCCGGCACGAACAGCAGCGACAGATGTCGCAGCAGCCCGTCCGCCGTCTCGCCGAGCGGTTCCGGCACCCCCCGCCTGCCGCGGAGCAGCAGGCAGGCGAGGAGCAGCGCCAGCCCGATCACCGGGCCGGGCAGCGGCAGGTGCAACAGCCTCGCCGCCGCCTCGCCGGCAGCTTGGCAAACGAGCAGCAGAAACAGGGACGGCAGCATTGCGAGTATTTCTCCAGCATAGGACGGTTCACCTGTCGCGAGCAGGAAATCAAAGGGGGACCAGCGACATCCCGGCACGTGATTTCGGGAACATCCGCAGCCCACGCGGGTGGCATCGGCCCCATTCCGCAATCCGGCCCGGAGCCGCGCCAGCCCCGCCGGGACGCGCTATCTATCGTATTTTCTGCGCCTTTGCATTTCGGTTCACGCCCACTCTCTCATAGCCACCTGCGGTGCAGAAATTTATGATCGTCCGGAGGATAGATGGAGATCGAGACACAAGGGCAATCTACAAACAACCCTAAGTTAATGACCACACCCGAATCAAAGACATACTTTCGTATTTTTATCGAGTTGGACTTGATTTTTTCCAAACGACCGCGTCCCACAGTTGCGTATGTTGTTACCGTTTTTTCTCCTGTTTTTCTAAAGAACGATGTATTCTTCCTACGATCACATCGGATGAATGTTGAAGATAAGTAAAAGAAACATCTCCACCGCCTCAGCGGAAGGAACTGAGTGCAGTTTCCCGCGGAAAAGGTGTCTCGCATCTAAAGGGAGGACGGTAATGACCGACACTCTGTTGCGCCAAGTTGCGCTGGTAGCAGAATCTCAACTGATTAACGCGAGCGACCTGACAAAGGTGAGCGCTGCCTTGCAGAAGCAGGCTACGCGCGACCTCGTGCAGTTCTGGGGCATCAAGGCGACCGTGGATGCATTCCCCCGGCTGGAAGATGTGCCTGTCGGTTACTGGCCAATCGTCATCATGGATAATATAGGACAGGATGCGGAAGGCATTCACCTCGACAAAAACAATCAGCCGTTCGCGCTGGTCACCGCCCGCGAGCAGGTCGATGCGTGGTCTTTGACGGCCAGCCACGAAATGATCGAGATGCTTGTCGATCCCTTTGGCATGCGGCTCACTACCAGCGATTCACCAAAGGCAGATCAGGGGCGTGCGCAATTTCTCGTCGAACCATGCGATCCTTCGGAAGCCGCCGAATTTGCCTATACCGCGAACGGCATACTGGTTTCGGACTTCTACTCCGTCCGCTACTTCGATCCGGTCGCCGCGCCGGGTGTACGCTATTCCTTCACAGGTGCGATCCGGGAGCCGAGACAGGTCCTTCGCGGCGGTTACCTCAGTTGGCTCGACATCGCCTCCGATACATGGTGGCAGGAGATATGGTTCAGCAGTAGCGAGCCAACCTTCCGCAATCTGGGGCAGATCAGCGCGAGTGACGGAAGCTTCCGGAGCCAAATCGACCGCAGAATTGCCAGGGAAACTGCGCAGGCCCTCTCGGGCGGGATCAGTGCAGCCAGAGCGGCGGGAGTGCCCGTGATGACCATGACGGAAGCGTCTACCCAGCGCGCGTTCAGTCTGCGTCAGCAGATTGAGGAATTGACAGCGGGTACCGCTGAGCGCGGAGAGACTGCCGAGCGAGCGACGAGGGGCGAGATCGCCGGCATGGGCGGATGGCGCACCCAGGCACAACGTTCTGAAGGGCGGCGATCTGATGGGCGGCGGTCCGGCAGCCGGCGCGGCGGCAACGGATCGCAGACAGAGTCGCTCCGGACAGCCCCGTCGGTCTGGCCGGATTGAGGAGCTTGACCAAATATGCGGGCCGGTGGCCGGGAGCTCTGTATGGGTAATGACGACTCGGAGGCCCGCCAAACACGGGCAGCCAAGCTGCGCGAAAAGATCGCCGAAATAACTGGAAAGAAGCGGGACGAACTCGCTCGGCCAGAGCAAGAGGCCGCTTCGGGAGATAATGCCCCGCGACGCTCCGCTCCACGGAGCCGACCGCCCTCTCCTCGAGAGTTCATCGAACGGCGCATGCGGGAAATCGACCGCCGGGACAACGATGACGAGGATGGCAAAAGCTGAGTGTAATTTCAGCGGGGCACGGCATCGTCGTGCCCTGCTTCCCCGCGTCAGCCCGCTCCGCTGCCGGACCAATTGCACTACTCGTAAGCACGAACGGTCGTTCGGTTACCCATGGTGTCAGTGCTGCTCCATGCACAGAACTTCTTTGACGAGGAGCGGGAGCAGGACAGCGCATCACGGCGAGGTGGTGGGGATCCAGCCCTAGCCCGCAGGCTCACGACGAGCACACGATGAAGGCCGGACCGGAACTCGACAAAACGGACCGCCGATACGCAATATAGTCGACATAGTCGACCCGTAGTCGATGACTCGCGCATCCCGGTTTCATCGATGGCATCGCGTCCTTTCCCCTCCGGCACGCTAGCGGCAGCTTCATTGGCCGCCGCCGCGCTCCTGTGGCTCTGCGGCGGCGCCGTCGGCCCGGCGCGAGGCCAGAGCCCGGCGGCGGTACCGGTCTTCTCGGATGACGGGCCGGACGCCGCCGCCTACGGCGCCGCGGAAAACTATCCGGTGGGAACGGCCGCGACATCGAAGCAGCAGCGCTTCCTCGTCGGCAGCTTCAGCCATTTCGACCGGCTGTTTTCGTCCCATCCCGTCCCGCGGGCGGCGGAGCCGTCGCCGCTGCGGCGGGCGGCCCGGGAGATTTCCGTCTCCTACACCTTCCGGTCGGCCACCCGCACCATCGAGGAGTATCTCGACCGCAACCCGGCGACCGGCCTGCTGGTCGCAAAGGACGACGAGATCCTGTTCGAGCATTACCGGTATGGACGCACCGACAGGGACCGCTTCACCTCGCAGTCCATGGCCAAGACGATCGTCGCGATGCTGATCGGCATCGCCGTCCAGGAAGGGGCCGTCCGATCGATCGACGACCTCGCCGCCGCCTACGTGCCGGAGCTTGCCGGCACGCAGTACGGCGCGACGCCGATCCGGGCGCTGCTGCACATGGCGTCCGGCGTCGCCTTCAGCGAGGACTACGGCGGCGCCGACGACCTCGCGCGCTTCCGCCGTGCCCTGTTCCGTGGCGACGGCCCCGCCGCGTCGATCGCGCTCTTCGACGAGCGCACGGCGCCGCCCGGCACCGCGTTCCACTATGCGAGCATCGAGACCGAACTGCTCGGGCTGATCCTGCGCCGCGCCGTCGGCATGCCGCTCTCGGACTATCTGCGGTCGCGGATCTGGGAGCCGATCGGCGCGGAGGCCGACGCCACCTGGGTGACCGACCCGACCGGCCAGGATGCGGCTTATTGCTGCTTCAACGCCGTGCTCCGCGACTATGCGCGCTTCGCCCTGCTGCTGGCGCACGACGGGGAGTGGCGCGGCCGTCAGATCATTCCGCGCCGCTGGCTGCTCGACGCGACGACCGTCGCGGACGGCGAGAGCTATCTCGCGCCGCGGACGGCGACGCCGTTCTACGGCTACGGCTACCAGGTCTGGCTCCTGCCGGGTCAGCGCCGGATGTTCGCGCTGCTCGGCATCCACGGGCAGACGATCTTCGTCGACCCCGCTTCACGCCTCGTGATGGTGCAGACGGCGGTCCGCGTCCTGCCCAGCAAAGACCCCGCCGCGGCCGAGACGGTGGCGCTGTGGTACGGGCTGGTGAAGCAGGTGGCGGCGAACTGATCGGTCGATCCGGTTCGCCGCCTGCCTCATCAAGGCGGGCGGGCGCCGCCGGCCCGACGCTATCGACGTATGCCGCGGCGGCTCATCTCGTCCTCGACGGCACGCTGGTCGCGCGTGATCCGGGAGTACTCGTCGCGGAGATCCTGGTCGCTGTACCGCGAGTAGGATTGCGATCCCCCCGCGCGGTCGCTGCGCGTCGACGAGCCCGACGTTCCGCGGCTGTACTGCGAGTCGCGATCGTACTGCTGCTGCTGCTGGTCGCGCCCGTACCGATCATCCTGTTGCTGGCTGCGGGTATCGCGGTTCTGGCTGGGATTGACGGTCCGGTTGAGCGTGTCGAGCGCGCCGCCCAGCCCGCCCTGGTTCGATTGGCCTTGCTGCGCCAGCGCCGCCGTTGCCGGCGGGAGGACAAGAACCGTTCCGACGGCGAGAATCGCCAGACCTGTCATACGCATGACCACCAACTCCTGTGTTGCGGAAGCGCGTCGGCGGCAGCGGAAGCCGGCCGATCATCTCCTACCAACGTTGCCGATGGGCATACGTCCTGGATCAACTCGCAATCCTGGACGGCGGCCGGGGAGCGCCGCGGCGCCGTGGTATGAGTAGCGAGATAGCTCGGCAGCCGCTGCTACGCCGCCCGCACCCGCGCGACGAAGCCGTCGACCGCGCCGCGAAGCGTCACCGCCTGCCGCGCCAGATCCTGCGCCACGGCGAGCACCTGTCCCGCCGCGTCGCCGGAGGCGCCTGCCGCGTCGCCGACGCCGGCGATGCTGCCGGTGATGTCGTGCATGCCGGCCGCCGTCTGGCTGACGTTGCGGGCGATCTCCTGGGTCGCCGCCTGCTGCTCCTCGACCGACGCCGCGATCGCGCCCGCAATCGAATCCATCTCCTCGACGATCCGGCCGATTCCGCGGATCGCCTCGACGGCGTCCTGCGTCTCCGCCTGGATCGCGGCGATCTGGGTCTTGATCTCCTCGGTCGCCTTTCCGGTCTGTCCGGCGAGCGACTTGACCTCGCTGGCGACGACGGCGAAGCCCTTGCCGGCCTCGCCGGCCCTGGCCGCCTCGATCGTCGCGTTGAGCGCCAGCAGGTTGGTCTGGCTGGCGATCTCG
>DASWRT010000117.1:0-2977 GCA_036403035.1 Allostellaceae bacterium | reverse complement strand
CGTGAGGTCGGCGTAGCGGGCGAGGTCGCCGGCGACCGGCCAGAGCCCGCCGACGTACGGCGACCATGCGGCGGTCGCGGTCCCGCCGCTGCCGCTGCCGTCCGCGGCGATGCCGTGCTCGGCGCGCCACCGGTCGAAGCGGGTACGGGCCGCCTCCTCGCGCTGCCGCCCCTCCAGCTCCATCGCCGCGATCAGCTCCTCGGTCGCGACCAGCGCCTCCGGCGGGCCGTAGGCGATCGCCTCGCCGGGCAGGGAACGCACGTGGACGGCGTCGATATGCGCCGTGAAGCGCCGGGCGACGGCGAGCGCGGCGTCGAGCACCGCGCCGTCCGATCCGGCCCCGGTGAGGATCGCAAGGATGGATTTCATGGTCATGTCGTCTCCTCCGGCACCGCCGTCCCGCGGAACCGCCCGGAGACGACGATGACGGCAGGAGAGCGCAGCCGCATGCAACCTGTCATTGACCTGCATCAAGAGTTCGCCGCCCGGCCGGGAGCATGCTTGATGCAGGTCAACGTCGCCGGGCGCCGCCGGCGGTCTGGACCGGGTGGCTCGCGGAGCGGTCGTTGGGCACGGTCGAGCCGCCGCCGCGCTCGCCGCGCTGCCGTTGCTCCCCCTCCTCGCCGCCGGCCCCCCTGCCGCCCCGGCGGCCGGCGATGCGCAGGCCGGCCGCGCGATCGCCCAGCGCTGGTGCTCGTCCTGCCATGCGCTCGACAACGCTAAGACCGCGGCCGACGCCGCCCCGTCTTTCCCGTCGGTGGCGCGCAACCCGAACCGGTCGCCTCAGTGGTGGCGCACCTGGCTCGCCGACCCGCACCCGCCGATGTCGCGGTGAGGCGGCTCGCTCCTCGCCCGTCAGATCAGTCTTCAGGCCATTGCTCGGCAGGCCAGTCGCGCGCGCCGTGGATGACGTGCAGGATCGCAATTGTCTCGCCGCCCTCCGGACGGCCGACGATCTCGTAAGCAAGGATATAGGGTAGTCCGGTCGCCACCTTCTCATAGGTGCCCGTCACACGGCCAGGGCGGCCGGTGGCGAAGTCGGCAAGCGATGCGCTGGTCTGCTCGACCCGTTCGGCGACGCGCTCAGCCGCATCCGGGTTGTCTTGGGCGATGTAGCGGATAACAGCGTGGTAATCGTCGCGGGCTTGGTCCGACCAGACGACCCGACGCTTCATCGCTCTGTTCGTGCCGCCTCGATGATGGCGCGGGCGTCGCGCATCACGTCATCATGCGGCGTCACCCGACCGGCGCGAACGTCGGCCCGGCCGCGTTCGATCTTCTCGATAATGGCCAGCTCGCGCGCGACATAGTCGGCGATCGCCTCGGCAGCGAGAAAGCTCCGCGTCCGGCGCGTTCGTCCTGCCAGCTCGGCGAGCTGCTCCTTCGTCCGGTTGGAAAGGCGGACAGTCAGCGTGCTGCTGTCGGTCATTACTGAGGGTCCCCGGTTGTGCGATATTGTACACATGCTAACACAACCGGGTGCCGTAGCGACACGGGAGCGTCCCGTCATTCCTCTCGCCGCGGCAACGGAAGCCTTCCCGCCGCCTCAGCCGCCCGCCTCGCCCTTCGCGTCCTTGCGGTGCTCGTCGATGAAGCGTTTCAGCAGCAGCTTCAGCACCGCGGCGTGCTGGTAATCGCCGCGGGCGAGGGCGCTCTCGATATCGTCGCGGATGATGCCGCGGATCTCCGCGCGGCCGTGTGCGGTATGGACGAGATAGCTGCCGATCTCGGCGGCAACGATCTCGGGAACGTGCTCGTGCTCGGCGATCGCGTCGATCTCCGCCTCGCTCAGTTCGGAGAGCGCGATGCAGTCTTCGAGGGTCAGCATGCCGTCCTCCTCCGCCCTTCGTCGTCGACGGTTCGGACTCTACCGGGAAAGCGGGCCGAAGTATCGCCGATCCGGCCGGCGTCCGACTTGAGCCGGATCAAGGGGTGTGCGGCGCCAAGGCACTCCTCCTGCTTGTCGGCGTTACCTATCCGGGAAGGTGTGCTTGGAGCCTGCCGGGATTGGCTCTTCGCTCCTTCCTCCCGCTCGCCGCGTCATCGCGACGGCGGGGCGGCGGGCAGTGCGGGGAGGCGCGGGGTGTCCATGGCGAGCGGGCGGCAACTCATCTGGGAGGTGATCCACGAGCTTGGCGCCGGCGGAGACGCCCACGTCCCTCTCGATCGCGTTCTGCGTCAGCGGGAGGCAGCCGTCGCCTTGGGCGGGCACGCCCTGCGGCTCCCCTCGCTCGGCGATTTCCTCGACGAAGCGGTCCGCATCGCCGCCGAGGGCGCCGGCGCGCCGATGGCGAAGATACTGGAGCACCGGCCTGCCGAAGGCGAGATGGTGGTCCGCGCCGGATGGGGGCTGAATCCCGGCGTCGCCGGGCGCTCCAGGGTGAGGATCGAGGCCAGTCATCCGGCCGGCGAGTGCTTTCAGCGGACGATGCCGGTGTTCGTGTCCGACGTCGGCGAGCGTGGGGACTACCACCTGCCGCCGATCTATGCGGAGCACGGCGTGGTGGCCTCGCTGAACGTGCCGATCATCGGCAGGGACGGCCGATACGGCGTCCTGGAGGTGGATTGCCGCGAGCGGCGCGACTTCGACGCGCTCGACCTCTCGTTCCTCGCCGCCGTCGCGAGCTTCGTCGCCGAAGGCGTCGAGCGGTTGCGCGAGAAGCATGCGCTGGAGGCGGAGCGCGACGCCAAGGAAGTGTTGATGCGTGAGCACCACCACCGGGTGCGCAACAACTATCAGACGATCGCCGCTCTCGCCGCCGCGCACGCCCGGCGGGCGTCTTCGGAAGACTCCCGGCAGCGGTTTCAGGACGTGGAGCGGCGCGTGTTCGCCCTGGCCTCGCTCTACGACCACCTGCTCGGCACCCCGGAGCAGCGTGCGGCGGGGCGGCTCGACCTCGGCGACTACCTGACCTCGCTCTGCACCGGCATCCAGGATTTCTACAGCCTCGGCGAGCGCGCCATCGAACTCGCCTGC
>DASWRT010000116.1:0-11127 GCA_036403035.1 Allostellaceae bacterium | reverse complement strand
AAGGGCTGGGCAAGACCTACGGCGTCGACCTCGTGCTCGGCGAGACCACCAGCGAGATGCTGCCGGACTGGCCGTTGATCGAACTCGACCTCGTCGCCGTCAAGGGCAAGAGCAAGGCGGTGCGCATCCACACGCTGCTGCCGGAAGCCGAGCCGGCGGCGGCGATCCCCGGCGTCGAGACGCACACGCGCCTCCTCGACGCCTACCGCACGCAGGATTGGGCGGCGGCGACCCGCCTTATCGAGGGCGCGATCGCGGAAAGCGCCAGGGAGCTGGCGGCGGTATACGAGCTTTACCGCCACCGCATCGAGGAGTTCATGGAGTCGCCGCCGCCCGCGAACTGGGACGGCGTCTACGTGGCGAAGGAGAAGTAGGAGAATTCGGCACGTGGCGCTCCGAACCGCCGCGCGCCGGCGCGACTGAACCGCCGGCCGCCCCGGATCAGGTCACCATCTTCGCCAGCGTCTCCACCGTGTCCGCCTCTTCATACGGCTTGTCCCAGCGGATGCGGTGGACGCGCGGGAAGCGCATCGCGAGACCGGAACGGTGGCGGGTCGAACGGTGCACGCTGTCGAACGCGATCTCCAGCACAAGACCGGGCGCCACCTCACGGACCGGCCCGTAGCGCTTGGTCGTGTTGTTGCGGACCCATTTGTCGAGCCGCGCCAACTCCTCGTCGGTGAAACCGGAATAGGCCTTGCCGACCGGCACCAGCTCGCCGTCGCGCCACGCCCCAAACGTGTAGTCCGAGTAGAAGGACGAGCGTTTTCCGTGGCCGCGCTGCGCGTACATCATCACGGCGTCGATCGTCAGCACGCCGCGCTTCCACTTGAACCACGGTCCCTTGGGCCGGCCCGAGACGTAGACCGAATCCTTGCGCTTCAGCATCAGTCCTTCGATGCCGCGGATGCGCAGCCCGTCGCGAAGCGCCGCCAGTTCTTCCCAACTCGCGAACGATACGAGCGGCGAGAGGTCGAAGCGCGGCGCCGGCGTGCGCTCGAACCACTCCTCGAGCCGCCGCCGCCGCGCCGCGAAGGGCAGCGGCCGGAGGTCCTCCCCACCGTCGCGCAGCATGTCGTAGAGCCGAACCCACGCCGGGTAGTCGCGCAGCATCTTCGGCGTCACCGCCTTGCGGTTCAGCCGCTGCTGGAGGTCGTTGAACGGCGCCACCTCGCCGTCGCGCAGCACCAGCAGCTCGCCGTCCAGCGTCACATCCGGCGGGATCGCCTCGGCAACGTCGGGAAAGGCGTTGCCGATCTCGTCGCCGGCCCGCGAGTAGATCCGCGCCTCGCCGCCGCGGTTGACGAGCTGGACGCGGATGCCGTCCCACTTCCACTCCGCGAGATAGTCGAGCGGGTCGAGCGCGCTCAGGTCGGCCTCGTCGAGCGGCTGCGCCAGCATCAGCGGCGAGAAGGTCGGCAGGTCGCCGATCTCCGGGCAGTCCGCGCGGCCCTCGATCCAGTCGAACAGCTCGCGATAGGGCGGGCGCAGCCCGTGCCAGACCTCCTCGATGCGGTCGATTTCGACCGGCCCCAGCGCCGCCAGCGCAGTCTTGGCGAGCCGCGCGTTGACGCCGACCCGCAGGCTCCCGGTGATGAGCTTCAGAAGTGCCCAGCGCCCGGTCGCATCGAGTGCGTCGAGCCAGGTTTCGAGCAGTCGCCCGACGCGGGCGCGCGGCGCATCCGACAGCTCGGCGACGATCTCGCTCAAGTCGGGGACGTGGTTGGCACCCGGCCGCTCCGGCCAGATCAGCGCCACCGTCTCGGCCGTGTCGCCGACGAAGTCGTAGGACCAGTTGAACAGCTCGGGATCGACGCGCTCGGCAACCAGCGCCCGGATCTGCTGCGGCTTCGCCTCAGCGAAGGACAGGTCGCCGGTGAGCGCCGCGAGCGCCCAGCCGCGCTCCGGGTCCGGCACGGTGCGGAAATACTCCTCCATCAGCCGCAGCTTGCTGTTGCGCGACGGCGTGAAGGCGAGGCTGTCGAGAAGGTCCGCGAAGCGGTTCACCGGGGCGCCGCCTCGCCGGGAGATGTCGCGTGTCCACCGCCACCCCGTCCCTCCCCCATCGAGGGGGAGGGAGATTTATGGGATGAGGTGGCGACGCAAGCGCGCCACGATCTCCCTCCCCTCTTGCGGGGGAGGGTCGGGATGGGGGGTATCGGCCGCAGGACGCCCGTCACTCCGCGTCCTCCTCCTCGAACCCGACGAGAGAAAGCGCGCGGGCGTTGTAGCCGCGTGCGCAGGCGTGGTGGACGAGCGCCTCCTCGCGGCCATGCGTCACCCAGACCTCCGGCGCGGCAACGTCGTCGATCGTCCGCGTCAGCTCGTCCCAGTCGGCATGGTCGGAGATCACCAGTGGCAGCTCGACGCCGCGCTGCCGCGCCCGCTGCCGCACCCGCATCCAGCCGGAGGCCATCGCGACGACGGGATCGGGCAGCCGCCGCGCCCAGCGGTCGGTCGTCGCGGCGGGCGGCGCCAGCACGATCCGGCCCTTCAGCTCGTCCTTGGAGGCCCCGGTCGCCGGCCGCGTCTCGCCGAGATCGACGCCGAGACGGCGATAGAGGTCGCAGAGCCCGATCAGCGCGCCGTGCAGGTAGACGGACTCGTCGTACCCGGCGCGGCGCAGGATCGCGAGCAGCCGCTGGCACTTGCCCAGGGCGTACACACCGACGACGTGGCACCGCTCCGGGAACACGCGGAGCGAATGCAGCAGCTTGCCGACCTCATGCTCGTCCGGCGGATGGCGGAAGACCGGCAGGCCGAACGTCGCCTCGGTGATGAAGACATCGCAGGGCTGCGGCTCGAACCCGGCGCAGGTCGGGTCGAAGCGCCGCTTGTAGTCTCCGGACACGACGACGCGGCTGCCACGATAGGTCATCACCGCCTGGGCGCTGCCGAGCACGTGACCGGCCGGCGCGAGGTACAAATCGACTTCGCCGATGCGCAGCACCTCGCCGTAGTCGAGCTGATGCAGCGAGCCGCCGGCCGCCTCCGTTCCGTACCGGTTCTCGACGATCGCCAGCGTGCCCGGCGTCGCCGCCACGCGTTCGTTGTTGGGGCGGGCGTGATCGGCGTGGCCGTGCGTTAGCACGGCGCGGGCGACGGGGCGGACCGGATCGATGTAGAAGTCGCCCGGCTCGCAATAGAGTCCCTCCGGCACGACCTTGAGCCAGGTCTCCGGTTTCGGCGGCAGGATGTGCATGCAGCGGGTAATATGGTCGGCGTCCACTCGGAATCACAGGTAGAGAGAAGGTCGCGATGAGCGAACCCCCGCGCTTCGACGAATCGTTCCGGGAGCGCCTGCGCGACCTCCTCGTCTGGCGCCGCGATGTGCGCCGCTTCCGCCGCGAGCCGCCGCCGGCCGTCCTGCTGGACCGGCTGCTCGGTCTCGCCCATCTCGCCCCCTCGGTCGGACTCAGCCAGCCTTGGCGGTTCGTCACCGTCGACGACCCGGCCCGCCGCCGGGCGGTGCGCGCGGTCTTCGCCGACTGCAACCGCGCCGCGCTCGACGCGTACGAGGGCGAGCGCGCCCGGCTCTACGCGGCGATGAAGCTCGCCGGCCTCGACGAGGCGCCGTGGCACGTCGCCGTCTTCAGCGACCACGGCACGGAACAGGGCGCGGGGCTCGGGCGGCGGACGATGCCGGAGATGACCGAGTACTCGGTCGTGACGGCCATCCATACGCTGTGGCTCGCCGCCCGCGCCGAGGGGATCGGCATGGGCTGGGTCTCGATCCTCGATCCGCCGCGCGTCGCGGCGGCGCTCGACATCCCGGCGGACTGGGTCTTCGTCGCCTATCTCTGCTTGGGATATCCCGCGGAGGAAATCGCCTCCCCGACTCTGGAGCGCGAAGGCTGGGAGCACCGCCGGCCCGTCGAGGAGCTGGTCATCCGGCGGTAAGCCGAGAGATCTTCGAACGAGATCCCAATTCGGGCCGCATCTCTGACCAGTAATGGAGTTAGGGTAGAGTTTCCCGACAAACGAACGCGTGAGGCAGATATGGGCCGGTTCAGATCCGCTCTTCCCGTCGTCGCCGCCCTGGCTCTTGCGGGGTCGGCGCTCGCCCTCGCCGCGCCCGCCGCGTACGCCGAAGAGGCGCCGGTGGAAGAGCAGATCGCGGATGCGTTCCAGGCCATCTTCGGACAGCATCCCAGCCAACGGCTGAACCACGCCAAAGGCATCGTCGCCGAAGGCACCTTCACGGCGTCGCCGGAAGCGACGACGCTCAGCCGAGCGGCCCACCTCCAGGGCGGCACGGTTCCTGTCACCGTCCGCTTTTCCGATTCGACGGGCATCCCCAACATCGCCGACGGCGATCCGATCGCCAACCCGCACGGCATGTCGGTCAAATTCCACCTTCCGGACGGCAGCGACACCGACATCGTGATCAACAGCCTGCGCTTCTTCCCGGTCGCCACGCCCGTCGAGTTCCGCGATCTCCTGCTGGCGATCGCCGCCACCAAGCCGGACAGCCCGAAGCCGACCAAGCTTGACGACTTCCTCGCCAGCCACCCGGCGGCGCCGAAGGCTCTCGCGACGGCGCAGACGCCGAGCAGCTTTGCCACGGACGAGTATTTCGGCGTCAACGCGTTCCAGTTCGTCGACAAGGCAGGCAAAAAGCAGCCCTTCCGCTATCAAGCGGAGCCGGTGTCGGGGGTGTCCCATCTCTCCAAGGACGAGGCGGCCAAGCGCCTGCCGGATTATCTCAGCGACGAATTGAAGGAGCGCCTGAAAAAAGGGCCCGTTCAGATTCGGCTGCTGGCGCAGATCGCGGAGCCGCGAGACCCGACGAACGACGCGACTATTCCCTGGCCGGACAGCCGTCGAAAGGTCGAACTGGGCATGCTGACGCTCACGACCCCGGCGCCGGACAACGAAGCGGCGCAGAAGCAGCTGCTCTTTCTTCCCGGCCAAGTGACGGACGGGATCGAGGTATCCGACGATCCGCTGCTTCCGGTGCGCGACGGCGTCTACGCGATCTCCTTCTCGCGTCGGAGCGAATAGAACCTTCCGTTTCCTACTCCGCCGCCGACAGCGGAGTGGCGACGCTTTCCAGCGATTTCCGTTCGGCGTCGATGCCGATGACCATCTCGACCACCGCCGCGCCGATCATCAGCGCCGCGCCGAACAGGTAGCCCCAGAGGATCGTCATGCGGTTGCCGCTGTCGATCAGGTAGCCGAACAGCACCGGCCCGGCGACGCCGCCGAGCGTCGTGCCGACCGCATAGAACAGCGCGATCGCGAGCGCCCGGATCTCGATCGGGAAGCTCTCGCTGACCGTCAGGTATGCGGCGCTCGCCGCCGACGAGGCGAAGAAGAAGATCACCGTCCAGCAGAAGGTCTGCGTCACGGCGCCGAGCACGCCGTGGGCGAACATCCAGCCGGTCGCGGCGAGCAGGACGCCGGAGATCGCATAAGTGCCGGCGATCATCCGACGCCGCCCGACCGTATCGAACAGGCGTCCGAGCAGCAGCGGCCCGGCGAAGTTGCCGAGCGCGAAGGGCAGGATGTACCAGCCGACCGCGCCCGACGGCACGCCGTAGAAGTCGGTCAGGATCAGCGCATAGGTGAAGAAGATCGCATTGTAGAAGAACGCCTGCGACGCCATCAGCACGAGGCCGAGAATGGTGCGCTGCCGGTGCGTCACGATCAGCGACCGCGCCACAGCGCCGAGCGTCGTCGGACCTCCGGAGAGGAGGCGGATGCGGCCCTCGGCCGGCGGCAGCTTCGTGCCGGTATCCGCCTCGACCCGCTTCTCGATCTCGCGGACGACCCGGTCGGCCTCGTGGTGGCGCCCGTGCAGCATCAGCCAGCGCGGACTTTCCGGGACGTATCGGCGCAGGAAGATAATGCAGAGGCCGAGCACCGCGCCGATGCCGAATGCGCAGCGCCAGCCGTAATCCTCGGGCAGCAGGCCCGAATCGAGCAGCACCACCGAGCCTAGCGCGCCAAGCGCCGCGCCGACCCAGAAGCTGCCGTTGATGAACAGGTCGGTCTGGCCGCGCCGCCGCGCCGGGATCAGCTCCTGGATCGCCGAGTTGATCGCCGTGTACTCGCCGCCGATCCCCGCGCCGGTCAGGAAGCGGAAGAGCGCATAGCTCCAGAGATCCCAGGAGAAGGCAGTCGCCGCGGTCGCGACGAGATAGAGGCCCAGCGTGACGCTGAACAGCTTCTTGCGGCCGAGCCGGTCGGTCAGCCAGCCGAAGAACACCGCGCCGAGGATCGCCCCGGCGAGATAGGCGCTCGCGGAAAGGCCGACATCCTGGTTGTCGAAATGCAGCGCCGGACTGTCCTTCAGGGCGCCGGCGATCGATCCCGCAAGCGTCACCTCCAGCCCGTCGAGGATCCAGGTGATGCCGAGCGCGACGATCACCAGCCAATGAAAGCGGCTCCACGGCAGCCGGTCGAGCCGGGCAGGAACGTCGGTGTCGATGATCGTCGCGTCGCGCATGCGTTTCGGTGAACACCGCGCGTCGGCGAACGGCTAAGCTGTTGACGTCGAAATCCCGTCCGCCAGGATGAGGCGTTCATGGCAAGGAATAGTGGATGACCACCGGCATCATCGCCGCGGATGACGGACCGTTGCTGATCTTCGGCGGCCCGTACAGCAACCTCCAGGCGACCGAGGCGCTGCTCGCCGAGGCGCGGCGGCTCGGCATCCCGGCGGAGCGCACGATCTGTACCGGCGACGTCGTCGCCTACGGCGCCGACCCGTGCGGGACGGTGGATGCGGTCCGCGCCGCCGGTATCCCCGTCGTGATGGGGAACTGCGAGGAGTCGCTCGGGACGCGCAGCGAGGATTGCGGCTGCGGCTTCGCCGAGGGTAGCGCGTGCGACGCGCTCTCGGCACGGTGGTTCGCGCATGCCGACCGCCTGCTCGACGAGGAGCGCCGCGCCTGGATGCGCGCCCTGCCCCGCCGCCTCGACGTCACGGTCGGCGGCCGGCGCCTCGCGGTGATCCATGGCAGCGTGCGCTCGATCAACCGCTTCGTCTTCGCCTCGACTCCCGAGACCGAAAAGGCGGCGGAGCTGGACGCGGCCGGGCCGGACTGCGACGGCGTGATCGGCGGGCATTGCGGCGTGCCGTTCACTCAGGTGCTTGCGGACGGGCGGCTCTGGCACAATGCCGGCGCGATCGGCATGCCGGCGAACGACGGGACGACCCGCGTCTGGTACAGCCTCTTGCGGCCGGAAGCCGGCGGGATTTCGGTCGAGCTGCGGACGCTGGAGTACGACCATGCGACCGCGGCGGCGCGGATGCACGCCGCCGGGCTTCCGGAAGGGTACGCCTCGGCGCTTGCGACCGGCCTCTGGCCGAGCTGCGACGTGCTGCCGCCCGACGAATGCGCGGAACGCGGAAAGCCGCTGCACGCCGGAACGGTGTGCTGGCCGCGGCTCGGTCGCTCGCTTTGAGCGCCTGAGATCCTCCTTCCCCGTTGCGGAAGAAAGACAGGAAGGGATCGAAGACCGAAAATTCCGGCACAGGGCGCCAGTACCTCACCTTCCCATGCCTTACAAACCTCCAAGCTGGATTCCCGGGGAGTGGATCGGACCCCTGGCACCCGTCGGAACAGCAGCAAAGCCGGTTTTGATCGGGCATCATTTCGCGGCTGGCAGGTCCAGAGGAGCCCGATATGGAGTCGATCGATCCCTGGTTGGCCGCCGCAGTGGCGGTTTCCACCGCCATGACCGACGCGGTCTACGTGCTTTTCAATGCTGCCGTCACTTCCCGGCATAGGGTGCGCGCGGCGACTTGGAGCAGTGTCTGGTATCTGCTCTCGGCCTTTGCCGTGATCAGCTACACGAACAGCTGGATTTACGTGGTGTTTGCCGCCGGAGGATCCTGGTTCGGCGCTTACGCTTCGATGAGTTGGCTCGGGCGTGGACCGGGACAAGCTGATAGAAAGATTTAGCGACGCCGGCAGGACCTCTGTGGCGCTTTGCCCTTGGCGGTGGCCGCCCGAGTCCCTATGTTCCCTGCGCTGATCGCAGGAGGCCGCTGCCTCGCGAGCGAGGCTCGACCGTACCGCCGACGACAGATCGTTCCGTCCGCGACGTACCCCAAGCGCCTCTTCCTCTTCGCCTTCCGCACCCGTAACGCGCCGCCGGTGGCCATGAGGCCCGCCGGTGCGGCGCGTCGTCTTTGTTGTCAGAGGTTCGCTTGTCGTTTTCCGATCTGTCGCTCCATCCGCTCATTCTCAAAGCGCTCGAAACCGCCGGCTATACCGAGCCGACGCCTGTTCAGGCGCAGTCCATCCCGCCGGCGCTCGCCGGCCGCGACGTGCTCGCCACCGCCGAGACCGGCACCGGCAAGACCGCCGCGTTCGTGCTCCCGGCGCTGCAGCGCCTCGCCGACCAGCGGACGCCGCGCCCGCGCGGGCCGCGCGTCCTCGTGCTAACGCCGACCCGCGAGCTGGCGTCTCAGGTGATCCAGGCCGCCCGCAACTACGGCAAGCTGCTGCGCCTCAACACGGTCGAGATCCTCGGGGGCACGCCCTACCGCATCCAGCTTCAGCAGCTCGCCCGCCCCATCGACCTGATGGTGGCGACGCCGGGCCGGCTGCTCGATCTTGTCGAACGCCGCCGGATCGACCTCGGCGAGCTTGAGCTGCTCGTGCTCGACGAGGCCGACCGCATGCTCGACATGGGCTTCATCGACGATATCCGCACGATCGCCGCCGCGACGCCGGCCGCCCGGCAAACGCTGCTCTTCACCGCAACGCTCGACCGCGGCGTGACCAAGATTGCGGAATCGTTGCTGACCGACCCAGTGCGGGTCGCGATCTCGCGCACCGCGTCTGCCGCCGACATCGAGCAGCGGCTCCATCAGATCGACGATCTGGCGCACAAGCATCGGCTGCTCCGTCACTGGGCGGCGAGCGAGGAGGTCGAGAAGGCGATCATCTTCGCCGCGACCAAGCGCGACGTCGACGCGCTGGCCGGCGCGCTCGCCGACGAGGGGCATGCCGCCGCCGGGCTGCACGGCGACATGGATCAGCGCGCCCGCAACCGTACGATGTCGAACCTGCGCTCCGGCGCGGTGCGGCTGCTCGTCGCCACCGACGTGGCGGCGCGCGGCATCGACGTGCGGGACCTCAGCCACGTCATCAATTTCGACCTGCCGCGGAGCGCTGAGGATTACGTCCACCGCATCGGGCGCACCGGCCGGGCCGGGGCGAGCGGCGTCGCGATCTCCTTCGCCGGCCGCAGCGAGCGCGGCATGCTGGAGCGCATCGAGCGCTTCACCGGCCAGACGCTCGCCGTCCATGTCGTTCCCGGCATGGAGCCGACGCGTCCGTTCTCGAACGGCAGCGGCCCGTCCCGGCGCTCCGGCCCCGGCGGCGGTCGGCCGCATCGCGGCAACGGCGGCGGCTACGGCGGCGGGAGCCCCCACCGCAGCGGCGGCGAGTTCCGCCGCGGTGACGCGGCGGCCTCCGGCGCCGGCCGGGATTCCGAGCGCATGCCCGGCGGCCGCAGCGCCGACCGTCCCTTCCGGCCGGAGCGGCCTTACGACCCGACCCGCGGCGACGGGGCACCGACGGACCGTCCGAGGCGCAGCGCCGGAGGCGGCGATAACGGCGGGTTCCGTGCGGCGCGTTCCCATGCGCCACGCGACAAGGGCAGCGCCGGCGCCGGCCGGGAGCGGTCGGCCGGCGGAGGCGCGGCGTTCAAGGCGGCGTCGGACGGTCTGTTCCGCCGCCGCTGAAATTGCAACCGGCGGCTGCGGCGGAGGCGATTGATCGCGGGCGCACCGACATGGTAACCGGGCGCCCGTCCGCTTCCGTTGTTTCCCGATCGGCAGCCGGTTCCCGATCGGGCTAGGGAGAACGCCCATGCCGAGCTTCGACATCGTCTCCAAGCTGGACCTCGCCGAGGTCGACAACGCCGTCGCCGGGATCGTGCGCGAGATCGGCACGCGCTTCGACTTCAAGGGCAGCAAGTGCACGGTCGAGCGCGCCGAGAGCGCGCTCACCCTCGTCGCCGACGACGACCTCAAATTGAAGCAGATGCACGAGCTGCTGAAGGTCCACATGACCCGGCGCAAGGTCGACCCCGGCGCGCTCGACTTCAAGCCGCCCGAGAAGGCGTCCGGCAACACGCTCCGCCAGACGATCGCGCTGCGCCAGGGCATCGACAAGGATCTGGCGAAGCAGCTGGTCCGCGAACTGAAGGACAGCAAGCTCAAGGTCCAGGTCGCGATCCAGGGCGACGAGCTGCGCGTCACCGGCAAGAAGCGCGACGACCTCCAGACGGCGATCGCGTTCATCCGTGACCTGAAGATCGAGCAGCCGCTCCAGTACGTGAACTTCCGCGACTGAGCCGTTGCGCTTGCGGTTGCCTCTGCGCCGCCCTGCCGCGGGCGGCCGCTGCGAACTCGGCCTTGATCCGCGGCGCAGGAGCCGCTAATTAGGGCTCCACGCCAGCGCCTCGTCCCCTTCGTCTAGAGGCCCAGGACACCGCCCTCTCACGGCGGTAACAGGGGTTCGAATCCCCTAGGGGACGCCAGCCTGACAGGCAAGGTCGCTCGGAAGGTCAACCTTCCTAAATCCCGCAGTCGTGGTTGCGTCACTGTCGGCCGGCGCCTTGATGGCGCGTTACGACCGGCGCATCGCCAGCCTCGTTTGCACCCTGCTATTGGCAAGCACAGTGCTTTGCCTGCTGTAGTATCACCGCACCGGCCCGCACCTGAGACACGGAAGCTGACGGCAGATGCCGCCGGCCAATCGCAAGCTAAGGCCCGAGTGTAGCATCGCAGGATCTGCGCCAGCTACCGCGCACTGGTCCGCTCCGGTCAGGGGGCGGCGCAACCGGGTGCGACTTCGCAGCGGCCCGGAACGATGATGCCTACGATGCCGCTCCTGCCGACGGCTTCGCCAGCGGGGCAAGCGTCTTCCAATCGGGGGAGGCGCCGGACGCAAAGCCGGGGCCTGCCAATGAGCCGATATCGAGCCTCCCATTGCGGATCTTGAGCCGCACCGCGCCATGGCTTCGCTCATACAGATCCGGGTGCGCGGCCAGGAAAGCAGCTTGCTCCGATTCCGGCAGGTCCGCCATGCCGTTGACGTAATGATGGCCGTTGCGCTCCACATGCTGCAACCCGATCAGGTTGACTAGGGCGAGATCCTG
>DASWRT010000115.1:0-1773 GCA_036403035.1 Allostellaceae bacterium | reverse complement strand
TGGCGACCGTGAACACGGACGGCGGCCGCTGACGGACTGCGCTGCCCGACGATCGGGGCCGGCCCGGATGAGCCGTGGTTGCTGATGCGCGGATGGGTGCCGTGCCGACAAGCCGGACGAACATCGATACGACCACGCCGCTGGGCGCCCACGTCACCTTGGGCGGCGCCACCTTCCGCGCCTGGGCGCCGGCGGCGCGACAGGTTTTCATTCTCACCGGCGATGCGCTTCGTGCGGCCGAGCAGCCGGGCTTCGTGCCGTCGCCCGACGACGCCATGTTTCCCCTCGGTGATGGCAGCTGGGGCGCCTTCGTCCCGGACGCGGGGGAGGGGACGCCGTACCGGTTCTGGGTGGTCGGCGCCGGCGGCACCGGCTTCAAGCGCGATCCGCGGGCCCGCGAGCTCAGCACCACGCCGCCCTATCCGGACTGCGACTGCCTCGTTCGCGATCCGGCGCTCTATCCCTGGCACGATCACGACTTCCGCGCGCCGGAATTCAGCGATCAGATCCAGTATCAGCTCCATGTCGGCGTCTACTACGCGGTCGACGCCGCCGGCAACGACAAGCGCCGCGGCGTCGGCAAGTTTCTCGATCTGCTCGACCGCGTCGATTATCTGCGCGAGCTCGGCGTCAATGCCGTGCAGCTGCTTCCGATCCAGGAGTTCTCCTCGCCCACCAGCCGCGGCTATAACGGGCTCGACCTGTTCTCGCCGGAGATGGACTATCACGTCACCGACGAAGCCGAGCTCGGCCGCTATTTGACGCGGGCGAATGCGCTGCTCGCCGCCCACGGCCAGGCGCCGCTCACGTTGGATCAGCTCCGGCCGGGACCCGACCAGCTCAAATGCGTGATCGACGTCTTGCATCTCAACGGCATCGCCGTGCTGTTCGATCTCGTCTTCAACCACGCCGGGCCCGGCTTCAATGATCAGAGCCTGTGGTTTTTCGACCGCCAGCCCGGCGGCGACGACAACCGCAGCCTCTATTTTACCGACCAGGACTGGGTGGGCGGGCGCGTCTTCGCCTTCTGGAACGAGAACGTCCGCCGCTTCCTGATCGATAATGCGCGCCACTGGCTGGCCGAGTATCACATCGATGGCATCCGCTACGACGAGGTGACCGTCATCGACGCCCATGGCGGCGGCGCTTTCTGCCAGGAGCTCTCCGGCGCCGTGCGCGCATTCCGGCCGCGCGCCATCCAGATCGCCGAATATTGGCGCGACGACCGCGCCACCGCGGTGCGTCCGCCGCCCTCGGGCCTGGGCTTCGACGCCGCCTGGAGCGACCGGCTGCGCGAAGCGGTGCGTGCCGCGGTTGGACAGGCGAGCGGCGGCGCCGGGGCCGCCATCGACCTGGAGGCGCTCGGCCGCGCATTCGATACTCCCGCCGGTTTCGACGCCGCCTGGCGGGCGGTCAACTTCCTCGAGGATCACGACACCGTCGCGGTGGACCGCAAGCCGCGGATCGCGTCGCTCGCCGATCCGTCCGATGCGCGCTCTTGGTATGCGGCAAGCCGCGCCCGCGTCGCCTTGGGGCTTCTGTTCGCCGCCCGCGGTATTCCCATGCTGTTCATGGGCGAGGAGTTCCTCGCCGACAAGCCATGGAGCGATTACGTCGCCGGCCGCCCGGACTTGCTCATCGCCTGGGACGAGCTGAAGACCGACAAGGTGATGCAGGATTATCTGCGCTTCTGCCGCGACCTCATTGCACTGCGCCGCGCGCAGCCGGCGCTACGCGGCGAGTCGCTACGCGTCTCCAGGGCAAACAATGCCG
>DASWRT010000114.1:0-28278 GCA_036403035.1 Allostellaceae bacterium | reverse complement strand
ACTGTTTGTGAGTTCTCCGTCCACTCACGCGCTCAATACGCCTTTCACAAGCGAACGAAGGCAAGATATCCGCACCGACATCGTTCGACTCCAGCTATCATGAACCGAACATTAAAAAAGTGTCATGTGATTGTATTATGTGTCAAATCGTTTATTGTCACTATGACACTTTGCTCGACGCAGGGAGACTCTCGGATGGGAAAAGACTGGATTCCGGCCCTGCAAGAGCGCACTGGCACGATCCACGATCGATTGCTGACAGCGCTGGAGCACGATATCGACTCGGGCAAGCTCAAACCCGGCGACCGCTTGCCTTCCCATCGCGAGCTTGCGCATCGGCTCGGCATCGGCATCGGCACGGTAACCAAAGCGTATGTCGCCGCGGAGCGCCGCGGGCTTCTGGTCAGCCGAGTCGGCAGTGGCACAATCGTTGCCGACATAGCCGGCAGCACAACGTCCAATGTGACACTGCATCCCAGTGCCACGGAGATGATCGATCTCACTCTGAACCTGCCGCCGCTCACAGTCGCGGCGGAACGGCTCGCCGAGACGCTTGCACGCCTTCGGCGTAATCCGAGCATTCACGAATACGCCACCTTCGCCCCGCACGCCGGCTTTGAGAGAGATCGTCGTGCCGCAGCGGCTTGGCTCGAACGGACGGCGCGTCTCGAAGGCGCGGACTGGCATCGCCTTTTGCTTTGTACTGGCGCACAACATGCTATGTCCTTGGCGCTCGAACAGATATGCCGGCCGGGCGACGTCGTAATGACCGAAGCCGCGACATTCCATGGGATGAAGTCGCTGGCGGAGTACCGCGGGTACCGGCTGGTCGGTTTACCGATGGACGAGGAAGGACTGCTGCCCGAAGCCCTCGACCGAGCGGCAGCGAGCGGCATCAGTCGCGTCGTCTACACGCAACCAACGCTGCACAACCCAACCGCACGCACCATGACACCAGCGCGGCGCAACGAAATTGTCTCGGTCGCGCGCCGGCATAATTTGTGGATCCTGGAAGGCGATATCTACGCCGCACTGGCTTGGTGCGGGGAGAAACCGCGGCCGAATACCGTCCCTGTTCATCCGATCGCGCACCTTGCGCCCGAGCGGACATTCTATGCCAGCAGCATGTCCAAGGCACTGGCGCCGGGTCTTCGCGCGGGATTCCTTATCGTGCCGGACCGTGAGTATTTCGAGAAAGTATGGTCGGCAATCCGGGCGACGTGCTACGCGGCCAGCGCTCTCGGCCCGCTTGTCGCTACTCAGTGGATCGAGGACGGTACCGCGGACGAGATCATTGCGAGCGTAATTCGGGAAGCCAGTACTCGAACGGCTTTGGCGGAGCGCGTTTTGGGATCTGTCTTGGAAAAGCCTTCGCATCCAGCGAGTTTCCACGTGTGGATCCCGCTGCCTGAGGCGGAAGCCGAACAGATCGCCGGCCGGGCTTTGCGCCAACGGGTAGTCCTTACGCCACCCTCTGCGTCGCTGATCGACGCACAGCTCATCTCAGGGATACGGCTTTGCCTCGGAACGGCGCCGAACCGTGCGGCACTTCAGCGGGCTCTCGATGTTGTTGCGACGTTACTGTCGTCAAACATCGATGATCGCTCACGCTCCGTGGTTTGAACGATTCTCCGGCCAATCATTTGATCGTTCCCCGTACGCCTTTAACTGGTTTGTCGCTGCGCCGGAGCGCGACATCCTGGCGGTTCCTCGGCAGCAGGATACTGCGTCCCGCCGCCGTCTGGCCGCCGGAATTTCGGAAGTCCTTTCGCGCATCCGATGACGATGCTCCGCGCGGAAGGCGGACGAGTCCGCGTCTGCCGGAGCCCCGTCGCCGTCGGGCTCTTGCCTTGACCGGCCTCCGCCGGAACGATAGTCTGGCGTTGTTCTGAATTCAGAATTCCGAATTCGCATCAAGGAAGCCGGATGCGTCCGCTCGATACGCAACCCGTCCTGATCGATCAGGTCTATGAACGGCTCGTCGAGGCGATCGCCGACGGCACGCTCCCGCCGGGCCAGCGCATCCGCCAGGAGGAACTGGCCGAGATGCTGGGCGTCTCGCGCCAGCCGATCAGCCATGCGCTGCAACTGCTGAAGCGCCAGCATCTCGTCGAGGAGGGCGACGGCAAGCGCGGCCTCGTCGTCTCCGGCATCGATGCCGACCGCATCCTGTCGCTGTATCAGGTCCGCACCGCGCTTGACGCGCTGGCGGCGCGCCTCGCCGCGATCCGCGTCGCGCAGGGCACGGCCGGACGTTCCGACCGTGACGCCGCGCGGCGCGCCCTCGATACCGGCCGGTCGCTCGACGCTGATGCGCCGGTGTCCGCCTACATCCAGGCCGACGTCGAGTTCCACACGGCGGTCTACCGCCTGTCGGGCAACGAAGCCGTCGAGGAGACGGTCGGGGCGCAATGGCCGGACCTGAAGCGCTCGATGGGCGTGGTTCTCGGCGATCCCGGCCAGCACGCGCCGGTCTGGAGCGAGCATGCCGAGATCCTGCGCCTGATCCTCGACGGCGATGCCGACGGCGCGGAGGCAGCAGCCCGCGCCCACACCGACCGGGCCGGCGCCGAGACCGCGCGCCGGCTCGCCCGAACCGCCGCCGACGCCGACGCGGCCTGAACCGACACCGCAGGACCGGCGCGACGGCAGCCGGTCCGCGCAGAAGGCGGCGGGCAGAACCGCCGCCAGCAACCCGAGGAGGAAACGACGATGAAACTCGCCCCGGCGCAGCTCAGGGACTTCGACGAGCAGGGCTACCTGTTCCTGCCGGACTGCTTCTCCGCCGAAGAGGTTGCCGTTCTGCGCGCCGAGTCCGAGACCATCTACCGCTCCGACCGCAAGGAGGTCTGGCGCGAGAAGTCGGGAGCGCCGCGGACGGCGTTCGCCGCGCACACCTACAACGAGGCGTTTCGGATCCTCGGCGCCGACCCGCGCCTGATCGACCCGGTGGAGCAACTCTTCGGCGAGAAGCTCTACATGCACCAGTTCAAGATCAACGCGAAGGCCGCCTTCCAGGGCGAGGTATGGCAGTGGCACCAGGATTACGGCACCTGGGCGCGCGACGACGGCATGCCCGAGCCGCGCGCGATGAACATCGCCGTCTTCCTGGACGAGGTCCTGCCGATCAACGGCCCGCTGATGCTGATCCCGAACAGCCACAGGCAGGGCGTACTGGCGGCCGGGCACGATTTGCAGACCACGTCCTATCCGCTCTGGACGTTGGACGAGGACACCGTCTCCCGGATCGTCGCGGAGAGGGGCATCGTCGCCCCGACCGGCAAGCCGGGATCGGCGCTGATGTTCCACGGCAACCTCGTCCACGGCTCGGCCGGAAACATCACGCCTTACCCGCGCCGGATCGTCTATCTAACGCTCAACGCGGTATCCAACCACATCCGCACACCGACCCGGCCGGACTGGATCGCGCACCGCGACTTCACGCCGATCGAGCCCGTCGCGGAGAATGCGCTGCGCGACTACGCGCGTTCGCATCGGCAGCAGCCGGTCGCGGCGGAGTGAGGGCGGCGCCATGAACCTCCACCGTCTCCTCCAGGAACGCGCCGCTCAAGGCAAGCCGGTCAAAGCCGGCCTCATCGGCGCCGGCAAGTTCGGCTCGATGTTCTTATCGCAGATCCCGACGACGCCGGGCCTGGAAGTCGCCGTGATCGCCGACCTCGACCCGGACCGGGCGCGTGCCGCGTGCCGCACGGTCGGCTGGGACGAGGCGCGGATCGCGCGCACCGCTTTCGTCGCCGCGGGCGCGGAAGCCTGCGCGCATCCCGACGCCGAGGTGATCGTCGAGGCGACGGGCGCACCCGCCGCCGGCATCGCCCATGCGCGGGCGGCGATCGCCGCCGGCAAGCATATGGTCATGGTCAACGTCGAGGCCGACGTGCTGGCCGGCGCACTCCTCGCCGAGGAGGCGCGGGCGAAAGGCGTCGTCTATTCGATGGCCTATGGCGACCAACCCGCCCTCACGACCGAACTGGTCGACTGGGCGCGCGCCTGCGGCTTCGCCGTCGTCGCGGCCGGCAAGGGCACGAAGTACCTGCCGGCCTATCATGCGGTCACGCCGGACGGCGTCTGGGCGCATTACGGTCTGACGCCGGAGGAGGCGCGCCGCGGCGGCATGAACCCGCAGATGTTCAACTCCTTCCTCGACGGCACGAAGTCGGCGATCGAGATGGCGGCGATCGCCAACGCCAACGATCTGGGCGTGCCGTATGACGGCCTCGCCTTCCCGCCCTGCGGCGTCGACGACCTGCCGCACGTGCTGCGGCCGCGGGCGGATGGCGGCACGCTGGAACGCGAGGGCGGCATGGTCGAAGTCGTATCGTGCCTGGAGCGCGACGGGCGGCCGGTGTTCCGTGACCTGCGCTGGGGCGTCTATGTCGTGCTGAAGGCGCCGAACGACTATGCCGCGGCCTGCTTCAAGCAATACGGGCTGAAGACCGACGCGACCGGCCGGTACGCGGCGATGTACAAGCCCTATCACCTCATCGGCCTGGAACTCGGAGTCTCGGTGCTCTCGGCCGCATTGCGCGGCGAGCCGACCGGGCAGACGCGGCTGTTCAAAGGGGATGCCGTAGCAGTTGCGAAGCGCGCGCTGTCGTCCGGCGAGACGCTCGACGGCGAAGGCGGCTACACCGTTTGGGGCAAGCTGATCCCGGCGGAGCGCAGCCTGTCCGAGGGCGCGCTGCCGATCGGCCTCGCGCACAAGGTGACGCTCGTGCGCGACGTGCCGGCCGGCGCGATCGTGCGGTGGGCGGACATCGCCGTCCCGGACGCCGAGGCGTTCCGCATCCGCCGCGAGATGGAGCGGCGGTTCGCTCCGGCCGGAGCACGGACGGCCGCCGCGGCGGAGTAACCCGGAAGGGACCGCCACGCACGGACGTTGGTGCGGATTGCGGTCGGGGTCGGAAAGGCTGTGCGCGGGGTTCCCCACCCCGGCCCTGCCCCGCAAGGGGGAGGGAGGAAAACCGAACGCTTTCATAGCCCTCCCCCGTGCGAGGGAGGGTTGGGTGGGGGATCCCGCTCGATGCCGGGCGTAACATTCCAAGCTCGATCGAATACCGATCTAGCGGAAC
The DNA here is from genome assembly GCA_036403035.1 of Allostellaceae bacterium. Classification (GTDB taxonomy): domain Bacteria; phylum Pseudomonadota; class Alphaproteobacteria; order ATCC43930; family CGMCC-115725; genus DASWRT01. The sequence goes on along the minus strand of DASWRT010000114.1, from coordinate 23,188 downwards.
ATGGCCGGACGGACCCATCGTGCAGCCTTGGAGGCGGCGGGCGGCTTACCGATCCGTATGGTTCGGGCCATGATGCGGCAAGGTGCACCCTATTATGAAGGCCGGAATGCCGGACCGAAGGGGTGTCGCCGATTCAGATGGCATCGATGAAGATCCTGCTCATCGAAGATGACGCCGAGACGGCCGACTACATCGCGAACGGCCTGACCGAACAAGGTCATGTGGTCGACCGAGCCGGTTCCGGCCGCGACGGTCTCTTTCTCGCGGCCGGCGAGGCGTACGACCTGCTCATCGTCGACCGCATGCTGCCGGGGCTCGACGGCCTCGGGGTCGTCAAGACCGTCCGCGGCGCCGGCGTCAGCACCCCGGTGCTGTTCCTGACGGCGCTCGGCGGCATCGACGACCGCGTTTCCGGACTGGAAGCAGGCGGCGACGATTACTTGGTGAAGCCGTTCGCGTTCGCGGAACTGGCGGCGAGGGTCAATGCGCTCGGCCGGCGTCCTGCCTTGCGGACGACCGACCCGGTGCTCCGCGTCGGCGACCTCGAACTCGATCTCTCGAAGCGGACGTTGCTGCGCAAGGGACGGCGCATCGACCTGCAACCGCGCGAGTTCCGCCTGCTGGAATACCTGATGCGGCACGCCGGCCATGTCGTCACGCGCACGATGCTGCTGGAGAATGTCTGGGACTTTCATTTCGACCCTCGAACCAGCGTCGTCGAGACGCATATCAGCCGCCTGCGCGCCAAGCTCGAAGCCGCCGGCGGCAGCGGCGACGGCCAGGACCTCATCCAGACGATACGCGGCGCCGGATATTGCCTCCGTGCGCCGGGGTAACCTGTTCCGGACGTCCAGCTTTCGGCTGACGCTGCTCTACGCCGGACTGTTCGCCGCCTCCGTGCTCGTCCTGTTCGCCACGATCTACTGGGCGACCGCCGTCTATCTCCAGGGCGAGCTCGACAGCGTGGTGCAAACCGAACTGGCGACGCTCAAGGAGCATTACGAGGACACCGGCAATTCCCTTCCGGCGCTCGCCGCCGCCATTGCGGAGCGGCTGAGCTTTCCCTCGAACCGGTCGGCCTATTACCTGCTCCAGGACGGTCAGGGGCAGCACATCGCCGGGAACTTGCCCGAACCGGCCTCCCTCCAACCCGGAGCGTGGAGCGACGTCTGGCTCCCTGGGAGCGCCGTCGGAGACGACGAGCCGCACCGCATCCGCGGCGTCACCGCGGCGCTGGCGGACGGGGCCTCGCTCTTCGTGGCGCAGGACTATTTCCAGCTCGACGAGGTGCGCGAACTCGTCGCGCGAGCCTTCGGTTGGGGCGCCGGCGTGACGCTCGCCCTGGCGCTCCTCGGCGGCGTCGCCATGAGCGGCGCGGTGCTCCGCCGGATTGAACTCGTCGCGGCCACCGCCGAGCACATCATGGCCGGCGACCTCGGACGGCGAGTGCCGACGCGCGGCACCGGCGACGAGTTCGACCGGCTGGCGACGGTCCTCAATGCGATGCTCGCCCGCAACCAGCAGCTGATGGAAGGGCTGCGTCAGGTTTCGAACGACATCGCGCACGACCTGCGCACGCCGCTGACGCGCCTGCGGCAGAGCCTGGAGAAGTCGCGGCGGACCGCACGGGATCTCCGGGAATACGAAGACGCGGTCGATCGCGCGATTGCGGAGACCGATACGATCCTCGACACGTTTGGCGCCTTGCTGCGGATCGCGCAGATCGAAGCGGGCACGCGCCGCGCCGGCTTCCGCCGCGTCGACCTGTCCGCGCTGCTCGATACGATTCTGGAGGTCTACGGGCCGGCGGCCGACGAGAAGGGCCAGCACTTCGCGGGCGATGTCCCGGCCGGCATCGCGACGACCGGCGATCCCGAACTCCTGACCCAGATGATCGCGAACCTCACCGAGAACGCGATCCGGCACTCGCCGCCGGGTGCCCGGATCGTCGTGACGCTGACCGCGCCGGAGGAAACCGGCGCCGGTGCGCAGATCGTCGTCGCGGACAGCGGACCAGGCATCCCGGCGGAGCAGCGCGACAAGGTCTTCCGCCGGTTCTACCGTCTCGACGCCAGCCGCACGACGCCGGGCAGCGGACTGGGCCTCAGTCTCGCCGCCGCGGTCGCCGACCTCCACGGGATCGAACTCCGGCTGGCCGACAACGAACCCGGGCTGCTTGTGTTGCTTCACATGCCGCCGCCGGCATCCGGAGAGCGCCGGCCCGAGTTTGCGGAGAAGAGTCGGATATGAGCGTGGAACGGCGGCGGTTCATTCTTGCGGCCGCGTTTCTCGCATCCGGCATTTCTGCCGTCGGCGCCGCGCCGACGCCGGCGACCGAGCCGCTTTTGCCCTGCGCGGCAGGGGAAAGGCCGTTCCCGATTTACCCTGCAACCGCGGATTCCGAGCCGGCGATTTACGTCTGGACTCCGCGCGATCTGGGCGGCGGGCGCTGGCCCCCGCCCGATTGCCTCGCCTGGGGCAGCGATCCGACCTTCAAGCTCCTGGTCGCTGTCGCCGGCCGCTTCCGTTTCGCCGGGCGCGCCGAAGACCTTGCCGCCCGGTTCGGCGAGATCTCGACCTTGCCGGACATCCGTTATTGGTCGGTTCATGACAAAAGGTGGCTGCCGCTCGTGACCGCCGCCGTTGCGCTGGACGGTCCGGACCCGCAGCGAACGCGCCGGGACTTCGCCGCATCCGACATCAGGCCCGGCGCGGATCTCTATTACGCGCAGACTGACAATCGCTCCGCCCGCGCCGTCATATATCGGCTGCACATCATTGAAATCGGGCCGGGCCGGCTGTCGATCGAGGCAACTAACGTCACGCCGGTGCGGTACTCGGTCCTCACGCTGTTCGAGCCGGGAGCGCTGCGGACGGCGTATTTCCTGACGCGGCTCGGGCCGGATAATTGGGGCTATTACAGCCTGACGCGAACCGGGGCAGGCACCAGCACCTTCGCTGGCGGGCACGCGTCGTCCTACGTGAACCGCGCCGTCGCCCTTTATCGGCACGTCGTCGGCATCCCTACCGACCGGGAGCCGCCCGCAGCGCCGTAAGCAAGAATCCCTATGATCGAGAACCGTAAGCAAGAATCCCTATGATCGAGAACATCGTCGCCCTCGTCAGCAGCTTCATCATCGGCACGATCTCGGCGTCCGGATATCTCGGCGTCGTCATCCTGATGGCGATCGAATCGGCATGCATCCCGTTGCCATCGGAAATCATCATGCCCTTCGCCGGGTATCTCGTCGCGACCGGGCGGTTCGATCTGTTCGTTGCGGCAACCGCGGGCGCCGTGGGGTGCAATGTCGGCTCTACGCTCGCTTATGCGGTCGGCTGGTATGGCGGGCGTCCGCTCGTCGAGCGCTGGGGCCGGTACATCCTCATGAGCAAAAGGGATCTCGATCTCGCCGAGCGGTTCTTTCGCCGGTTCGGCGGCCTTGCCGTTTTCTTCGGTCGTCTGCTGCCGGTCGTCCGCACCTTCATCGCGCTCCCGGCCGGCATTGCGCGAATGCCGATGCTCCGCTTTCAGATTTACACGTTCCTCGGCTCCTGGCCGTGGTGTCTCGGCTTGGCCTATGCCGGAATGGTGCTCGGCGAACGGTGGAACAGCGATCCCCAACTCCGTCGGATCTTCCATAACGCCGACATTGTTATCATCGCGCTGATCGCGGCTGCCGTCGCATGGTACCTATGGTCGCGCTGGAAGGCTCGAACACGTAGGCCCGGATAAGGCGCCGCCGCCACCGGGCACGGTTCATTACCGATCAGTATGGTTCGGGCAAGCCGCCGGTGAGCCCACGCCGTGTAGGAAGCTGGCCGGAAAGGCGCGTCGCGGTGCGGCCTGCCCGGTCGAACGGTTGGATGGATGAAGCACCCTTTATGGGATAAGCGAGCAGCCCCGGCACGGAGCCGCCGGCAAGCGGCGGCGGCCGGGCTTTTGTGCGCGACGCTGTCCGCCTGCGCGACCTACGCGCCGGCGACCCTCCCCGATCGGCCGGATCTGGCGGACGGCCTCAGCCGGCTCACCGTCACGCCGGCCGAGATGCCGCTGCCGGAACTCGGATCTCACCCTTTCGATCCGTCGCTTCCGCTGGACATGGACGAGATCGCGATGATCGCCGTCGTCAACAATCCCGACCTCAAGGGAGTGCGCGATCAAGCCGGGGTCGCCGGCGCGCAGGCCTTCGCAGCCGGCCTGCTGCCGAACCCGCAGTTCAGTTTCTCCTATGGCTTCCTCGGCGGGGGCCCCGGGGCCGCCAACTCCCTGTCCGCCGGCATCACGCAGGATGTCGTCGCGCTGCTGACGCGCTCCGCCCGCCGGTCCGCCGCATCGGCGAGCGAACGCAGCGCGCGGCTCAACGTGCTCTGGCAGGAGTGGCAGATCGTCAGCCAAGCCCGCACGCTCTTCGTGAGAACCGTCGAGCTCGACCGGCAGCGCGCGATCCTCGAAACGAACCGGCAGCTCTTCCGCGAGCGGTACCGGCGCTCCTCGACCGCGATGCAACGCGGCGACGAGGTTCTGCCGACGGTGACGAGCGACCTCGTTGCGGTCCAGAGCGTCGAAACGCTGCTTCATGACCTGGACCAGCAGATCCTGAAGAACCGGCATGATCTCGACGCGCTGCTCGGCTTGACCCCGGATGCCCGGCTGCGCCTGGCCGACACGGTCGCGGTTGCGCCGGTCGATGCTGCCACCTTGAGCACGATCCTGCCCGATCTCGCGCGGCGCCGGCCGGACCTCCTCGCTCTCGCCGCCGGCTATCGGGCGCAAGAGGAGAACCTGCGCCTCGCCATCATCGAGCAGTTCCCGGCCTTGAGCATCGGTCCCACCTTCACCCGCGATACGACGCCGATCTCCACGTTCGGTCCCTCGATCACCCTCAGCCTGCCGATCTTCAACCGGAACCAGGGGAACATCGCGGTCGGCCGGGCGACGCGGCAGCAGCTGCGCGACGAGTATCAGGCACGGCTCGATGCCGCTTACGGCGCGGCCGCGCGCCTGCTGACCGAGATGCAACTGCTCGAGGACCAATATCGCGCCAGCAACGAGGGCGTCGGCCAGTTGCGTGCCGCCGTCGAGACCGCCGATCGCGCCTACCGCACCGGCAATCTCGATGAGCGGAGCTACGTCGATCTCCGAGGATCGTTGCTCTCGAAGGAGGTCGAAACCGTCAGGCTCGAACAGGCGCTGCTCGAGCAGCGCATCGCGCTGCGAACGCTGATCGGCAGCAACCTGCCGGTGACGGAAACCGGCAAGAATCTGGCGAAGGCTCCGTGATGCGCAACTATCTCATCGCTTCGGCTTTGGCTTCCCTCTTCTGCGTCGCCGGCGCCGACTGCGCCTTCGCCGACGACACGGCATCGCCGCAGCAATCGTCGGTCGAGGTGCAGACGGCGCCGCTCCGTCAGGAAACGCTGACCGACGTCATCAGCGGCTACGGCACGGTCGCGACGAGCGAGGATGCGATGGTCGATGTCGCCTTTCTCCATGCCGGCCAGATCTCCCAGCTCCACATCCGGCCCGGCGAGTCCGTGCGGGCGGGCCAGAAGCTGATCGAGCTGACCGCGGACCCGTCGGCGACGCTCAGCTTCGAAAGGGCACAGGCCGCACTCGACTTCGCCAAGCGGGACCTCGCCCGGACGCAGTCCCTCGTGGCGCAGCATTTGGCGACGAACGCGCAGCTCGCGGCGGCGCAGAAGGCGGTCGACGACGCCGAGGCGGCCCTCGCGACCGAACGCCAGCTCGGCAACGATCGACGTATCGACATCGCGACCGCCGCGTACGACGGCTACATCGCCAACCTCGCCGTTGCGCTCGGCGATCGCATCCAGCCGAATACGACGGTGCTGAAGCTGGCGCGCACGGACCAGGGAGTGCGCGTCACGGTCGGTTTCGAACCGGAAGATGCAAGACGCATCCAGCCCAGCATGCCGACGGAGATCTCGCCGGTCTTCGCCGCCGACCAGCATCTCGAAGGATCCGTGCGTTCGATCGGCGGAACGCTGAACCCTGCCAGCCGGCGGATCGACACGTGGATCGACGCCCCAGCGTCGCCGGGGCCGTCGATGGCTCCCGGCACTGCCGTCGCCGTGCGGATCACGGTCGCGCAACATATTGGATGGGTAGTCCCTCGGCAGGCTGTCCTGCGTGACGACCGCGGCGATTACATCTTCCAGATCGCCGACGACGGCAAGGCACGCCGCGTGACGGTCCAGACCGGCCTGCAGACCGACCAGGAAATCGAGATAGCCGGGCAACTCGATCCCGCGCTGAAGGTGGTAACGCTCGGGAATTACGAGCTGCAGGACGGCGCGGCCGTGCGCGAGCAGGGCCCGCCGGCGGCTGCGGCGGCTGCGGCGGCACCGGGATCGCAGCCGGCGTCGCAGCCAGGGGCACAGCCGTGAGCCGCACCGGAACCGCGGGCTTCACCCGGTGGGTCGAGCAGCACCGCCGGTCGCTGTTGCTGCTCCTTCTGCTGCCGGCTCTCGCCGGCGTCGCCGCCGCGCTCTCGCTCCCGGTGACGCTGTTTCCCAACGTTCAGTTTCCGCGGGTGCGCATTTCCCTCGATGCCGGCGACCGCCCAGCCGAGCAGATGGCGCTCCAGGTCACGACGCTGGTCGAGCAGGCCGTGCACAACGTGCCGAACGTCGTCGATGTCCTCTCGAACACCAGCCGCGGCACCGCGGAGATCTCGGTCTTCTTCAACTGGGGCACCGACATGGTCTCGGCGACGCTCCAGATCAACGCGGCCATCGGGCAGATCATGCAGCAGCTGCCGCCCGGCACCAGCATGACGACCCGTCGGATGGACCCGACGGTGTTCCCGATCATCGCCTACAGCCTGACCTCGGGGACCGTGCCCCTCACCAAGCTACGCGACATCGCGCTCTATCAGCTGCGGCCCTTGCTGACGAGCGTGCCCGGCGTGGCGCAGATCGGCATCACCGGCGGCAGCGACGAGGAATACCAGGTTCTGGCCGACCCCGCCCGCCTCATCGCCCACGGCCTCACCATCGACGATGTCGCCAAGGCTGTATCGTCGGCCAACGTGCTGAGCGCCGTGGGGCGGCTGGAGGACCACTACAAGCTCTATCTCGTCGTCGCCGACGATCCGCTGAACAGCATCGATGCCTTACGGAATACCGTCGTCCGGTCGGCCCCCGACGGCATCGTCACGGTCGGCGACCTCGCCTCCAGCATCCAGCGGTCGACCGTGCCGCAATGGACGCGCGTTACCGCCGACGGCAAGGACGCCATTCTGCTCAACGTCTTCCAGCAGCCCGGCGGGAACAGCGTGCAGATCGCGGGTGACGTCAAGAAGCTGCTCGATCAGGCTCAAGGACAACTGCCGGCCGGCGTCGCCCTCGCCAACTGGTACGACCAGAGCCAGCTCGTCACCGCGTCTGCCGCCAGCGTGCGCGATGCGATCCTGATCGGCGTCGCGCTTGCCGCACTGGTGCTCCTGCTTTTCCTGCGCAGCTTCCGCGTGACGATCATCGCCGTGCTGGTCGTCCCGGCGGCGCTGTCGGCGACGATCGTGCTGCTTTACGTGCTCAATATGAGCTTCAACATCATGACGCTGGGCGGCATGGCGGCGGCGGTCGGCCTCATCATCGACGATGCGATCGTCATGATCGAGCATATCGTGCGGCGGCAGCACGACGGGCACGGTAGAGGCGCCGGTGGTGACGGCGGCGTCCTTGCCGCCGCGGCGGAGTTCAGCAAGCCGCTGGCCGGATCGAGCGCCGCCACGATCGTCATCTTCGTACCGCTGGCCTTCCTCAGCGGCGTCACCGGCGCCTTCTTCAAGGCTTTGTCGCTGACCATGGCGTCCGGGCTTCTGTTCTCGTTCGCGATCACGTGGCTCGCCGTCCCGCTTGCGGCGGAGTGGCTGCTCACCGGCAAGGCGGCGGCGGCGGCGGGATCGCACGATGGCGGGCGGATCTCGGCGTGGGTCAATGCGCGGTATCATGGCCTTGCGACGTGGCTCCTTGCCCGCCCGTTCGTCGCCCTTCTCGGCGTCGTGCCGCTCCTTGCCCTCGGCTGGTTCGCCTTCGGCGCGGTCGGGTCCGGCTTCATGCCGGCGATGGACGAGGGCGGCTTCATCCTCGACTATTTCAGCCAGCCGGGCACGGCGCTCTCCGAGACCGACCGCCTGCTGCGTCAAGTCGAGACGATCATCAATGCGACTCCGGAGGTCGAGACATGGTCGCGGCGGACGGGCGCGGGGCTGGGCGGCGATCTCGCCGAAGCCAACAAGGGCGACTACTTCATCCGCCTCAAATCAGGTCCGCGCCGGCCGATCTCCGAGGTCATGGCGGATCTGAACGCCAAGATTTCGGCGCAGGTGCCGGGGCTGAATGTCGAGATGGCGCAGCTGATGGAAGACCTCATCGGTGACCTGACGGCGGTGCCGCAGCCCATAGAGGTGAAGTTGTTCACGCCCGATCCGGCGACGCTGGCCGCGACCGCCCGGAAGGTCGGGGCGGCGATCGGCAAGGTTCCGGGCATCGTCTCCGTGCGGAACGGCATCAACCCGGCCGGCGACGCGCTCGACGTCCGGATCGACCGCACCAAGGCGGCGCTCGAGGGCATCGATCTCAACGAGGCGACGCGACTGCTCGACCTCAACCTGCGCGGGCAGGTGGTGACGCAGGTTCCGGAGCAGATCAAGCAGCTCGGCGTCCGGATCTGGGTGCCGGCGAGCGTGCGGAGCACGGATCTCGACATTGGCAACCTGCCGATCCGGGCGCCCGACGGGCATCTCGTTCCACTGAAGCGGATCGCCAGCTTCGAGCCGGTCAGCGGTCAGCCGCAGATCGGGCGCGAGAACCTGCAGCGCATGGTGGCGGTGACCGCGCGCATTGAGGGCCGTGACCTCGGCTCCGTCGCCGCCGACGTCCAGACCGTCCTCGGCAGCTCCGGCCTGCTGCCGAGCAACGTCCGGTACGAGCTGGGCGGGTTGTACCAACAGCAGCAGATCGCCTTCCGCGGCTTGATCGAGGTCTTCGCCGCCGCGGTCACGGCCGTATTCGTCCTTTTGCTGTTCCTCTACGAGAGCTTCGGCGTCGCGATCTCGATCCTGCTGATGCCGCTCCTCGCGGTCTGCGCGGTGTTCGTTGGATTGTGGCTCACCGGCGTCGAGCTCAACATCACGGCGATGATGGGCATGACGATGATCATCGGCATCGTCACCGAAGTAGCGATCTTCTATTTCTCGGAATTGTACGAGCTGCTAGCCGAAGGAACACCGCCGCGGGAGGCCTACGTCGTGGCCGGCCAGAACCGCATGCGGCCGATCGCGATGACCACGATCGCGGCCATCCTGACGCTCCTGCCGCTGGCGTTCGCGATCGGTCAGGGCTCGGCGATGCAGCAGCCGCTCGCCATCGCCATCATCTCGGGCCTCGTCGTGCAGCTTCCGCTCGTGCTGCTCGTGATGCCGAGCCTCTACCTTCTGATCAACCGGAGGCGCATCGGGCGTCACCCGACCCTGGGCTGAGCGCCGCCGCACGGTTCGAGGGAATCACCGGGGGTTTGCGGCGGCGCAACCGGTGCCATATTCGTCGGCGTGACGGCCGCGCCTTCCGCACCGCCGTCCGAGCCGATCCCCTTCCCTGCTCCGCCGCTGCGCATGCGAAACGCTCCCGTGACGAAGGATCTGGTGCTGATCGGCGGCGGGCATGCGCACGTCCATGTGCTCAAGGGCTTCGGCATGCGGCCGGTGCGGGGCGTGCGCGTGACGCTGATCGCGCGCGACGTGGAGGCGCCCTACTCCGGCATGCTGCCGGGCTACATCGCCGGGCACTACACGTTCGACGAGTGCCATATCGACCTCAACCGGCTCGCCCGCTTCGCCGGGGTGCGGCTGATCCACGACGAGGCGGTCGGGCTGGACCGTGCGGCGCGGCTCGTCCTGTGCCGCTCCCGCCCGCCGGTACGCTACGATTTGCTGTCGATCGACATCGGCTCGACGCCGCGCGCCGGCGACGTGCCGGGAGCCGCCGAGAACGCCACGCCGGTAAAGCCGATCGTCCGCTTCGCCGAGCGCTGGGACCGGATCGTCGGCCGTGTGCGGCAGGCCGAGCATCCGTTGCGCATCGCCGTGGTCGGCGGCGGCGCGGGCGGCGTCGAGCTGGCGCTGGCGGTGGAGCACCGGTTGCGGACCCTGCTCGCCGAGGAGGGGCGAAGCGGACTGGCGCCGTCGGTCGTGCTGGTGACGCGCGGCGAGTTGCTGCCGCACCACATCAGGCGCGCGCGGCATCTGCTGAAGCGTGCGCTCGCCACCCGAGGCATCGCGGTCGAGACGAACGCGGAGATCGTCCGTGTCGAGCCGGGCGCGCTGATCGCGGCCGACGGCCGCCGGGTCGGCTTCGACGAAGCGCTCTGGGTGACGCAGGCCGGGGCGGCGCCATGGCTGCGCGAGACCGGATTGGCGCTCGACGACGGCGGCTTCATCCAGGTCGACGCCGCGTTGCGCTCTCTTAACGACCCGCTGGTCTTCGCGGCCGGCGACGTCGCTTCGGTGGTGCCCTATCCTCGCGAGAAAGCCGGCGTCTATGCGGTGCGCCAAGGGCCGCCGCTCACCGCCAATCTGCGCCGCGTCCTTGCCGGCGAGGCTCCGCGCCCGTTCAGGCCGCAAAAACACAATCTCGCGCTGATCGGCACGGGCGACGGAAAAGCCGTCGCCTCGCGCGGCCCGTTCGCCGCCGAAGGCGCATGGCTGTGGCGGCTCAAGGAGTGGATCGACCGGCGCTGGATGCGGCAGTACCAGGAACTGCCGGCGATGGAGCGGTCGCGGGAAGCTGCGACAGCGGCCGACGCTGCGATCGCAGAGGCGATGCGCTGCGGCGGCTGCGGCGCGAAGGTGCCGGCGCCGATCCTCGGGCGGGTGCTGCGCCGTCTGGCGCCGCTGCAAGCCGAACACGCGGTCGCGGCGCTCGATCCACCGGACGACGCGGCCGTTCTCCGCGCGCCGACACCGGGGCTGCTCACAGTTCAAAGCGTCGATTTCTTCCGCGCCTTCGTCACCGATCCGTACCTGTTCGGCCGGATCGCGGCGAACCATGCGCTCGGGGACATCTACGCGATGGGCGGCGAGCCCTCGACGGTGCTCGCGATCGCCTGCCTGCCGCCGGCATCCGAGGCGGTCGTCGAGAACGACCTGTTCCACATGCTGCGCGGCGCGCTCGATACGATCGAGGCGGCGGGCGCCCGGCTCGTCGGCGGGCACAGCGCCGAAGCGGCCGAAGCGGCGCTCGGCTTCGCCGTCACCGGCACGGTCGCCGAGGCCGGTCTGCTGCGCAAATCCGGGCTCCGTCCCGGCGACCGGCTGATCCTGACCAAGCCGATCGGCACCGGCACGATCCTCGCCGCCGACATGCGGGCTGAGGCGAAGGCGCGCTGGGTCGAGGCAGCCATCGCAACGATGCTGCATCAGGCGGGACCGGCCGCCGCCTGCCTGCGCGAGCATGGCGCAGTCGCCTGCACCGACGTGACCGGCTTCGGCTTGATCGGCCATCTGCTCGAAATGCTCCGCGCGGCCGGCGACGTATCGGCGGCGCTGGACATGGAGGCGATCCCGGTGCTGCCGGGAGTGCGCGAGACGCTGCGACGCGGGATCGTCAGCACGCTGCATCCGAGCAATATCGATGTCGCAACCGACGCGCTGAACGGCGGTCCCATCGGCGACATCGAACTGAAGCTGCTCGCCGACCCGCAGACGGCGGGCGGGCTCCTCGCCGGCGTTCCCGCCGAACGGGCAGCGCTCTGCATCGTGGCGCTGCGGGCGCTGGGCTACCGCGAGGCGGCGGAGATCGGGACCGTCGAGGCCAGAAGCGGCGACGGCGGGGGACCGCACGTCCGGATCTTGCAAACCCCCTCCGCAACCGTTTGATTTCCATCAAGAAAGCTGGTCGCCGTCGGGGAATTTACCGCGTGGCCTGAAGGAACGTTAGCGCGAGGAACTCTGTTTCTCCTTCGTCCGAGGTCGCCGCCGACGGCGCAACCGCAATCCGAGGGTCTGTCGTGAAGAGGATCAGCGGCGTCATCACCGTGATCCAGGAGCGCCGTTTTCAGCTCGTCAGCGACGAGGGGCCGGCGCGGCTCTTCATGCTCGCCCACGACGCCCCGGTCGACAGCCCGGACCTTCATCCGCTCCAGCGCGAGCAGGCGCACGTCGTCGTCGAGTACGAAGACGCGCCCGGCATGATCGCCGGCATCGCCCATGACGTCACCCTGACCGGCGACGCGCACGCCGCCGCGCACCGCGTCAATCTCTGAGGAACCGCAATAAGATGGCCTCCTCCGACCGTCGCCGACGCCGTCCCAGCCGCAGCATCGGCGCCCGCGTCGCGGGGTTCGTCCGCGACTGGTCGCTGCCGAAGCAAATCGTCGGCGAGGACCCGTACAGGGAAGCGGCGCAGAGCACGCAATCCAAGACCCTGCGTCCGCGGCTGGAGCAGGCCGACAAGATCGGCACCAGCATCTGCCCGTACTGCGCGGTCGGCTGCGCGCAGTTGATCTACGCCAAGGACGGCAAGGTCATCCATATCGAGGGCGACCCGCGCAGCCCGATCAACCAGGGCACGCTCTGCCCGAAGGGCGCCGCGACCTTCGGGCTACTGACGAGCGAGCTGCGGCTGTCCAAGGTGCTCTACCGTGCGCCCTACTCCGACCGGTGGGAGGAGAAGCCGCTCGATTGGGCGATGGAGCGGATCGCGCAACGCGTCAAGGAGACGCGCGACGAGACCTTCGTCGAGAAGCTGCCCGACGGCAAGCCCGTCAACCACACCCTCGCCATCGCCTCGCTGGGCGGCGCCACGCTGGACAACGAGGAGAACTACGTCATCAAAAAATTGTTCGGCGGCGGCCTGGGGATGGTCTGGATAGAAAACCAGGCCCGCGTCTGACACTCATCCTCGGTGCCCAGTTTGGGCGCCACCTACGGCCGGGGTGCGGCGACGATGCCCCAGTGGGACCTCGCGAACGCGGACTGCGTGCTCGTGATGGGTTCCAACATGGCCGAGAACCACCCGATCGCCTTCCGCTTCGCGCTCCAGGCGAAGCAGAAGGGGGCGACGATCATCCACGCCGACCCGCGCTTCACGCGGACCTCGGCACTGTCCGACATCTACGCGCCGGTCCGCGCCGGGACCGACATCGCGTTCCTCGGCGGGATCATCCGCTACGTCCTCGAAAACGACCTCTGGTTCAAGGAGTACGCGCTCCACTACACGAACCTGTCGACGATTATCGACGAGCGGTTCCGCGACGCCAGCGAGGGCGACGGGTTCTTCTCCGGCTGGGATGCGGAGAACCGCGTCTACAAGTACGAAAGCTGGCAGTATCAGGGCGAGGCCGTGCCGTCGTCGCTCGCCGAGCATTTCGTCAACACGACGGAGAGCTTCTCCGACCAGTTGCAGCGATTGACCGAGGGGCCGCCGCCGCGCGATCCGACGCTGCAGCACCCGCATTGCGTCTACCAGATCATGCGCCGGCACTTCGCGGCCTACACGCCGGAGATGGTCGAGCGCGTCACCGGCTGCCCGAAGGAGCTGTTCCTGAAGGTCGCCGACGCGATGGCGCGGAACTCGGGACGGGAGCGTACCGGCACGATCTGCTACGCCGTGGGCTGGACGCACCACACGACCGGCGTGCAGATGATCCGCGCCGCCGGAATCCTTCAGGCGCTGCTCGGCAATGTAGGGCGGCCAGGCGGCGGCATCCTGGCGTTGCGCGGCCATGCGAGCATCCAGGGCAGTACGGACATCCCGACCCTCTACAACATGCTGCCGACCTATCTGCCGCAGCCGCACGCCTTCAAGCAACACGACACGCTCAAGGACTTCCTGAAGCACGAGCGGATGCCGACCGGCTGGTGGGCGCACATGCCGAAATACCTCGTCAGCCTGCTGCGTGCCTGGTACGGCGCGGCGGGGACGAAGGAGAACGATTTCGGCTTCCAGTGGCTGCCGCGGATCGTCGGCGACCACTCGCAGCTGCCGATGACGCTGGCGATGCGCGACGGGCTGATCCGCGGCATGTTCATGCTTGGCCAGAACCCGCTGGTCGGCGGCCACAACACCCAGCTGGTGCAGCGCGGGCTGGCGCAGCTCGATTGGCTGGTGGTGCGCGACTTCGCCGAGACCGAGACCGCCGCCTTCTGGTACTCCGGCAAGCCGGTGCAGAACGGCGAGATGCGGCCGCAGGACATCAAGACCGAGGTGTTCCTGATGCCGGCGTCGCTGGCCGGCGAGAAGGAAGGCACCGTCACCAACACGCACCGGCTGATCCAATGGCACGACAAGGTCGTCGACGGGCCGGGCGACAGCCGGTCGGAGACGTGGTTCATCTACCATCTCGGCCGCCGCCTGAAGGAGCTGTACGCCGGCAGTCAGGAGCCGCGTGACCTGCCGATCAAGAACCTGACCTGGGACTACCCGACCACCGGCGAGATCGTCGGGCCCAAGGTCGACGCGATCCTCAAGGAGATGAACGGCTACACCTGGCCGGAGAAGCGGCAGGTCGAGAACTTCAACGAATTGAAGGACGACGGCTCGACCGCCTGCGGCGCGTGGCTCTACAGCGGCATCTTCCCGGAGGAGAACCACAACCGGGCGCAGTCGCGCAAGCCCGACGGGCCGGACGGGCCGGGCACGCACCTGGGCTGGGCCTTCTCGTGGCCCGACAACAGGCGGCAGATGTACAACCGCGCCTCCGCCGACCCGGACGGCAAGCCGTGGTCAGAACGCAAGAAGCTGATGTACTGGGACGAGCAGAAAGGAAGCTGGATCGGTCCCGACGTCATCGACTTCGAGGCGAAGAAGCCGCCGAGCTACCGGCCGGACTGGTCGAAGCGGCCGGAAGGGATGGAGGCGCTGAGCGGCGACGACCCGTTCATCATGATCGCCGACGGCAAGGCGTCGCTGTTCACGCCGTCCGGCCTCAAGGACGCGCCGCTGCCGACGCACTACGAGCCGGTCGAATCGCCGGTCCGCAACCCGCTGTACAAGCAGCAGGACAACCCGGTCGCGAAGAAATGGAGCCGGCCGGACAACCGCTATCACGAGGTCGCCGACCCGCGTTATCCCTATGCCCTCACCACTTACCGGCTGACCGAGCACCATGCCGGCGGCACGCCGACCCGGCTCGTCGGCCATCTTGCGGAATTGCAGCCCGAGGGCTTCGCCGAGATCCCGCCGGAGCTGGCGGCCGAGCTGGGCATCCGCAACCGCGACTGGGTGGTGCTGTCGACGGCGCGGGGCGAGATCGAGACGCGGGCGCTCGTCACCGAGCGGCTGCGCCCCTTCGAGATCGACGGGCGGCGCGTCTACCAGATCGGCCTGCCCTGGCATTTCGGCTGGAAGGGCTACGCCACCGGCGACGTCGCCAACCAATTGAGCAGCGTCGTCGGCGACCCGAACACCAGCATCCACGAAGGCAAGGCGTTCACCTGCAACCTGCGAAAGGGCCGGCTCGCCCGCCCCGGCGCGCCGCCCGGCGCTCCCAATACGGAAGCAGCCGAGTAGGAGGGCGGGACCGACGATGACCCAGGTGCATCCGCGTGCCGCCGATTATCCGGAGTCGTTCCTGCCCGGCCCGATCCCGGACGAGTCGGAACTGACCGCCGGGGTCAGGATCGAGCCGGGAAAGAGCTACGGCTTCTTCACCGACACGACGCTCTGCATCGGCTGCAAGGCGTGCGAGGTGGCCTGCAAGGAGTGGAACGCGCTCCCCGCCGACCATCTCGGCCTCACCGGCATGAGCTACGACAACACGCAGATGCTGTCGTACAACACGTGGCGGCACGTCGCCTTCATCGAGAAGATCGGCAAGGACGGCGAGCGCGCGACGACGATGCCGCCCTATCAGAGCCACTGGCTGATGATGAGCGACGTCTGCAAGCACTGCCAGAACGCGCCGTGCCTGGAGGCGTGCCCGACCGGGGCGCTGTTCCGCACCGAGTTCAACACCGTGGTCGTGCAGCAGGACATCTGCAACGGCTGCGGCTACTGCGTGCCGGCCTGCCCGTTCGGCGTCGTCGACCTCAACCCGATCGACGGCAAGGCGCATAAATGCACGCTCTGCTACGACCGCCTCAAGGGCGGGCTGGAGCCGGCCTGCGCCAAATCCTGCCCGACCGATTCGATCCAGTTCGGCGAGACCTCCGACCTCCAGGCGCGGGCGCATCGGCGCGTCGAGCAGCTCCACGAGCAAGGCGCCCCGGACGCCTATCTCTACGGCGTCCCCGACGGGCCGGGGGCGACCGGCGACTTGGGGCACCTCAACGCCTTCTTCCTGCTGACCGACCGGCCGGAGGTCTACAACCTGCCGACCGCGCCGTCCCGCGCCGCCGACCGCGTCGCCCCGGCGCTGGGCGCCGGCCTCGCGACGGTGGCGGGATTGGCGGCGCTCGCCGCGCTGGCAGTGTTCGCGGCGGGGCGCGGCGGCGGAAGTCGCGAACGTTGAGCCCGGTTTTAACGTAGGGGCGGCCCTTGGGCCGCCCGGGCGGGGCAAGCCCCGCCCCTACAGTTAGGGGAAGGCGGAACGGGAACCGATGATGGAGGGCGTACAGCAACGAAACCCCCGCGACCCCAGGGCCGCCTATGGCCGCGTCCGCGATGCGGGGCTGGCCGGCGGGCCGGTTCCGGGGCCGTATGACGGCGAGACCTATTACGACCGGCCGGTCCTGAAGCCGAGCCCGTTCGACTGGAAGGTCTCGCTCTACATCTACCTCGCCGGGCTGTCCGGATCGGCGCAGGTCCTGGCGACCATGGCCGACCTTGCCGGGAGCGGGCGGTCGCGCACGATCGTCCGCAACGGCCGCCATATCGCGCTGATCGCCGTGGCGCTCGGCCCGCCGCTGCTCATCATCGACCTGCACACGCCGCAGCGCTTCTACAACATGCTGCGGATCTTCCGCCGGACCTCGCCGATGTCGATCGGCACCTACATCCTCTCCGGCTTCAGCCTGTTCAGCCTGACCGCCGCGGCGGCCGATTTCCTGGCGGAGCGGAGCGGCCCCGGCCAGATCGGCGCGAAACTCCTGCCGGGACGGCCCGGCGTCGCCCGCACGATCGCGACCGCCGCCGGCATTCCGGCGGCGCTGTTCGGCGCCGGCATGAGCACCTACACCGCCGCCCTGCTCGCCGCGACCAGCACGCCGCTCTGGTCCGCAGCACCCCGCCTGCTCGGCGTCCGCTTCGCCAGCTCGGCCGTCGCGACCGCGGCGGCGGCGCTGTCGCTCTCGGCGCGGGTCGACGGCGATCCGGAGAGCGCCGGGACGCTCGACGACGTGGCCGCTGCGGCGACCGCCATCGACCTCGTCGCCTCGGTCGCCGCCGACCGCGAATACGAGGCCGAAGGCGTCGACGGTGCGCTGCGCGAGACGAAATGGGGCGCGATGCACACGGTCGGCGCGCTCGCGATTGGCGCGGTGCTGCCGCTCGCCTGCTACGCGCTCGCCAAGAGCCGGCCCGGCACGGCGGCGGCGAACGCGGCGCGCTCCGGCAGCGGCGGCGGCGACAGCCGCGAGCGCGGCAAGAGAGACCGCCGGAGCCGCAACGGCGGCGCAGGCCGCAGCAGCGCCGCCCTCTCGGTGCTGGCCTCGCTCGCGGTGCTGGCCGGCGGGATGATGACGCGCCATTCGATCATGCAGGCCGGCAACGAGTCGGCGAAACGGCCGCGCGATTATTTCCGCCACGCCCAGCCGCGCCTCGCCGACGGAAGCCGCCCGACGTCGCAGCGGATCGAGGCGGCGCAGCGAACGCCGCCGCGCTACGACGTCGACCCGACCGGCGATGGCCGCCTCCACCGCGAGACGATGCCGGCATGAGCGCGCTCGACGAGACGGTCTGCGATAAATGCCGCGAGGCGCTCAGCGCGCTCGACCGTGCGACGAAGGACCGGGCGGACCATGTCTATGACGACCTCGTCGAGGCGACGCGATGCCTCGTCCGCCTCCGCGACGAGCTGATCGGCCGCCGCCGCAAGGGCGAGGACGTGCGCGAGGCGCTCGACCGCACCAATGCGGTGCTGAGCGCCGTGACCGGCGCGGAGTACCCGCTGGCCGGCGTGAAGCGCGAGCGGATCAAGAAGGCCCGCGACGCGCTGGAGAGCCTGCTCCACGACGTGTGAACGCAGAAGGTTTTCCAAAAACGGAACGCTGCCGCCCCTCGCTCTCCCGCCTACGGAAGAGCGCCGATGTGAGGGCCGCCGGCCGGTCCTCCACGGCGTCGGGAACAGCCCCGCCGGAGCCGTTTTTCCTGAGAAACAGGTGGGAAGGCCAAACCGCGCCGAACGACATTGGGGTTTTTCAATATCTTGAGCGGCGACGCTCAACCGGATAACAGGTACATTCACCTGTTTCCGCTCCTGTTTTTCTCCTGTTTCCGTCCTGTTTTCCGCCTGTTTTTGCGCCACTCGCGGCGGGCGGACTCCGGCCGCAAACTCCTTCCCAATTCACGATGTCAAAGAGCGGGTGCAGCCGGCGGCGGCCGCTGTGCGCTTACATGATACGTCCGAAAAGGAAACGACCGCAACCAAGTTGTGCGAGATGGGTGGGCTGAAAATCAGCCGAGCGCCACCGCGATGCTAACCGTCGTAACCAAGCTCGGACCGTCACTGCCGTCACGACGAATACACAAGCGGCTCGTCCGGAAGATCGTACCGCTCATGTCGGCGCCAACGTATCACTCAGGTCGAGTCGGCGCTCGATACGCTCCAGCCGGTCGATGAGCTGATCGACACGAGCATTGGTGTGTGCGATGGCTTCCTTTACGCCAACCACCCCCGGTGCAAGGTGATCACTGCCTGCTCGACCGACGACAGCCGGTCTCGAACCTCACGCACGCCAACGGCGAGGCGGTCGACCTTCGCGTCGATCCGGCACAGGCAGGCGAGGACGACGTTCTCGGGCTGGTC
This sequence comes from Allostellaceae bacterium, assembly GCA_036403035.1. Classification (GTDB taxonomy): domain Bacteria; phylum Pseudomonadota; class Alphaproteobacteria; order ATCC43930; family CGMCC-115725; genus DASWRT01. The sequence goes on along the minus strand of DASWRT010000114.1, from coordinate 4,260 downwards.
AGTCATGAAGATCCTCCGTCATTCCCACCTCACGGGCGCTTCTCGCGCCCTTCGCCACGCCAGAAGAACTCCGTCACCTCGGCAACGACGACGCCGAGCTTCGTGACGGTGACGCGGTTCATCATCGTGCTGCCGTCTCCCACGCCGTACATCCATTGCTTCATCCCGACATTCTTCAGCGGATTCCCGGGCTCCGTCGCCAGCGTGTACTCCCAGCGGAAGGCATTCCCCCATGCCTCGCCGGTCGCGGTTCCCACGACATCGCTTGCGGTGGCTTCATAGCGGTGCTCGTCGATGCGCCGCAGCCGCCAGACCCGCTCTTGCCGCTTGCCGTCGTCGAACGCGAAATGCTGCTCGATCACCAGCGCATCGCCGTCCGGGCGGCCTTCGATCTCGGTCGTGAAGCGGCTGCCCGGATCGCCGGAGCGGTTCTCGATGACGCCCCACGAATGGATGTGGCCGGCAAAGAACTTCTCCGGCTCGAACCGCGGCTCGCCTCCGGCAAAGGCGGACGGTTCCAAAGGGCTGCATCCGAAAAGTCCCAGAACCAGAAAGAGCAGGACGGAAAGCGGACGGGGCCTCGGTTGGCGGCTTCTCATATTCCCTTTCGCCCTGGGCTGGAACGCCTGAACCCTGCATCGCCATGGCGCGCGCGGCTCGTGCCCCGCCGAGTAGGTCCGTATCCCGTCACGTCATCGCCTCTCGTTCGTAGCGCCCCGCCTGCCGGCGCGCGTCATGCCTTATGCACCGCGAGGCCCACGCCGCAAAGCGTCGGAGCCAGGGCGAGCATCTCGCGCGGCCCCACAATGCCTCACCGCGTATGGGAGCCGCCGAGATCACGCCGACGAGGGAGCGGGCAGCATCGTGGTGGACGCCGTAGCCGGCGGCAGTCTCTTGACCGCGACAAAGCAGATCTCGCGCGCAGAACTGGAGGACATGCGCACGACATCTCAGAGTTGAAAAGAGAACACAAATAAAATTTGCTCGTGTCATTTTATTTCTCAAAAGAACAAAAAATAAAATTGTTCGCGGACATGTGATTGCGGTCACAGCGCACGAAGGGATTGCGCCATAAATTTCACTTTATCTCCTGTTATCGGAAGGAAAATACGAGATGGCACGCCGATGTTTTGCCGTACTCTTGCTCGCCCTCACAGCATCCGCGGTACTTGCGGCATGTACGGAAGTGGGTTTTCCGGAATATCAGCCCGGCGAAGGGTTTAAGCCGAACGGCTCTGCAAACATGCAGATGAGCCGTTGACTTCGCGCTCGCCGACAATCCGTCGGAAGTCATCGCGGGCAGCTCTCAAATGGCGCTCGCGCAATCTCGCTTCCTCGGAAGCAGAGAGGCACCCATGCTGCATTCAAAGCTACTCACGTGCTCATTCGCGCTTGCGGCAATGCTGGCAGCGCCGCCGCCGGTCCTGAGCGACCCCGTGCACGAGACCGGCGAGCAGTCGCAGCGGATGCGAGACGACACCCTGCGAAACTGGGAGTACGAGCTGGGCGACCATGACGGGCCGCAGAGCGTTACGACCGCCACGACCCGGCAGGCTACAATGGGCGCGACCGGCGACTCGTCGAACGACACGCCGTCGCGTACGGCCGGCGTCGTCGTGCGGCCGAGCAGCGCCGCGGATAAGCCCTCGATCGTGGCGACGCCGGCGGCAATGCCCGCGCGTTGATTTCCGTCGCGAGACACACCGCACGGTCGAGCCCCGCACCGCAAACGGGAGGCAGGTGCAGCCGTGCGGCAGCCCGCCTCCTCCATCCTCGCCGAAACGGCAACCGGACAATGTGGACCGGCGACCGGTTCCCGGCGGGCAGGCCGGCGATCCTGACGAGGATGCGCTTCCTCACGGCGAGCCGGCTCGATCAGGCGTGCCAGTAATCGGGACCGAGATGGTAGGTCGCGACGCCGTTGACGACCATCACCGCGGCGTGGCTGTCGATCGCGTCATAGCCGAGCGAGGCGTTGTTGCTGGCGAAGGCGCTGCCGTCGACATGGTGGCCGTCGACCTCCATACCGCCGACATAGAGGTTGGTGTCGGTGGCGTGCGAGCCGCCGGTCCCGTCGTTGACGAAGCTGATGGAGAGATCGTGCGCCTTGGTCGCGTCGATCGCGCCGAGCTTCACCGTCAGATCCTGCCACCGCCCGGCATCGTGCGAGGCCGACGTGCCGAGCGTGCCGCCGACCTGCTGCCCGTCGACCTTCACGATGAACTGCGGGTTGCCGTGCCCGTTGTCGCCCGAGACGTGCAGCACGGCGGTGCTGACGGCCGGGGCCGGCGTCGGCGCGGGAGCGGGTGCCGGGGACGGCGCGGCGGATGCGCCGATCGAAAAGCTCGCTGTCCCGTTCCCGAGCAGCGATCCCTTCGCGCCGGCGAAATGCTGTCCGTCGTAATCCACCGATCCGACGTAGAGATTGCGGTCCGCGCTCGCCGAGCCGCCCCACGCATCGTTCGTGAACGTGACGTCGATCCGGTGCGCTCCCGCGCCCCAGTCGCCGGTCAGGGTCACGTCCTGCCATTGGCCGGCGGCGTGCGACGCGGTCGCCGTCAGCACTCCGCCGACCGGCTTGCCGTCCACCGCCACGGTGAACCGGGCGTCGCCCTGCCATGCATCCTCCGCGACGTGGAGGACGAGCGTGTCGTGGCTTGCTGGGGTCGGAGTTGGGGCTGGGGCTGGAGCCGGTGCGGGGGCCGCGCCCGGTCCCCATGCCGCTTCATAGGCCTGCTCGTTCGTCAGGTGGGTTTGCAGGGAGCCGTTGAAGGCATCGTTCGCGTTCCACCAGGACTGGAACGCGACGTTGTTGCTCTTGATCCAATCGGCCATGTGGGAGACGAAATAGCCGTCGTTGAAGTCCGATGCGTACTCCGGATAGCCCATCGGCTTGCCGTGCGCGGCGGCGAACTCCTGCTGCCACTTGAGGCCGTCCGGCTGGTTCATCAGCCAGTCCCAGCGTTGTTCCGGCGTCTTCCCGGCGAACCAGCTGCTGCCCTCGTAGACGGACATGCCGACGACGTTGACGTAGGCGTCGCCCGGATAGACCTTCTCCGGGTCGATCGTCCCGGTGCCGATGTTCGGGCTCCAGACGAACGTAAAGTTCGGAGATACCGAGCGGAACGCATCCACGGCGTGCCGATAGGCGTCGATGTAGCCCTGCGGGTCGGACGCCGCCGACCAGGGATACCAGTCGCCGTTCATCTCCCAGCCGATGCGGATGATCGCGTTGGGGTCGTACGCGGCGATCTTCTGCGCGGCCTGTATGTAATGCTGGTCGTCGGCGCCTGTGGCGGCGTTCTGCAGCGTGTCCCCGCTCGGGATCAGCGGGACGGAAATCAGCAGCTTCTCGTGCTGCGGCCACTGATCGAGGGTCCATTGCACGGAGCTGTCGAAGCCGCTCCAGCTGCTCTGGTTGAGGAAGACGAGGGCGTAGTCGACCTTGCGTCCAAGCCATTGCTCCATGCCGGCGAGGCTCTGCTCGTCGGCCGGCGCGGTATTGCCGAAGTAGGCGCCGAGCAACGGCTGGCTCGGCGGGTTCACGGTGCTTCCCAAGGGACGGCGCTCCTCACGGTGGAGCGTTCGATAAGCCGGCCGTCGGCGCTGTGGATCCAGGGCCGCTCGGCTCGTCACGATCAAACGCGGGCGAACGCAGTCTTTCGGAACGCGATAAAGACGCGCTTATCCATTCAACCGAAGCGCGTGCGTTTGCTTACGCCGTTCGGGATTCCCTTTACGCGGCGTTTACTATGATTTTTCACAAATTGGTCATTCCATTATTCTCCGTTCCCTACTGCCTCGCTCTCGCAGCCGTTCCTTCGCCGCCACGTCCGCAAACCGCCCGTCTACAACCGGGCGTGATCGGCAGACCGCGATCGTCTATAAAACCACCGCGTACCGGGGACTCGGCCACGCACCAGCCCGCATGGGGACAGCAGGCGGCCAGCGGCCACCGGCTGGCGGCCGGAGGAAGCGAGACAGAATGGGCGATCCGAAGAACCGCGCCGACGTGCTCCGGGCGCTGGACCGCCTCGCGCCGCACGGCAACGTCAACGCCAGCCCGAACCTCGCCAAGAATCTCACCGATCTCGACATCCGCCTGCCGGCGTTTTTGCAGATCACGACGCACGCGAGCGCGGACGCCCTCCTCATTCCCGGCTTCTTCGATCCCGGCGAAGGGCCGTATTTCGCGGACAACATCATCGGGGAATGCGACAGCTGCCGGCGTCCGATGCAGTACCGGCCCAACGCGACGTT
>DASWRT010000113.1:0-31755 GCA_036403035.1 Allostellaceae bacterium | reverse complement strand
CCGTGCGCCAGCGCCGGATTGATCGTGTACTTGGCGACGTAGCGTTTGGCGCGCACGTTGTCGTTGTCACCCTGCTCGTCGGCCAGCCGGCCGCGCTGCTTCTTCATCTTGTCGGCGGTCTGCCAGGTGCGGATGATCACCTCGCCGACGCGCCCCATTGCCTGGCTGTCGCTGGACAGCATCGAGAACGCGCCGATGTCGTGCAGGATGTCCTCGGCCGCGATGGTCTCGCGCCGGATCCGGCTCTCGGCGAAGGCCACGTCCTCGGGGATGCGCGGGTCGAGATGGTGGCAGACCATCAGCATGTCGAGATGCTCGTCCACCGTGTTGACGGTGAACGGCCGCGTCGGGTTGGTGGAGGAGGGCAGGACGTTCGGTAGGCCGCAGACCTTGATGATGTCCGGCGCGTGCCCGCCCCCCGCCCCCTCGGTGTGGAAGGCGTGGATGTTGCGGCCCTTGAACGCCGCGACCGTGTCCTCGACGAAGCCGGACTCGTTCAGCGTGTCGGTGTGGATCGCGACCTGCACGTCGAGCTGCTCGGCGACCGAGAGACAGGTGTCGATCGCGTTCGGCGTCGTGCCCCAGTCCTCGTGCAGCTTCAGGCCGCAGGCGCCGGCCTCGACCATCTCGACGAGCGGCCTCGGGTCCGACGCGTTGCCCTTGCCGAAGAAGCCGAGATTGACCGGTATGCCTTCCGCCGCCTGAAGCATGCGGTGGAGGTGCCAGGGGCCGGTGCAGGTGGTCGCCAGCGTACCCGATGCAGGTCCGCTGCCGCCGCCGAGCATCGTCGTGACGCCGCTGTAGAGCGCGTCCTCGAATTGCTGCGGGCAGATGAAGTGGATATGGCTGTCGATGCCGCCCGCCGTGACGATCTTGTTCTCGCCGCCGATGATCTCGGTGCCGGGCCCGATCACGATGTCGACTCCCGGCTGCACGTCCGGGTTGCCGGCCTTGCCGATGCCGCTGATCCGGCCGTCGGTGATCCCGATATCCGCCTTGGCGATGCCGCGATGGTCGATGATGACGGCATTGGTGATGACGGTGTCGGCGGCGCCGTCGGCCTTGGCGACCTGACTCTGCCCCATGCCGTCGCGGATCGCCTTGCCGCCGCCGAACTTCACCTCCTCGCCGTAGATCGTGCAGTCCTGCTCGATCTCGACGAACAGCTCGGTGTCGGCAAGGCGGATGCGGTCGCCGATCGTGGGGCCGAACATCGCGGCATAGGAGGCGCGGGAGACGCGGGCGGGCATCGGTCAGCGCTCCCCCCGTTGGCAATGCGCAAAATCACCCTCTCCCCTCGAGGAGAGGGGCGGGGTGAGGGGGAAATGCCTACAAGCCGATCGCCTGTAAGCCCCCTCACCTTCCCACGCTTCGCGTGGGCCCCTCCCTCTCCCCGAGGGGCGAGGGGATGCAGGCTCCTCTCCCCGAGGAGCGAGAGAATTTACCGCGGCTGCGTCCCTCGCCATCACAGCGCCCCGTTCACTTTGCCGTTGAAGCCGAAGACGCGCCGAGCGCCGGCATAGGCGACGAGGCGGACCTCGCGGGTCTGGCCGGGCTCGAAGCGGACGGCGGTGCCGGCCGGGATGTCCAGGCGGAAGCCCCTCGCCTTCTCGCGGTCGAAGCTGAGCGCGCAATTGGTCTCGTAGAAATGGTAGTGCGAGCCGACCTGGATCGGACGGTCGCCGGTGTTGGCGACGCTGAGCGTCACGGTCCCCCGCCCGGCGTTCAGCTCGATCTCGCCCGGCGCGGTGACGATCTCCCCCGGTATCATCGTCGGCGACTCCTCCCCTCAGCGGATCGGGTTGTGGACGGTGACGAGCTTGGTGCCGTCCGGAAAGGTCGCCTCGACCTGGATCTCGTGGATCATCTCCGGGATGCCCTCCATCACCTGCTCGCGCGTCAGCACGGTGCCGCCGTCGCGCATCAGCTCCGCCACGCTCCGCCCGTCGCGCGCGCCTTCCAGCACGTAGTCGGTGATCAGCGCGACCGCCTCGGGGTAGTTGAGCTTGACGCCCCGCTTCAGGCGGCGCTCCGCAACCATCGCCGCGACCGCGATCAGCAGCTTGTCCTTCTCGCGAGGCGTCAGGTTCATCGCTCCCCTCTCCGTCCGATGCTGATTAAAGCATCAAATGTGCCACGTCTGCGGCAGGCGCGGCGGCAATCCGCCGGCCGCTTGCCGCAATGACATTGCGAGTACGGCATAAGCGCCGCGCAACGCCGCCGCGTCGCGGCCGAGGAAGCGCGCCAGCAGCACGCCGTTCACCAGCGACGCGCCGCCGCGCACGCCGCCGCCGGCGGTGCCCGTCGTGATGATTTTCCGTACGTCGTCCAGGAACCGCTCGGCATGCGGCGCCGCCAGGATCAGCGTCGCCGCCGCGGTCGCGCCGTCGAGGCAGGCCGGGTCGGCGAGCAGGGCAGGGAAGTCGCCGTCGAGGTGGAGCGCATCCGCCCAGACCGCCCTGCCCTCGCGCCTGACTTCCCATGCATCGTGCAGCAGCCCCGCAGTCAGCGTCTCGCCGCGGGCGATCCGACCGAACACGGCGATCTCGCCGCCGAGGAACGCGGCGTTGCGGCCGAGTTCCACCGTCGCCTGCCGGCGCAGCCGCGCACCGTCGAACAGGATCGTCTCGGGCGGCAGGTATTCGAGCCATGCACCGTCTTGGGCGGCAAGGCGCAACGAAACTTCGGTGTCCGGGCCATCGGAGCGGTAGATCTTCTCCGCCGCCTGCGCCGTGACGTGGAGCGACGCGCCCGGCCCGACCGACACGTCGACGGCGAGCGTGTCGCCGCCGGCAAGGCCGCCGGAGGTCGTGACCAGGACGGCGAGCGGAGCGTCGTCCTCCGCCGCGTGGGGGAACAGGACGCGCAGCGGGTCGCGCTGATAGAGATGCGTCAGGCGGGAACGGCCGGCGCGCTGCGCGAAGCCGATTTCGGCGACGCCGCGCCCCTTGGTTCCCGCCGCCGGGGATACCGCGACCGTGGCGTCGCCGCGCATCCCGGTCGTCCGCGTCGTCAGTAGCCGAGCGCCATGCCGTCCTTGCGCGGGTCGGAGCCGCCGATCAGCACGCCGCGCTCGTGGTCGATCCGGATCGCCTGCGCGCCGCCGATCGGCTTCGCCGACCACTCGATGCGGTGCCCCCGCCGCTCCAGCTCCTGCCCTACCCCGGCCGGCAGCGTGCGCTCCAGCGACAGCACGCCGCCGAAGCAGAAGCTGCGTGGCGCGTCGATCGCCTGCTGCGGGTCCTTGCCGAGATCGACCATCTGCGAGATGAAGTGGGCGTGGCCGGTCGCCTGATAGTGGCCGCCCATCACGCCGAACGGCATCACGGCGCGGCCGTCTTTCATCACCATGCCGGGGATGATCGTGTGCATCGGCCGCTTGCCCGGTGCGATCGCGTTCGGGTGGCCGGGCGTCGTGCGGAAGCTGGCGCCGCGATTGTGCAGCAGCACGCCGCTCTTCGGCTCGAAACGCGCGCTGCCGAAATTGTTGAAGATCGAGTTGATGAAGGAGATCGCGTTGCGGTCCTTGTCGACCACCGTGAGATAGACCGTGTCCTTGTGCTCGACCTCGTGCCAGACCGACGGCGGCAGGGCGCGGTCGAGCCGCAGCGCCTTGCGCGTCCGATCGGCGTAGGCGTCCGACAGGAACTCCGCCACCGCGACGTCGCCGTGCCGCGGGTCGCAGAAGAAGGCGTCGCGCGCCGCATAGGCTGCCTTCGTCACCTCGGCGAGGAGGTGGATGCGGTCGGCGTCGCCGCAGCGTCCGTCGGCGAGATCGAAGCCTTCGAGCGCCCGCAGCATCATCAGCGCGGCGAGCCCCTGCCCGTTCGGTGGGCATTCGACCACCTCGTAGCCGCGATATCGGGCAGAGATCGGCTCGACGTACTCGCAGCGCTGCGCGTCGAAGTCGGACTCCTCGTGCAGCCCGCCCAGTTCCTTCAGCCGCGCAACGATCGCGGCGACGACCGGCCCCTCGTAGAACGCCGAGCGCCCTTCGCGGCCGATGCGGCGCAGCGTCGCGGCGAGCGCCGGGTTGCGGAAGCGGTCGCCCACAACGTAGGCGGCGCCGCCGTCCTTGAGGAAGGCGCGGGCGGTCAGCGGATCGCCGGCCAGCCGGGCGGTCTCCGACGACCAGTCGTAGGCGACGCGCGGCGAGACGGGGAAGCCTTCCTCCGCGGCGCGGATCGCCGGCTGCAGCAGCTCGTCCAGGCTCTTGGTGCCGTAATCGGCGAGCAGCCGGCACCATGCGTCGACCGCGCCCGGCACGGTGACGGCGTGCGGCGAGTCCGGCTCGATCTCGGCGATGCCGCGCTCGGCGAACCACTCGGCGCGCGCCTTCGCCGGGGCGCGTCCGGAGCCATTCAGCGCGATCGGCCGGCCGGCCCTGGGCGAATAGAGCACGAAGCAGTCGCCGCCGATCCCGGTCATCTGCGGCTCTACGACGCCCTGGAGGGCCACGGCCGCAATCGCCGCATCGACGGCGTTGCCGCCGGCGCGCAGCACGTCGATCGCCGCCAGCGTCGAGAGCGGATGCGAGGTCGCCGCCATGCCGTGTTCGCCGATAGCCGCCGACCGTCCCGGAGCGCTGAAGTCCCGCAACTTTTCTCTCCTTGCAACCCGCGCCGGCTGCATTCCAGAGCGCCGGACGCCTTGCTTGTCGGGCACTCTTGCATTCGCCTACCCTGCCGGTCAATTAACCAGCGCCGCTCCGGGGAGCGGTGAGGAAAGCCGGATAGGAGCGGACGCATGGTTGAAACCATCCTCGAACGACCGTCCGAGGGCGTAGCGCTCATCCGGATCAACCGGCCGGAACAGCTCAATGCGCTCAACATGGCCGTGCGGGTACAGCTCGCGGAGCATTTCGTGGCGCTCACCGCCGACGAGTCCGTGCGGGCGATCGTGCTGACCGGGAACGAGAAGGCGTTCGCGGCCGGCGCCGACATCAAGGAAATGGCCGAGCTGAACCCGATCGAGGTGGTGCTCCGCCGCTCGCATCGCGCGCTGGAGGCGATCAACGCCTGCCCGAAGCCGATCATCGCCGCGATCAACGGGTTCGCGCTCGGCGGCGGCTGCGAGATCGCGATGCATTGCGACATCATCATCGCCGGCGAGGGCGCGCAGTTCGGCCAGCCGGAGGTCCGTGTCGGCATCATACCGGGTGGCGGCGGCACGCAGCGCCTGACGCGCACCATCGGAAAATTCCAGGCGATGAAGATGTGCCTGACCGGCAAGCCGGTGACGGCGCGCGAGGCGCTGGCCATGGGGCTCGCCTCCGAGGTGGTGCCGGACGCCGAGGTGCTCGACACCGCGCTCAAGATGGCGTCGACGATCGCCGCCATGCCGCCGCTCGCGGTGGCGGCGATCAAGGAGGTGATCATCGCCGGCCAGAACGCCTCCCTCGACACGGCGCTGTTGCTGGAACGCAAGGCGTTCCAGCTGCTGTTCGCGAGCGAGGACCAGAAGGAAGGGATGCGCGCCTTCGCCGAGAAGCGCCGTCCGCAATTCAAGGGACGCTGAGCACCCGATGACTTTCAAAACCGGCCGTACCCTCCGCCGCCGCACGGGAACGGAGTGAGCCCTCAGGACATCGGCGGCGCACCGCCGGACGAAGCGCTCCGCTTCCCGCATGGCGTCGCGCCGGCGCCGGGAGCGACGGTCGAGGTCGCGCCGGGCGTGCACTGGCTGCGCATGCCGCTGCCTTTCGCGCTCGATCACATCAACCTCTACCTGCTCGACGAAGGCGCCGACGGCTGGACAATCGTCGACACCGGCATCGACACCGCGGCGACGCGCGCGATCTGGGAGAGCCAGTTCGCCGGCACTCTCGGCGGCCGGCCGGTCGCGCGGGTGATCGTCACGCACTTCCACCCCGACCATATCGGGCTCGCCGGATGGCTGACCGGGCGCTGGCCGGACGCGCCGCTGTGGATCAGCGAGACGGAATGGCTGTTCGCCCGCATGCTCTCGCTCGCTCCGGAGGATGACGGCGCGCGCGAGACGCGCAGCCGCTTCTATGAGCGGATGGGGCTCGATCCAGAGCTGGCCGCTTCGCTCGTCGAGCGGCCGAGCGCCTATCCGAGCCGCGTCAGCCCTATACCGCAGAGCTTCCGGCGGATCGCGGAAGGCGACACGCTGATGATCGGCAGCCGGACGTGGCGCGTCGTCGTCGGACGGGGCCATGCGCCGGAGCATGTCTGCCTGCATTGCCCCGAACTCGGCCTGCTGCTGTCCGGCGATCAGGTGTTGCCGCGGATCTCGCCGAACGTCAGCGTCTGGCCGAACGAGCCGGAAGCCGATCCGCTGTCGCACTTTCTCGACTCGCTGGAGCGGATCCGCGAGGCGGTGCCGCCGGACGTGCTGGTGCTGCCGTCGCACAACCTGCCCTTCACCGGGCTGCACACGCGCATCGATCAGCTCGTGCGGCACCACCGGCTGCGGCTCGCCGCGATCGAGGAAGCCTGCGCCGCGGGGCCGCGCAGCACCGCCGAGATCGTGCCGCTGCTGTTCCGCCGCGCGCTCGACACGCACCAGCTCGGCTTCGCGGTCGGCGAAGCGCTGGCGCATCTGCATTGGCTGCAGAGCCGGGGGAGACTGCGGGCGATCGACCGGGAGGATGGAGTGAGGCTGTTCGCGGCGGCATAGCAAGCCTCCCAGCAAAAAAGAACAATGTTCGAACCACCAAGACACCAAGAACACGAAGGCGTCGAGACCATCGAGGCTCCGAGGTGAACGACATGAGCAACGGCGCTTCGTGCGTCTGTATCTTCTTGGGGTTCTTGGTGTCTTGGTGGTTCGAACTTACTTTTACTTAATCACTAGCTCCTTGCGCGAGAGCGATGGATGGGAACTCCACCACAGGCGGGCGGAGAAGCGGCGTAAAGCGCTGCCGAACAAAATTATAGTCCGATCCAGCACCCCTGCCCTGCTCCGGCCGGCGCTTCCCATCGCGCATCCGCTGCCCCATACTTTCGTGCCGGCGCATAGGAGGAATGCGGCATGGGCGGAATCGTGCGGACGGATATCGACGCGGCGCTGACGGCGATCGGCGACGGCGCGACAATCGTCGTGCCCTCGGAGTTCGCCGGAGTCGCGATGGAGGCGACGCGGGCGCTGGTCCGCCGCGGCGTCCGCGACCTGCGGCTCGTCACCCTGCCCTCCTCCAGCCTTCAGGCCGACCTGCTGATCGGCGCCGGTGCGGTCGCCGAAATCGAGACCGCCGCGGTCAGCCTCGGCGAGTTCGGGCCGGCGCCGCGCTTCACGGCGGCGGCGCTGCGTGGCAGCGTGCGCATCAAGGATGCGACCTGCCCGGCGCTGCATGCGGCGCTCCAGGCGGGAGAGAAGGGCGTTCCCTTCATGCCGCTGCGCGGGCTGATCGGGTCGGACCTCGTCGCGCACCGGCCGGACTGGCGGGTGATCGACAACCCGTTCGCGGAGGACGGCGTTTCCGATCCGGTGGTGCTGTTGCCGGCGATCGTGCCGGATGTGGCGCTGTTCCATGCGCCGATGGCCGACCGCGCCGGCAATGTCTGGATCGGCCGCCGCCGCGAGCTGGCGACGATGGCGCATGCGGCGCGCCGCACGGTGGCGACGGTCGAGCGGCTGTACGACGGCGACCTGATGGCCGATCCGGCGCTCGCCGCCGGCACGCTGCCGAACTTCTACGTCGAGGCGGTCGCGGTGGCGCCGCGGGGCGCGTGGCCCCTGCCCTTCGACGAGTACCCGGCCGACGCCGGCCACCTCGCCGAGTACGCGCGGCTGGCCCGCAGCGAGGAGGGTTTCGCGCAGTATCTCGATCGTTACGTGCGGCACGAGCGCCGTGCCGCCTGAGCAGGACAATCATCGGCCGCTTCCGTTCCGCCAGGAGGAGCTGCTCGCCGATGTGATCCTGCGGCTGATCGGCGAGGCCGGCGGCGAACCGGGCGCGGCGGTGCGGCACATCGCGGTCGGCGCGTCCTCGCCGATCCCGGCGACGGCGGCGCTGCTGGCGCGGCATCGCGGCGGCGGCGTGCCGCGGGTCTCGATGCTGCAAAGCGCGAAGCACAATTTCTTCACGGACGGCGGCCGCGAGCTGTTCGATCTCGCCGGGCAGGGCAGGATCGACGTGTTCTTCCTCTCCGGCGGCCAGATCGACGGCGAGGCGAACATCAACCTCGTCAGTGTCGGCGAGTACGCGCACCCGACGGCGCGCTTCCCCGGCTCGTTCGGCTCGGCCTACATGTACTATGTCGTGCCGCGGGTGATCCTGTTCCGGCTGGAGCATTCGCGGCGGACGCTGGTGCCGAAGGTCGACTTCGTCAGCGCCCCCGGCGTGAGCCCGCCGAACGTCTACCGGCCCGGCGGACCGGTCGCGCTGATCACCCCTCGCTGCCTCTTCGCGTTCGACAAGGCGCGGCGCCGGTTCCGGCTGGAGAGCGTGCATCCCGGCCACACCGTCGAGGAAGTGCTGGACGAGACCGGCTTCGATTTCGACCGCCCGGAATCGGGCGCGGCGCCGACGACGCCCGCGCCGGATGCGCGCACGCTTGCCGAGATGCGGGAAGTCGTGGTGCCTCTCCTCGCCGAGAACTATCCCAATTTTGCGGCGAGCGTGTTCGGGGTGGGTGCGGTTGCACCCCCCACCCCGACCCTCCCCCGCAAGGGGGGAGGGAGTATCGACGGCGCTTCGTCCGCATCACAACAAACTCCCTCCCCCTTGACGGGGGAGGGGCGGGGCGGGGGTGGATACGCGCCCTCCCAAGGCACGCACCAGGACGGACAATGACGGAACAGAGCAAAGGCGCCGGCGCGCTGGCCGGGATCAAGGTGGTGGACCTCACGCGCGTGCTGGGCGGTCCGTACTGCACCCAGATGCTCGGCGACCACGGCGCCGACATCATCAAGGTCGAGCCGCCGCAGGGCGACGAGACGCGCACCTGGGGGCCGCCGTTCAAGGACGGCACGGCGTCGTACTTCCTCGGCGTTAACCGCAACAAGCGCGGCGTCGCGCTCGACCTGTCGAAGCCGCAGGGCCGCGAGGTGCTGTTCCGCTTGCTCGCCGACGCAGACGTGCTGATCGAGAACTTCAAAACCGGCACGCTGGAGCGCTGGGGCATGGGCTACGAGGAGGTGCTGAAGGAGCGCTTTCCGCGGCTCATCCATTGCCGCGTCTCCGGCTTCGGCGCCGACGGGCCGCTGGGCGGTTTCCCCGGCTACGACGCGGTCGTGCAGGGGATGGCCGGGCTGATGAGCGTCAACGGCGAGCCCGACGGCGCGCCGGTTCGCGTCGGCGTGCCGGTGGTCGACCTCGCGACCGGCATGAACGCGTGCATCGCGATCCTGATGGCGCTGATCGAGCGCGGACGGTCGGGCAAGGGCCAGTTCGTCGAGGCGACGCTGTACGACAGCGCGGTGGCGCTCCAGCACCCGCATCTCGCGAACTTCTTCCTCTCCGGCAAGCCGCCGCAGCGGACGGGGAACGCGCACTCCAACGTCAGCCCCTACAACCAGTACCCGACCCGGACGAAGCCGATCTTCGTCGGCATCGGCAACGACCGGCAATTCCAGCGCTTCTGCGCCGAGATCGGCCGGCCGGAACTGGTGGACGACCCGCGCTTCCGGACCAACGGCGACCGCGTCCAGAATCGGAACGCGCTGACGTCGGTGCTGGTGGAGGCGCTCGCAACGATCGACGGCGAGGATCTCTCGACCCGCCTGCTCAGCGCCGGCGTGCCGTGCGGACCGGTGCTGACCGTGCCGGACGTGGTGGCGCACCCGCACACGCGGCATCGCGAGATGGTCGTCGAGCGCGGCGACTATCGCGGCACCGGCACGCCCGTGAAGCTGTCGCGCACGCCGGGCGGCGTCCGCCGCCTGCCGCCGGCTTTCGGCGAGTCGACGCGCGACGTGCTGCGCGAGGCGGGCTACAGCGACGCCGAGATCGACGCGCTGGCGGCGGCCGGGATCGCGTTCGACGCGCCGGCGCCGCGCAAGGCGGCCGAGTAAGAATGCCTGACAGAGCAGCGGAGGAAGGATGACCGAGACGACGCCGCCGGCCCGCCCCCCACGCCTTACCGCGCGGGAGTCGTTCAAGGCGTGGACGCACGACAAGCTGCGCTTCGCCGACACCGACAAGCTCGGCCACGTCAACAATGCGGTGTTCGCGACGCTCTTGGAAACCGGCCGCGTCAGCCTGCTCTACAACCCGGAACGGCCGCTGGCCCCGCCGGGGAACGACTTCGTGATCGCCCGCCTCGAACTCGATTTCCGCGCCGAGCTGCATTACCCCGGCACGGTCGACATCGGCACCGGCATCCTGTCGATCGGCCGCAACTCGTTCAATGTCGGCCAGGGATTGTTCGAGGGCGGGCGGTGCGTCGGGACGGCGAACAGCGTCCTCGTGCTGATCAGCCACGAGACCCGCCGCTCCGTGGCCCTGCCGCAGGAGCTGCGCGACCGGCTGGCGGAGTTCCAGCTGGGCGGCGGCTGAACCGGCCCCCCTCTCCCGGCAAGCATGCAGCCGGGAGAGAGGAATTTCAAAGCGTATCGCCGCGGCCGGTCAGAAAGCGACCTGATCGCCGCCCTTGAGGGCGAGGATGTCGCGGGCTTCCTTCGGCGTCGCGATCTCCAGCGACAGGTTCTCCAGGATCGTGCGGATGCGGGCGACCTGGGCCGCGTTGTTCTCGGCGAGCTTCCCCTTGCCGATATAGATCGAGTCCTCAAGCCCGACGCGGACGTTGCCGCCCATGACCGCGCCCATTGTGCAGAGCGGGAGCTGATGGCGTCCGGCGGCGAGGATCGACCACGCGTACTGGTCGCCGAACAGCTTGTCGGCGATCCGCTTCATGTGCGCGAGGTTCTCCGGGTCGGCGCCGATGCCGCCGAGGATGCCGAAGATCGTCTGGACGAAGAGCGGCGGCTTGACCAGGCCGCGCTCCAGGAAATGCGCCAGGCTGTAGAGGTGGCCGACGTCGTAGCACTCGAACTCAAACTTCGTGCCGCAGCCCTCGCCCAGCTCCTTCAGGATGTACTCGATGTCCTTGAAGGTGTTGCGGAAAATGAAGTCGCGCGAGTTTTCGAGATACTGCGGCTCCCAGTCGTGCTTCCACTGCTTGTACTTGGAGAGCATCGGAAAGAGCCCGAAATTCATCGAGCCCATGTTGAGCGAGCACATCTCCGGCTTCGCCTTGAGCGGCGCCGCCAGCCGTTCCTGCACGGTCATGTTGTGGCCGCCGCCGGTCGTGATGTTCACGACGGCGTCGGTCGCCTGCTTGATGCGGGGCAGGAACTGCATGAACACCGCGGGATCGGGCGTCGGCCGTCCGTCCTTCGGGTCGCGGGCATGCAGATGCAGGATCGCGGCGCCGGCCTCGGCTGCGCCGATGGCCTGCTCCGCGATCTCGTCCGGGGTGAGCGGCAGGTGCGGGGTCATCGTCGGGGTATGAATCGACCCCGTGACCGCACAAGTGATGATGACCTTGTTCGAGCGTGCAACCATTCAGGCGTCTCCTGGCCCGGAATTCTGCCGGACTCTTTACCGGCCCGGACGGAGACGCTATTTCACCCGTTCGCGCGGATGAAGTCACGCAGCTTCGGATAGATCTCCGTGCGCCAGCGGCGGCCGTTGAACACGCCGTAATGGCCGACGTGCGGCTGAAGGTGGTGAGCCCGCCGCGACTTCGGAATACCGGTGCACAGCTCGTGCGCCGCCAAGGTCTGGCCGACGGCGCAGATGTCGTCCTTCTCGCCCTCGATCGTCATCAGCGCCGTCTTCTCGATCGCGCGCGGCTCGACCGGCCGCCCACGCGACTCGAGCGTGCCGTGCGGCAGGGCGAAGTCCTGGAACACGCGCTTGATGGTCTGCAGGTAGAAGTCGGCCGGGAGGTCCATCACCGACATGTACTCGTCGTAGAAGACGCGGGTCGCCTCCGCACTGTCGCCGTCGCCGCGGACGAGATGCTTGAACAGGTCGAAATGGGCCGAGACGTGACGGTCGAGGTTCATCGTCATGAACCCAGCGAGCTGCAGGAAGCCCGGATAGACGCGGCGGAACGCGCCGGGATAGCGCGACGGCACGGCCTCGATCACGTTGCGCTCGAACCATTCGATCGGCCGCGAGGTCGCGAGCTGGTTCACCTGCGTCGGGTTTCGCCGCGTATCGATCGGTCCGCCCATCAGCGTCATCGTCGCCGGCTGCGCCGGATCGCCGGACGCCGCCATCAGCGACACCGCGGCCATGACCGGAACCGCCGGCTGGCAGACTGCGACGACATGACAGCCCGGCCCGAGCAAATGCACGAAATCGGCCACGAGATCGATGAAGTCGTCGAGGTCGAACCGGCCGTAGAAGAGCGGGACGTTGCGGGCGTTGACCCAGTCGGTGATGTAGACGTCGTGATCGGGCAGCATCGCCTCGACCGTGCCGCGCAACAGCGTCGCGAAATGGCCGGACATCGGCGCGACGATGAGCACGCGCGGCTGCTCGACCGGGATGTCCTTGGCGAAGTGCAGCAGCGTGCAGAACGGGTGCCGGGCGACCGCCTCCTCTGTGATCCGCGCCAACCGGTCGCCGACTCGCGTTTCCGCGATTCCGAAGTCGGGGCGGGAATGCGACATGCCGGCGCGCGAAACCAGTTCACAGGCCGCCGCCGCGCCGCGCACGACCGGGTGGTCGCCGATCAACGGCCAGGGCTGCGTGAGGAATCCGCGGGCTGCGTGCGCCATCAGTCGGATCGGAGTGAGCACGTCGCTATGAGCTTGGTAAGCTTGGTAGAGCATGGTCCCTCAGATCGTCGCGCCACACCGCCGGAGTCGTACGCCGCCGATGATTACCAATCGGTTCATCGAGCCTCGACCGCTTCGGCTATTAGGACAACGTTCAAAGCCATGCGGACAATCCCGCACGAGGAGATTTTCGGAAGCCGGGATAGAGATTTCGCAAGAAACTAACTTTTATGTGGTGCAATTAGGAAACCTTCCAAAAAATATCGGTAGCTCCGTGTAATAAAATGACGGAACGGATGTCAAGTGAAACTATTGTGCCTGAATTCGGGACGTGCGGCCAGACACTATCGAGACAGTCTCGATGCTCCAAAATGCAACGAAACAGGGCGAATGACTTATCGGGGCGGGCGGATCGCGGACAGGCCGCACCGCGCCGGCGCCGTCAGGCCGCAGCGGAAGCACCGTGGATGGTGCAGACCCCTGCGGGAAATGCCGGCGCCGGAAGACCGTGCGCACGCAGCAGGCGCCGCACCGGCATCTCGGGGATGCCGATGAAATGCCGGTAGAGATGCGTCAGCACGTGGAGGAACGTGTCGCCGTGCAGCCGATCCTCGGGCACCAGCAGATGCGCGCACTCGTGCAGCACGAGAAAGCGGTAGAGGAAACCGGTCTCGATCGCGATCAGGTGATTCGCGACGTCGGCGAAACCGCCGATACGCGGGTCGTCGAAACCGGGTACGAGGCGCAGCGCCGGCACAGGCCGCGCGACGGCGCGGAAGATCGCGGCGATCATCGCCTCCGCTTCGCCGCGCGCGATCAGCTCGTGGCCGGCCGGAAACTCGCTGAACAGGTCGTCTTCCCAGCGGCAGAGGGCGGCACGCAAGTCCGCCGGGCCGGACCGGAAACGGCGCGCTTCGGCGACGATCGCCGGCAGCCGGACCGGTTCGCTCCATCCGGCGACGGAACCGGCTGGAACAACCGCGGCGAAACCGCCACGGTCATCCGTCTCTACCAAGGTTCTCGCCATCGACCGCATGTCTTCGATCCCGTCCGACGTACTCCTAGCGGGCGAAGTCTGCGGTTGATGCGGTTAAGAAACAGTTGACCCTTTAGGGGCGGCGTGACCCTGCGTTGCGCGGAACGGCCCCTCTCCTGCCCTGTTTGCGACAAAGGACAGGCGCAGCTTCTTCCTGCAGGAATCCGCAATGATCTATGTAATTACGGTCGCGCTCGAAGATCCGGCCCGCAGCAGTCCGGCGGTCGAGCGCTGGGTCGAGCAGAATTTCGAGAGCTGGACCCGGCCGATGTCCGGCGTCTGGTTCGTCGACAGCCTCATCAACTGCGACCAGATCCTCAACGCCATGCAGCCGTTGCTGGGCACCCGCGACCGCGTCGTGATCGCGAAGACCGCGATGACCGACGTGATCTGGCACGGCGTCTCGGATACCAACGCGCTGTGGCTCGCCGAACAGTTCCCCGGCAGCTACTCGGAGCGCATTCCCGGCAAGGAGGAAGGGCTGATCGACCAGGATTGAGTCGAGACGCGAGCCGGCAGGACCGGTCGGGGGAGCAGCGCGCCGGCCCGGCCCGGTTCCGCACCGCACGCCCGTCGATGCGCGGGCGAGCACCGATCCCGGCCGACACTATTCGCTTCTACACCGCCGCCCCGTTTGTCGACCGATGGCGAACGAGCTTAACCGACGGCCGCTGAGCCAAGCTCAGCGGCCGTTGATATTACTTGCGCCTCGATTCCGTTTCAGGCGCCCGTCGTCGGCACGCCGCCGCCGCGCATCTCGTGCACGACGATGCCGACTCGGCGCGGCGGCGGGGCCAGCCATGCGGCGCGGTTGAGGCTCGCCGCGGCGTCGCGCTCTCCGGCGTGCCAGCGGGGCCGGACGGCGGCCTGCGAGAAGTCGCGCAGCTTGCGGACGAGGTCGGCGGGATCGCTCTCGTGAACGAGATGGACGAGCGTCATCGTCGCGCGCGAGCCGTGCGCGAGGCAGCCGGCGATATCCGGCTCGGCGTGCCATTCGGGCGGAAGCCGCTCGCCGATCACGCCGATCATCCGTTGCAGATCGTGGCGGCGGCGCAACGCCGCGATTTCCTGGCGCGCCCGGCTGGTGCCGCGCTGCCGGCCGGGCTCGGCGTCGAAGCCGTCGACGACGAAGCAGAGCGTATCGGCCGGCGGCGCGCCGTCGAAGAGCTGCGTCATCGGCAGCGACGCGTACAGATCCTCGCCGCCGTAGGGCTCGCCGTCGATCACCACCGGATTGCGCGGCGACGATGGCGGCAGGCTGGCCAGCACGTGCTCGGGCCCGAGCACGCAGCGATCGTTGTCGAACAGGATGTCAGCCCCGGTCGCAAGGTGCGTCGAGGCGATCGTCAGCCGCGTCACCCCGGCGTTGATATGTCCGAAATCGACCAGTTCGGTAAGCAGCGCGTTGAGCCGGTACGGCGCGATCCAGCCGGCGCGGCCGGCCTCGGCCGCTGTGCCGGACGAGCCGCGCCGTACCGCCCAGGGAGTCCGCCACCAGCGCGGGCGCGGCTCGCCGCCGCCGGCCGAGATCGCCTCGCCGACCCGATTCCAGAAGGCACGCAGCCGCGGCACGCGCATCTGCGGCGCATTGCCGGCAATGATCGCCGCATTGATCGCGCCGACGCCGCAGCCTGCAACAATGGTCGGCTCGAACCCGACAGCGTCCAGCGCCGCAAAGGCGCCGGCCTGATAGGCGCCGAGCGCGCCGCCGCCCGATAGTACGAGCGCGGCCCGCTGGAAACGGGCGAGGCTCTTCTCTATTCTCGAAACCGCCACTTGTCCGCCGCCGTTCTGCCGGGAGCGGCTCCGCCACCGCTCCTTCATCTTTGCTTCGCCGGATCAACGGTAGCGCGGGCGAAGGGTTTCACCGCCCTAGCGGGTTTCGCGCAAACGGATCGGCGCCGCCGCTCTCCTCGCCTGGAGCGGCGATGTCCCGGTCCCGCAAGAGGTTGCGGACGACCGGTCGTCAAGAGTGCCGAACGTGGGAGCGGTCCGGAAACCGGGCCGGACGCGGCCGCCGTCAGTGCGTGCGCCGGCCCGGTCCAGGCTGAGCCTGGCGCATCAGCTCGGCGATCGCTTCCTCCCGCCACGGCTTCGGCACGAAAGGGAGGCCTGGCACAGGCGCCTCGCCGAGATATCCCGACGTAAGGACGATGCGCAGCGACGGGCGCAGCCGTTTCGCCGCCTCCGCCAGCTCGGTGCCGGTCATCCCCGGCATGCGGACATCGGCGAAGAGGAGCGCGATCTCGGGATGCGCCTCAAGAATCGCGAGCGCATCGCGGCCGTTGTAGGTGTCGAAGACCTCGGCCCCCATCCTGCGGAACATCTCGACGGCGGTCGCCCGCACCGTCGGGTTGTCCTCGACGACGAGGATCGCAACTCCTCTTCCGCTCCGCCTCAATGTGCCAGTACCGCGCGCCATGCCGACATGCCATCAAACCGGGTCCGGTACGACACCGGCGTTCGGTAACGACACCGGCGGCGTTTGGTTCGCCGGCGTCGCGTCCCGCAGCGCCCGCGTCCGCTCAGAACGTGCCCGGATATGCGCCGCCGTCGAGCAGATAATTCTGTCCCGTGACATAGCCGGCCTGCACGCTGCACAGGAAGGCGCAGAAGGCACCGAACTCCTCGATGGTGCCGAAGCGGCCCGACGGGTTCTCCTTCATCCGCGCGGCGCGTACCTCCTCGACCGGCTGGCCGCTCTTCTGCGACACCGCGGTGAAGTTCGCACGGAGCCGGTCGGTGTCGAAGGGGCCGGGCAGCAGGTTGTTGATCGTGACGCCCTTGGCCACCGTCTTGCGCGCCAGGCCGGCGACGAAGCCGGTGAGGCCCGATCGCGCTCCGTTCGACAGGCCGAGAATGTCGATCGGCGCCTTCACCGCGCTGGACGTGATGTTGACGATACGGCCGAAGCCGCGCGCCATCATGCTGTCGACGGTCGACTTGATCAGCTCGATCGGAGTCAGCATGTTGGCGTCCAGCGCCTTGATCCAATCGTCGCGCGTCCAGTCGTGGAAATCGCCCGGCGGCGGTCCGCCGGCATTGTTGACCAGGATGTCCGGCTCGGGACACGCCTCCAGCGCTGCCCGGCGTCCAGCCGCCGTAGTGATGTCGGTCGCGACCGAACGCACCGTCACGCCGGCCTTCTTCCGGATCTCCTCGGCGGTCGCCTCAAGCGTCTCGTGCGTGCGGGCGACGATCGTGACATGCACGCCTTCCTGCGCCAGGGCCAGGGCGCATCCTTTGCCGAGCCCCTTGCTGGCGGCGCAGACGAGGGCATGCTTTCCGGCGATTCCAAGATCCATGGCGGCGTTCCTCCTGCTTCCGGTCGATTGGGCGCGCATCATGTCCCCGACGCACGGCCGGACGCAAGGCACGCGCCGCCCCGCGCCTTTTCAGTGGCGGAAGGAGCGTCCGCTACAGCCTCGGAAGCAGCGCGACGATCGCCCAAACGGCCGCCGCCGCGGCGATCAGAAGCACCAGCGCGAGGCCGAGCGGCGCTTGCGGCGGCGCGGCGCCGGCAGCCGCTTTTTCGCGGGAGATCGTCTTCGACCCGCGGACCATCGGGCCGATCAGATCCTCGCGCTTGTAGAAGGCGTAGAACAGGATCACCGCGACGTGCAGCACGACCAGGACCTGGATCAGCGTGAAGGTGGTCCCGTGCACCTTGCTCAGCGTCCGGCTCATGTCGTAGCCGACGAGACGCGCCAGCGGCCCGGACTCCAGACCGTCCTCATCGGACGCGCAGAGCCCCGTCGCGGTCTGGACGAGCAGCAGCGCGAGCAGCCCGAGCACGCTCAGCGCGCCCATCGGATTGTGCCCGATCCAGTGGCTCGGCTCGCGGCTGAAGAAGTGCCGTGCGTAGGCGAGAACCTCCCGCGGGCCGCGGACGAACGAGCTGAAGCGGGCGGTCGCGCTGCCGGCGACGCCCCAGAAGACGCGGAACAGCACCAGCGTCAGGATCGCGTATCCCGACAGCTTGTGCAGGTCCAGCCGGTCATGCTCGGCGGCCCACCAGGAGAAGCCGATCAGCGCGACCACCGCCCAATGGAACACCCGGACCGGCAGGTCCCAGACGATGATGCGCCGGGCCGGACCGGTGGCGTCAGCGGCCTCGCTTCCCCAGCTTTGCCGCTTGCTACCGTCCATGCCCTGCGTTCCCTGCCCCTCAGATCGCTCAGATCTTCTCGCGATAGGTGGTGTGGCAGTTGCCGCACGCCTGCTTGCCGGTCGTGACGAACTGCGCGGCGACGGCGTTCTTGTCGCCCGACTTCACCGCGTCGACCAGCTTCGCGCTCTCCTCCTTCAAGCCCTTGTCCTTGGCGAGGAAGTCGTTCCAGTCGCTCCAGATCACGGGCTTCGCGCCGGACTTGCCGGGAAAGTCGACCGTCGCGGTCCCCTGCGGGAATTTATCGGGAATGATGTTGGCGACCGACTGGATGTGCCGCGCGCTTTCCAGCGCCGCCGGCTGTTCGACCTTGCCTTCGAGATAGCCCTTGATGTCCTCCATCGCCTTGCCGAGCGACTTCATCGTCGCCTGGCGGTCCTTCAGCGCCGCCTCCTTGTCCTGCGCGGCGACCGGCGCCGCCGCGCCGATCCCGACCGAGACGACCGCCGCAGCAGCAATTGTCAGGAGTGCCCCCTTCGCAATGTTCCGCATGCCTGTCCTTGCCTCTTTCGGTTTCATTCGTCAGGAAATGGGTTGCATGACGTGAGCCGCAAAGCCGGCCCGCGGCTTCAGCCGCTCATACCATGATTCGAGGTTCGGCATCGGCTGCCGCCGCACCGGCATGTTCAACCAGCGATAGCCGAAGATGCCGAGCGCGATGTCGGCGAGCGAGAAGGCGGGGCCGGCGACGTATTCGTGATGTCCCAGCACGCCGTCGAGCATCGTGAACAACTCCTCCGCGCGCAGCCGCGCCGCCTCGATCACCGTCCGATCCTGCTGCTCCGGCGGCGTGCGGTAGAGCGCGAAGATCAGCGTCGTCATCGGCGGGCCGAGGTGCGCGATCTGCCAATCCATCCATCGCTCGACGAGCGAGCGGGCGTAGGGCTCGGTCGGATAGAGCCGGGCGCCGCCCCGCGTCGTCGCGAGGTAGCGCAGGATCGTGTTCGATTCCCAGAGGATAGCATCGCCGTCCTGGACGGTCGGGACCAGCCCGTTCGGGTTCATCGCCCGGTATTCCGGCGCATCGGTGCGGCCGAACGACCGGCCGGCATCGATCCGTTGATATTGGACGCCGAGTTCGTCGCAACACCACAGGACCTTCTGGACGTTCGAGGAGTTCGCGCGCCCCCATATCGTCAGCATTCCAGGCTCCCTCGCAGCGGCGACGGCGCGGCGTGGAAAAATGCGTTGCGCAGCGCACAACCGGTGCAGCATCAAACCGCAAAATGCCACCGTGAAGGAAGGGGTTCGTGACGACCGAAACGAACGGCAGGGTCTGCGGGAAGGCCATCCTCGTAACCGGCGCGGACCGCGACGACGGCGGCGCAGCGGCGACCGCGCCCGACGGCGACCTCGACGCTGCCGCCCGACGTATCGCATCGTCAGCCTCTCCGCTCTCACATCGGGCGGTCATGCGGGTTTTCTCCGGAATCACTAGGCAGCATGGCAGCCTTTTGGAATAAGCCGACAATGAGACACTTGGCAGTCGATTTTATTCCGGCGGCCCGGCGACGGGCCGGATACTGGCCGCGGAGGGCGGCAGCCGGGCCGCTCCTCGCGCTGCTGCTCGCCGCGGGCGCCGCGGGGTGCAGCCAGTCCGCCGCGAACTTCTCGCAGTATCCCGGCTTCCGCGACTGGTACGCGGCACACCCGCCGGCGGAATCGCCGCCGGACGAGACCGACCGCGCCCTCCTCGCCCGCTACCGGCCGCGGCTGTTCGTCGACCGCGAGTCCGAGGGACCGATCGGCTTCTATGAGGACTACGTGGCCGAGGCGACGCTGCTGCGCGGCGACGGGAGCATCGTCGCCGAACCTCCGACGCGCGAGACGCTCAACGCGTACAAGGCCGACCCCGGCGCGGTGCTGGTCCATCGCGGCGTACCGGGGCGGGGCGCGCCCGTTCATCCGACCGTGCTCGGCCGCATCGACCGCGAGACGGTGGCGCTGCCCGACGGGAAGCGCGAGTTCACCTTCCTCACCTACAACTACGTGTTCCGCCGCTCCGGGCTGCCCGCCGGCATGCCGGGCTGGATGCGCCTGCTGGTCGGGATCGTCGCCGATCCGCGCGACTGGCATCAGCTCGACCATTACACCGCGGTGACGATCGCGCTGGCGCCCGGCACGGACGGGCAAGAAGCGGCGGCAGCGCAGGTGCCGGTCGCAGCGGTGTTCCAGCAGCACAACTATCTCCGGAGCTACCTGCTCGGCAGCGCCGCGGCGCCGGGCGTGCTGGCGCTGCCGGCGGACGGAAGGCTGGCGATCGACGCCGCGACATGGTCGAACGAGCTGTATCCGCACGAGCCCGGCCGGGTCCGGCACCGCGCGGCGCCGTTCATGAACCGCGACACGGTGCGCTACCTGACGACCGGGGAAGACCCGCCGTTCCTTGCCGCCGACGACGTCACCGAGTCCGACCGGGAAGTCGACTGCGCGCTCCAATTCCTGCCCCCGGCGGACGCGTTCTACGTCTTCCAGGGTTGGCTCGGGGAGCGGCGTCGCCTGCCCGGCCGCGACGGTCCGCCCGGCGCCGACTACAACACGCTCCCCGCGTACAAGTCGCATGCGGCTCAGATGCTGCTGTTCCGGTGGACCGAGGGCGACGCAGGATACGCCGAGACGATCGCGCCCGTCCTCGGCGGACGTGGCAGCGGCGCGCCGCCCGATCTGTCGCGGTTCCTCGCGAGCTTCGTCCGGGATCTCCGCTGCCGCGAGGGCGGCGCAGGCGAGGCCGCGGCGCGCCCCGCCTGCGCGCCGGGACCGCCGCCGTCCGGATCCTGAATGCCGCTCCTCCCGGCGTCGCGAATCCGGCGAAGGGTGCGAGCGACGCCGTGCTTGTCAAACTGTCGTACCTGCCCGTACGCTCATCGGAGAGGCGCGCGCAAAGCCGCCGATCGATATATCGACGTAGGGAGGGAGCACGTATGGCGCGACGCTTTCCGTTCGGGCTGTTCGCGGCGACGGCGCCGCTCGCTCTCGCGGTCGCGGTCTCCGCGGCAGGACCGGCCGCGGCGCAACAGGACCAGAAGCCGATCCTGATCGGCGTCAATACCGCGATCCAGCTCCAGGTCGGGCGCGACGCCGTCAACGGCGCCAAGATGGCGATCGACGAGATCAACGCGAAAGGCGGCGTCAACGGCCGAAAGCTGGAGATCGCCGTGGCCGACGAGGGCGAGAGCCCGAAGGACGGCGTCGCGGCGGTCAACAAGCTGACCGGCGACAACCATGTCGACGTGCTGATCGGCGGCTACGACAGCGGCGTGACGCTCGCCGAACTGCCGCACATCTCCCGCGCCAAGACGGTCTATATCGGCATCGGCTCGGCCTCGCCGGCGATCCAGGCGAAGGTCAAGGACGACTACGAGCACTACAAGTACATCTTCCGCGCCAGCCCGCTCAGCTCTCAGATCCAGGCCGAAGAGCTGCTCAACTTCATGAAGGGCAAGCTGCACGGCGAGCTTGGCTACAAGAAGATCTCGATCCTCGGCGAGAACGCCAAATGGGTCCAGGACATGGTGCCCTTCCTCAAGAAGGAGGCGACCAGCGCCGGCATCGACGTCCCGATGGCCGAGTTCTTCGATCCGCAGACGGCCGATTTCTCGCCGATCTTCACGAAGGTCAAGGAGAACGGCTCGCAGTACCTGCTGGTCATCCTCTCGCACGCCGCGTCCGACGTCTTCGTCAAGCAATGGTACGACGCCAAGGTCCCGGTGCCGATCGGCGGCATCGACGTGAAGAGCCAGGACACGAACTTCTTCGAGCGCGTCGGCGGCAAGGCGATTTCCGAAGTGACGACGAACTACGTGCTGCGGGCGCCGCTGACCCCGAAGACCGAGGCGTGGTGGGACAAGTTCATCGAGCTGTACAAGGGCCCGCCGGTCTATACCGCGAGCGGCGCCTACGACGCCGTCTACGTCTACGCCGAGGCGGTGGACCGCGCGAAGAGCACGGCGGCTGACGCCGTCATCAAGGAACTGGAGAAGTCCAATTATCTCGGCGTGCGCGGCCATCTCGCCTTCGACGACAGGCACGACGCCAAGAACGGCCCCGGCTTCGTCAACAACCTGTTCGTGCAATGGCAGGACGGCGGCAAGCGCACGGTCGTCTGGCCGAAGGAGCTGGCCAACGGGAAGATGATCAACCCGCCGTGGCTGCAACAGGATTGAGCGGCCGCGGCGGCCGAAGCGGCGCCGGCCGATGACGGCGGCTATTCGTGGTGATCATCCAACTTCATTCTCCCTCCCCCGCAAGGGGGGAGGGAATGGAGCGAGGAAACCGCCCGGCGAGGGACGCCCCACAGGAGAGCGTTCGGCTTGGCCAGCATCCTGATCTACGGCGCGGTGATCAGCGCGATCTACGCGATGCTCGCGGTCGGCTTCACGCTGATCTTCGGCGTCGCGCGGATCCTCAACCTCGCCCACGGCGCGTTCTATGCGCTCGGCGCCTATACGGTCTACGCGCTGACCGCGATCTTCCACGTGCCGCTGCTGCCGGCGGCGCTGATTGCGGTCGGCGCCGTGGCCGCATTCGGCGTGCTGGTCGAGCGGGTGCTGGTGCGGCCGCTGCGCAAGTCGCAGCTCGCCGTCCTGATGATCACGCTCGCGACCGGGCTGATGGTCGAGCAGGTGCTGCTGCTGGTCTTCGGCTCGGAGGCGCGCAACGTGCCGTCGATGGTCGACGCGACCTTTACGGTGGCGGGCGCCGACATCAGCGGGCAGCGGCTCCTCGCGCTCGCCGCCAGCTTCGTCATCCTCGGCGGGCTGTGGCTGTTCATGCAGCACACGCGGCTGGGCGCCGCGATCCTCGCGATCTCGCAGGACGCGGAGGCGGCGCGCTACATGGGCATCCCGAGCGACCGCATCTACTCGCTGGTGATGGCGATCTCGGCCGGGACGGCAGCCGCGGCCGGCGTGCTCGTCGCCCCCTTCCAGACGGTGATCCCAGGGATGGGGCTGCTGCCGCTAGTCAAGTCGTTCGCCATCGTGATCGTCGGCGGGCTGGGCTCGATCCCCGGCAGCATCCTCGGGGCGCTGCTCCTCGGCTACAGCGAGACCATCATCGCCTTTGAGGGCTCCATCGAATGGGCGCAGATCGTCTCCGTGCTCGCCGTGCTGATCACGCTGATCGTCCGGCCGGCCGGGTTCTTCGGCAAGCGCGCCGCGTTCTGAGCGGAATGCGGGCAGCAATCCGATGATGCCGCGGATCGGACTGCCGGACGGGATCGCGGCGCTCGTCGTGCTGGCGGCGCTGATCGCGGCGCCGCTCGCGGCGGGCAGCACCTACATCACCGGCGTGCTCACCGTCTGCCTGTGCTACGGCATCTGGGCGGCGAGCTGGGACTTCATGTCCGGCCTGACCGGCCGCGAGAATTTCGGCCATTCGCTGTTCATCGGCGCCGGAGCCTACACGGCGGGCTTCCTCAACACCGAATTCGGCCTGAACCCGTGGTGGAGCCTGCCCTCGGCGGCGGCCGTCGCGGTGCTGTTCAGCCTGCTGATCGGCTTCCCGACGCTGCGGCTGCGCGGCCCCTACTTCGCGCTGGCGATGCTGTCGGCGACGACGGTGATGCAATACCTCGTCATCATCTTCTCGCGCTACACCGGCGGGCAGGACGGGCTGAACGGCATCTTCCCGATCCTCGATTCGCAGCTCGACTACTACTACCTGACGCTTGCCTTCCTCGTCGCGACCGTCGTGGTCCTGAAGCTGCTCGCGCTCTCGCCGTGGGGCACGATCCTGCGCGCGATCCGCGGCGACGAGGCGACCTGCCAAGCCGCCGGCATCGACGTCACCTTCTACAAGATCGTCGCGCTCGCGATCAGCGCGGCGTTCGCCGGCCTGGGCGGCGCGCTGTACGCTCATTACCAGCTCCAGGTCGGCCCCGACCTCTTCGCCGTGATCCTGTCGATCAACATCATCATCATGGTCTATGTCGGCGGCATGGGCACGATCTACGGCCCGGTCGGCGGGGCGCTGCTGCTCAACCTGCTGACCGAGTTCCTGCGCGGGCTCAGCGAGTACCGGCTCTGGGTCTACACGGTGCTGCTGATGCTGATCCTGTTCTTCCTGCCGGGCGGGCTCGTGGCGCCGGCCTGGGCGTGGCTGCGGAGCCTGCTGCCCGGCGGACGGCGCAAGCGCGCCGCGGTCGAGGAGAGAGGAGCCGTGGCATGAGCGGCGGCGCAACGACGGCGCCGCCGCTGCTGGAAGTCGAGCACGTCACCAAGCGGTTCGGCGGGCTCGTCGCGGTGAAGGACGTCTCGTTCGCCCTGGAGCCCGGCGAGATCGCCGGGATCCTCGGCCCGAACGGCGCCGGCAAGACGACGCTGTTCAACCTGCTGACCGGGTTCATCAGGATGGACCTCGGCACGGTACGGTTCGACGGCCAGCCGCTCAGGGGGCTGCGGCCGCACCGCGTCGTCAATCTCGGGCTCGCCCGCACCTTCCAGCTCTGCCGCCCGTTCGTCGGGATGAGCGTGTTCGAGAACGTGCTCGTCGCCTGCCTCGCCCCGCGCGTCCGCGACCTGCACGAGAACCGGACGCGGCGCGCGATGACGCTCCTGGAACAGGTCGGCCTCGCCGCCAAGGCGGATCTGCCGGCGGAAACCCTGCCCTACGGCGACCAGCGCCGGCTGGAGATCGCCCGCGCGCTGGCGACCGACCCGAAGCTGCTGCTGCTCGACGAGCCGTTCGCCGGGCTCGGCACAAGCGAGATCGAGCCGCTCGCGGCGCTGATCCGGCGGCTGCACGACGAGCACGGGCTGACGATCCTGATCATCGAGCACAAGCTGAAGGAGTTCATGCAGCTCGTCACGCGCGTCATCGCGATGGATTTCGGCGAGGTGATCGCGGTCGGCCCGCCGGCCACGATCGTTCGCGACCCGCGCGTCGTCGAAGCCTATATCGGCAAGACGGAGCCCGGCCTTGTCCCTGCTTGAGGTAAGCGGCCTCGTCGTCCATTACGGCAAGGCGCTGGCGCTCGAAGGCGTGTCGCTCGCGGTCGGCGCCGGCGAGCTGGTCGCGGTGCTCGGGCCGAACGGCGCCGGCAAGACGACGCTGCTCAAGGCGATCTCGCATACCGTGCCGTGGAGCGGCGGCATCGTGCGCTTCAAGGGCGAGGACCTTGCGGCGCTGCCGCCGGAACGCATCGTCGCCCGCGGCATCTGCCATTGTCCGGAAGGGCGCCGGCTCTTTCCGGAGCTGACCGTTCTCAAGAACCTGATGCTGGGCGCCTATCTGCGGCGCGACGCGGCCGGGATCGAGGCGGACCTGGAGCGCATCTACGGCCTGTTCCCGGTGCTGCGCCAGCGCGGCGCGCAGCAGGCGAGCACGCTGTCCGGCGGCGAGCAGCAGATGGTCGCGATCGGCCGGGCGCTGATGGGCCGCCCTGCCCTCCTCCTCCTCGACGAGCCGTCGGTCGGCATCGCGCACCGGCTGAAGATGCAGATCTTCGATGCGATCCGGCAGATCCGCGAGAGCGGCACGGCGATCCTGCTGGTCGAGCAGGACGCCACCTCGGCGCTGCGCGTCGCCGACCGCGCCTACGTGCTGGAGCACGGCCACATCGCCCGCGAGGGCGACGCCCCGGCGCTGGCGGGCGACGATTATATCAGGCAGGCCTATCTGGGAGTCTGACGGGAGCTCGCCCCCGGCCGCGAGCCAGCCGCCGCTTACATCACCCGGTCGTCGCCGAGCGCGCCGTGATGCTCCTCGGCGAAGACGTGGGCGTAGAGGTTGGCCATCCACTGCTTGCCTTCCTGCGTCACGCGCAGGTAGCGCAGGCCGTCTTGAATGAAGGGCGTCACAGCCTTCCAGAAGAAGGTCGGATAGGCGTGGCGCAAGTCGGCCGGCGTCGCATAGCCGAGCCGCGCATTGGTGCCGGTCTCCTGGAACTCGGTGAAGAGCGCGGGGACCTTGCGGCGGTAATTGATGTCGGCGAGCTGTCCGATCAGGTCGGAAGCGCGGACGAGGCCAGGATAGTCGATCGTGCTGGCATGGTCGCCGTCGCCCGGAACCGGGAAGCGCGTATGCTCGATGTTGCGGGCGATGACGTCGCAATCCAGCATCCCGACCTTGCCGAACCGCTCGCGCACGAAAATCTGCGAGCGGGTGACGTGATACGGGGTCAGCGAAGCGTCCGTAGCGCCCGGCGGCAACGTCACGGTCTTGCCGTCCGCATCGGTCACGTACGTGCCGTCGCGGTCGCCGAAACAGACTCCGCGCACGTAGCCGATATCGTGGCACAGAAGCGAGATCACGAAATGCAGCCAGTCGCGCGGCCCGACGCCGCCCTGACTGATATGACGCCCCTTCAGGATCTCCTGTCCCACCTCGGTGACGAGGATCGTGTGGTTGACGTCGTGGTACGGCGCGTCGCTGTTGGCGATGTTCTCCAGCGCGATCCGGCCGACGAACGCGATCACGTTCGGATATTCGGGCTCGAGAAGACCATAGGTCCGGACATAGGCGGCCTTCATCTGCTCGACGAACGTATCGATCACGAGCTGGGTCGGGTTGAACATCGCCTCACCGCCGACGCCGCGCGGCGCCAAAAAGGATCATATTGTCGCCACTTTTACGGGTAATTGCAGAGCGATGCGAGTTCTTTGCGCGCTGGTCGAGGTCTCCTCTTCCGGATTTACAACCCATGCGGTCTGACGTCGTCGCGGCGCTCGGCCGCCGCATGCCGCTCGTGGTCGGCTGGCTGATCCTCGCCGCAGGCGCCGCGGTGCAGGTGAGCGATCCGCCGTTCCGCACCGTGCTGCGCGACATCGCCTTCGACACCTACCAGCGCTGGCTGCCGCGCACGGACCCGCCGGCGCCGGTCCGCATCGTCGACATCGACGACGAGAGCCTGGCGCGGGAAGGACAGTGGCCCTGGCCGCGCGCCAAGGTCGCGGTGCTGCTCAACCGCTTGCGTGACGCCGGTGCGGCCTCGGTCGCCTTCGACGTCATGTTCGCCGAACCCGACCGGACCGCGCCGGAGCGGGTGCTGCGGGACTGGAACGCGCCGCCGGAGCTGGCGGCATTGGTGAGGAACATCCCCGATCCGGACGCCGTCTTCGCCGACTCGATCGCCGGCGGCGGCGCCGTCACCGGCTTCGCGCTGACCGAGGACGGGAGGGCGGCGCATCCTCCGGCGGTCAAGCCGCACTTCGTGATCGGCGGCGACGATCCGCGCTCCTTCCTCCCGCCCTTCAATGGCGCCGTCGTCGCCCTGTCTCCGTTCGAGGCGGCGGCGAGCGGGAACGGCGCGATCAACCCGGCGCTCGACCACGATGGGGTGGTGCGCCGCGTGCCGCTGATCGTCCGCTTCCGCAACCAGATCCTGCCGGGGCTCGCGGCGGAAGCGCTGCGCGTCGCGCTCGGTGCGCCGAACCTCGTCGTCAGCTCGTCCGGCGCGCCGGGCGAGTACCGGGCCGGGTTCAAGACCGGCGTCAACGGCGTGCGCATCGGCCCCTACGCCGTCAAGACCGACCCGAGCGGCGCGGTCTGGCTGCATTTCTCGCAGTCGGACGCGAAGCGGCCCCCCGGCGACGTACAGCGCAAGGTCTCGGCCTGGAAAATCCTCGCCGGAGATGAGGCGTCGCTCGCGGCGGTCGACGGCGCCGTCACCTTCGTCGGCACGTCCGCGACCGGGTTGCAGGATCTCCGCTTCAACCCGCGCGGCGAGGTGATCCCAGGGGTCGAGATGCACGCGCAGCTCGTCGAGCAGATCCTGCATGGTACGTATCTCACCCGCCCCGACTGGGCGAACCCGGCGGAGCTGACGTTTCTGATCGTCGCCGGCGGCGCCCTCGTGCTGCTGCTCGGGCGGGTCGGCGCGCTGTGGTCGGCGCTGATCGGCCTCGTCGCGGTCGCCGGCGCCGGCGCCATCTCCTGGTATGCGTTCGTCTCGGCGCGGCTGCTGATCGAGCCGCTCTATCCGTCGCTCATCGCGGCGGCGATCTTCCTCGCCTGCACCCTCCTGCAACGCCTCCAGGCGGAGCGCGAGCAGGCGTGGATCCGCCGCGCCTTCTCCAGCTACGTCTCGCCGAACCTCGTCGAGCATCTGCTGAAGGACCGGGGGATGCTGCGGCTCGGCGGCGAGCGGCGCGAATGCTCGTTCGTGATGACCGACCTCGCCGGCTTCACCTCGCTGGTCGAGCGATCGAATCCGGAGGACGTGGTCGGGCTGCTCAACGAATATCTGGAAGGCATGGTCAACATCGCCTTCCGGCACGACGGGACGCTCGACCGGATCGTCGGCGATGCGGTCGCGGTGATGTTCTCGGCGCCGGTGACGCAGCCGGACCATGCCGAGCGCGCCATCGCCTGCGCGCTCGAAATGGACGCCTTCGCACTGCGCTTCTCGGCCGAGAAGCGCACCGCCGGGATGCCGCTGGGCATCACGCGCATCGGCGTCCATTCCGGCACGGTGATCGTCGGCAATGTCGGCGGCAGCGCGATCTTCGATTACCGTCCGCTGGGCGACGCGATCAACACGGCGGCGCGGCTGGAGACCGTCAACAAGCAGCTCGGCACGCGCGTCTGCGTCAGCGAGGACACGGCGTCGCGCTGCCCCGGCTTCGTCGGCCGGCCGGTCGGCACTCTCGTGCTCAAGGGCAAGAGCGAGGGCGTGATGGCCTACGAGCCGCTGCCGGCCGGCGTGGGCGCGGCTGTGGCGCCGCCCGTCGATTATCTTGACGCCTACGCGGCGCTGGAGCGCGGCGACAACGCCGGAGCGCGCGCCGGGTTCGCGGCGCTCGCCGCTACCGACCCGCTCGCCGCCTTCCATCTGCGCCGGCTGGAGCATGGCGAGACCGGGACGCGGATCGTGCTGGAGAGCAAGTAGAACGGCCTCGCGACCGGTCGCCGGCCTGCCGGGACAGGCTCTCAGCGCACCGTGACTTCGACGCGGCGGTTCTGCGGTTGGGGGACGCCCGGACGAGTCGGCACCGCCGGATTGCTCGCGCCGAAGGAGACGGCTTCGATCCGCTGAGCGTCCATCCCCTGCTTCACCAGCAGGTCGCGGACGATCTCGGCCCGCTTCCGCGCGAGTTCGAAATTGTAGATCGGGTCGCCGACGGCGTCGGCGTAGCCGGCAACGACCGCTTCCGGCGCCGGCCGGTCGCGGAACAGCGTCAGGATCTCGGGCAGGCGCCGCTGCGATTCGTCCGTCAGCTCCGCGGCGTTGAACTTGAAGAAGAGCGTGAAGGTGACCGGCTGCGCCGGCTGCGCCGCGAGCGCGGCGCCGAAGGTGCGCTGGATCTCTCCCGGCTCCGGCGTGAAGGTCTCGCCCGGCGCGCGGCCCGGACCGGAAACGCCCACCGCGGTTCCCGGCTTGTCGAGCTTTGCGGGCTGCCCCGCGCCGGTCGTGAGCGTCACCGCGCTCGGCCTGCCGTCGGGGCTGTCGAGCAGCACGACGTAGTTCGGCGGCGTGCCGCAGCCGGCAAGCAGCAGCACCGCGGCGGCAAGCGCCGCCGGCGTGGTCCGGCGGCCTCCCTTGCGGCCGCCATCGGCCCGGTCAGTCATCGAGCTTCACGAGGAAATGCGTGCCGCGTACGCCGATCGTCCCGACCGGCGTCTTCACCGCCACGGACTCGGGCGAGATCTTGGCGATCGTGCCGGAGACGTAGGCCATCGTGCCCTTCGCCATGCGCGTCACGAAGGCGTATTGCTGCGCTTCCGGCTTGAACACGAAATCGTCGATCGCGATCTGCGTGTCCGGCCCGATCGAGATCGTCGAGTTGTCGCGGAAGGTGACGCCGATCGAGCCGCCCGCGCCGGTCTCCAGCGTCGCATGCTCCGGAACCGTGAGGCCGACCGCGGCCGGCGTGCGGCTGTCCTCCGCCACGACGAAGGCGGCGCCCTGCGTCGTCTTGACGGTGGCGACGCCGTCGGCGGCGAAGACGGCGGCGGGACTACAGAGCACGGCGGCGCCAAGCAGACCGGCGCCGGTCAGAAACGTACGAATCATCGTCTTGGCCATCCCCCTGCCCTGCGCCGCTCTTCTTCGGAAATCCGGGTTCGCCGTCAGACGGCGCCGAACCGGTCGAGCGCGGCCTGAAGCTTGGCGCGGGCCTGCATCACCTCATCATGCCGCTCGCGCTGTTCCTCGACAACTTCCGGCTTGGCCTTGGCGACGAATTGCGGGTTGTCCAGCTTGCGCGCGATCTTGTCCGCCTCGTCGCCGAGCTTCTGCACTTCCTTGAGGAGGCGCGCCTTCTCCTGCGCGAGGTCGACGATGCCGGCGAGCGGCAGTACGAGCGTCGCTTCGTCGAGCACCGCCTGGACCGAACCGGGCGGCACGTCGCCTGACAGCTTCTCCGCGGACTCCAGGCGGGCGAGCCGCAGGATGCTGTCGCGATGCCGCGCGAGGCGTTCCAGCGTCGCCGGCGCCGCGTCCTTGAGGCCCAGCGGCAAACGGGCGGCAGCCGGGACGTTCATCTCGGAGCGGACGGCGCGCACGGTCGAGACGAACCGGATCACCCACTCCATCTCGCCGGTCGCCGCCTCGTCGGCGAGGGCGTCCCCATGCTCCGGCCAGCGGCCGGTGATCAGCATCGCGCCGGGGTCGCCGACGAGCTGGTCCCAGATCTCCTCCGTGATGAAGGGCATAAGCGGGTGCAGGATGTGCACGATCTGGCCGAGCACCCAGGCCGTCATCGCGCGCGTCTCGGCCTTGGCGTCCGCGTCGTCGCCGGTCAGCACGGGCTTGGTGAACTCGATGTACCAGTCGCAGAAGGTGCCCCAGACGAACTGGTACGCCGCGTTCGCCGCATCGTTGAAGCGGAACGCCTCGATCGCCTCGGCGGTCCGCCGCCCGGCCTCCGCCGCCGCCGCGGCGATCCAGCGATTGACGGTCAGCGTGCTGGCGCGCGGATCGAAGCCCGGGTCGAGCCGGCACTCGTTCATCTCGGCATAGCGCGCCGCGTTCCACAGCTTCGTCGCGAAGTTGCGGTAGCCCTCGACGCGCGATTCCGCGAGCTTGATGTCGCGCCCCTGCGCCGCCAGCGCCGCCAGCGTGAAGCGCAGCGCATCGGTCCCGTATTTCTCGATGAGGTCGAGCGGGTCGATGATGTTGCCCTTCGACTTCGACATCTTCTGCCCGCGCTCGTCGCGGACGAGGGCGTGGATGTAGACCGTGCGGAATGGCACGTCGCCCATGAAGTGGCAGCCCATCATCATCATCCGGGCGACCCAGAAGAAGATGATGTCGAAGCCGGTGACGAGCACGTCGGTCGGATAGTAGCGCTCCAGCTCCGGAGTCTTCTCCGGCCAGCCGAGCGTCGAGAACGGCCACAGCGCCGACGAGAACCACGTGTCGAGCACGTCGGGGTCGCGCGTCAGCGCCTCGTCGCGGCCGTAATGCCGCGCCGCCTCGGCCCCTGCCTCCTCCTCGGTCTCGGCGACGAAGACCTTGCCGTCCGGTCCGTACCAGGCCGGGATCTGGTGGCCCCACCAGATCTGGCGCGAGATGCACCAGGGCTGGATGTTGCGCATCCACTCGAAGAAGGTGTTCTCCCAGTTCTTCGGCACGAACACGGTGCGGCCGGTCTCGACCGCTTCGATCGGCTTCCGCGCCAGGGTCGCGGCGTCGCAGTACCATTGGTCGGTGAGCCACGGCTCGATGACGACGCCGGAACGGTCGCCGTAGGGCACCATCAGCACGTGGTCGTCGATCTTCGCGACGAGGCCCTGCGCCTCCATGTCGGCGACGACGCGCTTCCTCGCTTCGAACCGGTCGAGGCCGCGATACGGCTCCGGTGCGTTCTCGTTGAGCCGCGCATCGCGGTCGAAGATGTTGACCAGCTCGAACCCGTGCCGCCGCCCGACCTCGAAATCGTTGAAGTCGTGCGCTGGGGTGATCTTGACG